>NZ_CP080545.1:5727500-6100890 GCF_019550795.1 Paenibacillus sp. sptzw28
TAAGCCAGGTTAACGCCGCTTGGAAACCGGCTGTCACGACGTAGGCCGTGTTTCCTAAATGACTCCGATTTCGGTGCATCCGATAACCAGTTTAACAACGAACGTATGCCGCCTTGAATTTCAGGGCGGCTTTTCTTATGCACTAGCGTAAATCGCAGGGAAGTTCTAGCGGACAGCAGCACCACACCATTCCTGTCATAGTCCCTGTCGCCGTTCTCATTCTCCTCCCCTTCCACACCCTCGCCTCGTCTAACCCACGTCCTCGCGCCAGCCGGTTATACCCTCGCGCGTTCTGCTTAGTCAACAAAACAAAAAAGGCCGCCCCCTATTGCCGCGAAAGCCAGCGACTTATGGGAACCGCCTATTGTTACTGCTTCAGCAAAGACAAGAACTCCGAGCGCAGCGCGGCGCTCTTCCGGAACTCTCCTCGAACCGCGGATGTCACCGTCTTGCTGCCCGGCTTCTTGACGCCGCGGGCGCACATGCACAGGTGCTCGCCTTCTACAACAACCATAACCCCGTTTGGGCTGAGCACCTCGTCCATAATGTCCGCGATTTGCGACGTTATACGCTCCTGCACCTGCAGCCGCCGCGTAATCGCTTCAACCAGACGCGCCAGCTTGCTTAATCCGGCGATTTTACCGCTCGGTATATAACCGATGTGCGCTTTGCCGAAAAAAGGAGCCATATGATGCTCGCACTGGCTGTAATAAACAATGTCCTTCACGATAACGAGCTCCTCATGCCGTTCATCGAACGTTACGCCCAGTACGTCGCGCGGATCCACATCGTAGCCCGCGAATATTTCCTCATACATGCGGGCGACGCGCGCAGGCGTTTCCAGCAATCCTTCACGGTCGACGTCTTCCCCAATCAAGCTTAAAATCTGTTTAATATGATATTCTATTTGTGCGTGGTTATCCGAAACGACAGAATTGACGTAATCTTTCTTTCCCGCCAATTGACTCGCATCCTTCCCTGACAAGCGGCAATTCTACTTCCGTCCGCCGCCCGGCCGTTGATTTTTCATCATGTGCTGTGCTTTCTGAAGCTGCTGTTTGTTCATATTGTAGCCCATTTGCTTCGCCATCTTTTGAAGCATCTCCGGATCGCTTTGCATTTTCTCCAGCTGCTTGCGCAAATAATAAACCCCGGCAAAAAAACCTCCCACGGCGCCTACTATGAGCGTCACAACCGAGATTATAATGGTCGTCCACATCGTTCTCTCACCAAACCTTATCTGTTGAAATTTCATATTGCAACCTATCATAGCATGTCCAGACTACCAACCGCAATCCGGGAATCCGCTCGCAGGGTCAACCCAGAACCTGATCGATAAACACCGTATTTCTCTTTGCCAGATCAATCTCCCTGCTCTCGATGGCGTCATTGCTTTCACGCTCCAGCAGGCGCACGATCGGGCGTCCCGGCAGACCGCGGTGTTGTCCGACAACGACACCGGTTTCCCGTGTAGAGAGCTTGACGGATACCCCGTTTGGATAAATGGAGACGACGCGCATAAATTGAACGAGTATCTCACGGTCAAGCTCCTTACCCGACATAGCGAGCATCTGCTCGCAAGCAATGTGCGGCTTCAGACGCTTGCCGTCATGCTCCTTCTGCAGCAAATTGTCGTAAGTGTTGGCTACCGCTACAATCCGCGAGTACAAATGAATATGGTCTCCGGTAAGTCCCCGCGGTGCACCGCTGCCGTCGATATGCTCGTGATGCTGAAGGGCAACATGCGCGATAAGCAGGCTGAACTCCCGCTTCGCCTTCAGGAGCTCAAACCCTCTCCACGTGTGCCTTTTCGGTTCACTCTCGCCATCCTGCGGCTCGCTCGCCGGCTTTCCCAGGTCGTGCAAAAGGGCGCCGATCGCAAGTTCCTTAAGCTGATTCTGATTCAAATTCATGTTCACTCCGAGCAGGGTAGAGATCATACAAACATTCATTGCATGCACGAAATCGGCGTTATCACGCGTGCGGATATCATTCAGTTGAACGAGTACTTCGCGGTTATTTAAAACATCATTAAGGAGATCGTCTATCGCCAAGCTGACTGAGCGGGAATTGAAGTCTTTACCCGATCTGATGGCATCCATGCTCTCAGACATACTGCGGATGAGTGCGCGTTTGGTTTCCTCGGAGAGGATTTCTTCTTCCGGCTCAATGTCGAGCGTCAATGCATCCTGGATATATAAATTCGTAACGCCGATACGTTTAAGCGTGCTAATCATATACACCGTTAACTGAACCCCTGCGGAAAGCAGCACCGTTCCGTTCGTCGCATAGATCGTTTTGCCGAGAAAATGTCCCGGTTCTACCGACTCCATCTCTATATATCTCATGTTGCTCACCCTTTCCCCTCTGACCGTTCAAGCTGCAGCAAATAGGTTTTGATCTCCATTCCGCCGCCATAGCCGACAAGGTCGCCAGAGGCCCCGATTATACGGTGGCAAGGAACAATAAGCGGGATCGGATTCCGATTGTTGGCCCCTCCGACAGCACGTACTGCCTTGGGCTGCCCTATCGATTCGGCAATATTCTTATAGGAGCGGACCTCGCCGAACGGAACATCCAGCAGCGCCTGCCAGACCCTCGTCTGAAACGGAGTGCCCCGGATATCCAGCTTCACGCTGAAAACATCCAATTGGCTGTCAAAATATCGCTTTAACTGGCCGGTCGTTTCGCTAATGACCGGATGCTCCGCCCCGTGAATCCATGGAGTACCGTCCCCCGGGTACCAGCGGTCAGCCCACCTCCGAAGCGGAATTTCCCTGTCGGCATAGCTGCCGAAATCGACATGGCAAAGCCCCTCATCCGTTGCCAGTAAAACAAGCGGTCCGATGGGCGATTCGATCTCCGACCAGTACATGATATCATTCATTACGGCTTGCCTCCCTCTCGGCCCGGCCGGCTCCGTCAGCCGGCACAGCGGCGCTCGTAGCTCCCGCAGCCGCCAGCGCCGCTTTAATCGCCTCCACAACAGCCTCATCGCTCTCGCCTCCGAGAGCCCGCTCAAGAGCCTTCGTCGCCTCCGGACCGCCGATTCTCCCCAGCGACCATGCGGCGGTCGCCCTCAGCTCATAGCGCGGATCATCGCCTAGTACAGCCGTTAGCGACGGCACCGCGCTCGGATCCTTGAAATTCCCAAGCGCGATGACGGCGTTGCGCTGGATCGGCTTCCTGCCGCGCCATGCGGAGGCGCTGGCGCCATAAAGCTCCTTGAACTTCTTATTGCCCATCTTGAGCAGCGGCACGAGCAGCGGCTTCGCCTTCTCGTTATCGGGTTGAAGCTCCGGCTGATGCGTCCAATTCTTGCCGCGGTTCTCCGGACATACGACCTGGCAAGTATCGCAGCCATAGAGTCTGTTGCCGATTTTACGCATCAGCTCGTCCGACACAATGCCTTTGGTTTGCGTTACAAACGAAATACACCGCTGCGCATTGAGCTGTCCCGGCCCGACCAGCGCATCCGTCGGACAGGCGTCGATGCAGGCCGTGCATTCCCCGCAGCTCTCCGTTACCGGCGAATCCGGGGGCAGAGGAAGGTTGGTGATCATCTCGCCAAGGTACACCCAGGACCCCCACTCCGGCGTAATGATTGCGCAGTTTTTACCGATCCAGCCGATACCGGCCCGCTCGGCGACCGCACGGTCCGACAGCGCGCCTGTGTCCACCATGCTCTCGGAGCGGAAGTCCGGCACACGCTCGCGCAGCCAGTCTTCAAGCCTGCCGAGACGCTCGCGCAGCACCTTGTGGTAATCCTCGCCCCAAGCCGAGCGCGAAAGGATGCCGCGCCGTGCCCCGGGCTCCGACTTGGGCGCCTGCTGCAGCTTCGACGGGTAAGCGATCGCAATCGCAATAATCGATTGGGGGTCGTCGAACAGGAGCGCCGGTTCCGTCCGTTTGTCCAGATCCGGCTCCTCGAAGCCGGACTCATACCCAAGCTCGCGGTGCCGCAGCAACCGCTGTTTAAGCTCCCGGAACGGATCGGCGGATGCGACTCCGATTTTATCGATGCCGAGGTCGGCCGCAGCAGCTTTCATCTCCGCTTTCAGCTTCTCCCATGTTGCGCTGCTGCCGTTCACCCGAACCCCTCCTTATTGACTGACGGATGTACTTAATTCAGGTATGTAACCCTGTCTTCGCCACTAATTTGGCAAGTTTCCGCTTTGGCCGTCAATCTACAACCGTTTAATCGCCTCGCGCGCAAGCTCGTCGCAGCGGTTGTTCCACTCGTTGTCGCTGTGCCCTTTCACCTTTACGTAGGTTACCGTGTGCTTCTGCATGAGCGACCACAGCTCCTTCCAGAGGTCCTGGTTCTCCACCGGCTGATTGCGGCTGTTTTTCCAGCCGTTCTTAAGCCAGCCGCGAATCCAGTTCTGCTGAAAGCAGTTCACTACATAAGCCGAATCGCTGTATACCGACGCTTTACACGGCTCCTTCAGCAGCTTAAGCGCTTCAATGACAGCCCGGATCTCCATCCGGTTGTTCGTTGTAGCCGGCTCTGCGCCGGATGCTTCCTTCCGGTGGGCGCCGTAGAACAATACCGCCCCCCAGCCTCCCGGACCCGGATTGCCCGAGCACGCGCCGTCCGTATAAATCATGACATCCTTCAACATTTACAACTCCCACCGCTTACAGCGCATTCAAATTAGCAATCGGCCACAATATAAAATCAGCCCGTCCCCGGATAAGATCCCGCGGCACGGTACCGAACGAGCGGCTGTCTCTGCTCGCCCGGGCGTGACGGTTGTCGCCCATTACAAAATAATGATCAGGCCCGACTTTAACCGGCCCATAATCCAAGTCTTCTATCTCCGTGTCGGTGTATCGCTCCACAACGAGCTCTCCGTTACGGTACAGCTGACCGCCGCGAATCTCAATCGTATCGCCCGGAACGCCGATCACACGTTTTACCAGATATTCCTTCTGATCATGCTCTTCCGAAGGGTCTTCCAAAATTATAATATCTCCCCGTTCAGGCGATTCGAACCGATATGAGTATTTATTGATAAAGAGCCATTCCTTCTCGTATAACGTGGGTTCCATCGAATGTCCTTCAACGGTCGACAAGTTGAACACGAAAAAATGAAGAAGCAATACTACAGTGACTGCAATGACGAGAGTCCTTAGCCAGTCCCACAATTCCTTACGCCAATCCGATTTCTTCCCCGTTCTTTTCTCCGGCTTCCCGGTCTTCCGAATACTCGATTTAACCGCCGCATGTGAGCGCTTGCGCGGCTCGAATGAGGCAGGCTCAGTTCCTTGGAGCGAATCCGGATGATTATCCATACGCTTGTTACACCTCGCCTGTCTGTTTGTGCCATGCCTCGTAATAAGCGTTAACCTGTTCATCATCGAACGGTGCTTGTCCGCTTTCAATTCGCACCATTAACGACTTGAGCCCTTCCGCCACCTTGCGTTTCACTTCAGCCGAATAATGATAGGCGGCTTTATGAATTTCATACTCTTCCTGATCCACGATTAGCGCCGGTCCGCCCTTGGTCACAATAACATCCAGATCGTAATCGATATACGTAAGAATGCTGTTTTGAAAGTAAGGCGGGGATGCGACATTACAATAATAACGCACGCCGTTCTCTTCAATCAGTCCCACAACATTATACCACTGCCCTGGAATAAAGAAGGAAACAGCCGGTACACGGCTGATCCACTGCTTGCCGTCGGCCTCATGGATAGGTGTTTGCCGGTTGATGAACACAAGCATCGACTCCGCCTTATGAGCCGCCGAGAGCAGTTCGCTTGGAACATGCCAATTTTCCAGCCACATCCGGTGCAGATGGCCGTTATGTTTGAAGCTCTTAATTACACTCGGACGATACGTTTCCATCACTGGTGCTCCCATAGAAGTTTTATATGATAAGAAAAGCATATCTGAGCGCCAAAATCAATGACGTCTAAGATATGCTTGTCCATTCTTTTCCTAATTTATAAGACTGCAATAATTGAGAAGGTTAGCCTGCGACGATGCTCAGCTTCTGAAACGAGCGGAAGAAATCCGTCGTCGCATAGCCAAGCGATTCATAAAGCGATAGAATCGGTTCGTTATGCTCGTCCATCGTAACCAAAATTTTCTGCACATTCCGCTGCTCAAAACGCTGCTTGAGGCAGCCGATCAATGACTTGCCAATACCTTGACGCTGAAATTCTGGATGAACGGCAATACGGTAATAGTAACCCTTGTTGTTGTCGATTGTACCGATTACGATCCCGGCAATCTCATTATCAACAGAGGCCACAAGTACCAATTCACTGTCCCATGATAGCTGACGGGCAAAGGCTTCCATAGTTTGCTCGTAGCATTCGGCCGACAAAACGGTTTCTAGCAGTTGGATCACAGGCTGGTAATCGGACAATTGGAAAGAACGAACGTCCATAACTCAAACCCCTCTATTCGCATTATAAAAAATTTAGGTAATATTAATAATACGACAAATTCGTTCGAATTCCTTCTAAAACGTTAAAAATTCCTTAAAAAATTAACAAAATAGCTGGAATGCTGTTGAAAGCGCTTAATAGGAAGCGTTTTCATTGTTATTTCGTTACCTTTTGTCATAAATTAGTGTCAATACTAGCGTTCGGGCAGCCCAACTGGCTCCGCTTGTTTCTTAATGGAGCAAGGGTCACCAGATACGAAACGGCACGAATTTTTGTTCAATGTCGACAAAATCTGCAGTTTTAAAGAAGAAACGGATAGCTGCTCCTTGCGAAGATTAAAATTTCCTTCCCCTGCTCCATGATCTATAAAAAAGCCCCGGATTCCTCTCATCCGGAGCCTTCGTTATAGCTTCATCGAAGTTGCTTTTGCCTGTCCATACGGGCCCAGCTTGTCCCAAATCTTCCGGTGCATACTGAGTCGTATACAGAGCGCTGCCGGCAGACTCCGGTACCTTGTACCAAGCTGATATCCTAGAAACTTGGCAGCCGATTCGGCGATCAGTCTCACCGTCCACAGCCATTTGCGCTCTTCATACAGAGCAGACAGCTGCGCCCGCAGCAAGCGGGACCCTTCTCTGCCTACTGCCGAATATTGAAACACCCATTCATTGTTCCGCATGGATACCCCGTTGTCGAAAAATCTCCGGAACTGCTGCTTCAGGGTGTAATCATGCGAATGAATAACCCGCGCTTCCGCCGCATAAGCGACGCTGTAGCCTTGGAGAATGCATTTTGCCGCGAAAAACAAATCCTCATTGAAGATTACCGGTTCAGGAAAGCGACCCGCCTCGTAAAATACTTCCTTGCGGTAAGCCGCGCATACGTTGGAGCAGAAGAATGTCTTGACGCCCATCCGCGGGATGTCGGACTTATCTTTCTTCATTGAATGCTCCGGATAATTAAAGCCGCGGGAAAGACGCTCCAATATATTCGCATCGGGTCTCGGAAGCTGCCTTCCGTAAACGCAAGACGTCTTCTCGTCTGCGAATGGCTTCACCAGTTCCTCCAGCATCCTGTCGTCAGAAGGTAAAGCATCCTGCGTCATAAAGACGAAGACATCGCCCCGTGCCAAGCCGGCTGCATAGTTCCGGGTACCTCCATGGTCGAATTCGCTTTGCAGTACGGTAAATACCCGAGCTCCCGCACGTTTGGCAGCATCGGCTGTACCGTCGGTCGAAGAAGAGTCAACTACGATGATTTCATAAGGCGCCAGCGTCTGGCGCTGAAGCTTCAGCAGAAGCTCCCCGAATAAGGGTCCTGCATTATAGGTCGGAATAATGACCGAAACAAGGTGCGGCATCGACATCGGCATTAGCATTTCCATATTAGTATGCATTTTTATTGATAAGACCCTTCGTAACCGTCTTGACGATAATCTTCAAATCGAAGAAGAAGGTCCAATTCTCAATATAGAAGAGATCGTGCATAATCCGCTCGTGGATCGATGTATCGCCGCGTAGACCGTTCGTTTGCGCCCAACCGGTGATGCCCGGACGGATATGGTGTTTGATCATGTATTTCGGAATTTCCTCTTTGAACTGTTCGACGAAGAACGGGCGCTCCGGGCGCGGACCCACCACACTCATATGTCCGGCAAGAACATTGAAAAATTGCGGCAGCTCATCCAGGCTCGTCTTACGAATGAACGTCCCGAACCGCGTACGCCGCGGATCGTTCTGGGTCGTCCACTGCGTATCGGCCGTACCCGGATCGGACACGTGCATCGAACGGAACTTGAACATGTTGAAGTTACGGCGGTCAAGACCCATTCTCTCCTGCTTGAACAAGACAGGTCCCGGAGAAGTAAGCTTGATGCCGATATAGACAAAGAGCATAACTGGTGAGGTTATTATGATTGCTATAAGCGAAAAAATAATATCAAACGCCCGTTTGAGCAGCCTGTTGCTCAACTCATCAAGGGGAACGTCCCTGACATTAATAAGCGGCATACCTGCAAAATTATCGAAGAAAGGCCGTGCCGGAAGCAGGTCGAAGAAGTCGGGTATAATTAGCGTTTTTACGCCTGTTTTCTCGCATTTATCGATAATGAAGGCATATTTCTTGTGCGCTTTCAAAGGCAGCGCAATAATAACCTCGTCTATCATGAACTTGTCGAGAATATTATCCAGGTCGTCCATCGTTCCAAGAATGGGCTTCATGTGGCTGTGCGCATCGGCATGGCCGCTCTGATAATCGTCAAGAAAGCCGATCACCTCGTAGCCCAGCTCCGGATGCTGCATGAGGCTGTCGTAGAAGCTGCGGCCCACCGCACCGGCGCCCAGTATAAGAACATAACGCTTATTGAAGCCTTTGCGGCGGAGATTGAAGAGGATAATCTTAAGCGCATACCGGTAAGCGATCATGCCGGAAATGTTAGTCGCGATAAATATCGCCAGAAACTCCCGTGATATATGTACTTCTTTGGCAATGAAGAGCAGGCTCAGCAAGCCGAGGAAGCTGAGTCCGTGCACCTGGAAGATTTTCAAAATGTCGAAGGAGAAGCTCTTTCTTCGTCTTGGCGCGTAGAAGCGGACATAGAAACCGATCAATACCGCGGCGAAAGAATAAACCGTGCCCCAGAGAAGATAGTTATTGAACGGCAGCGTATTGTAATGCGTCATCAAGCCGCTGGTGAATTTCAGCCAATATGCCGCCAGGAACATGAGCAGGGTACACAGCAGATCCGCAAGCACATATATCTGGGTTAGAAACCGTTGATTTTGTCGGATCATTCGTCTCTCATTCCTTACTTTCTAGTATCGGGTGTCGAATCTATTACTACTATATCAAAAAAAGAATAGAGAACCAACATCTGAACTACTAGAGTTTTACTTTTCTTTCTTTTATCCGGCGTTGCAAAATTGCTCTCTGTCTCAATAACCGGGGCAGTGATTGGACGATTGCCAGCCAGCATTTCAATAAACCGGGCTCGAACAGCGTTATGTATCCGATTTGCGCGATTTCCAGCGCAATCAGCCGGGGAATAGACAGAAGCATCCTCCAGCCACCGGGTTCATTTTTAATAATGGTATAGATTCGGTTTTGGTACGAATGGCGCCTCAGAAACAAAGGAATTTGTTTGCGGCTGCTGCGTCCCTCATACTTCCAGCCTCGTTCGTGGAGCGCTTTGGCTTCGGCCAGATAATATGACTTCCAACCGAGCAGCCGAGCTCGCCAAGCGACGTCAACATCTTCTTTGTATGCAAAATAGGACTCATCATAGAACTGTCTATCCAGGCTGACGTCTTCAATCATTCTGCGTGCATAAACGCATGCCGCGCCGGATACACCAAATGTTTCACCGGATTCACCCCAGCTCGAAACCGGCTCTCCGGACCCGCAGTCCCATGCCCTGCGCGTGTGCCCCATATCGATGCCCGTGCTGTCAATAATACCGGGATTGGAGGCCAGAACCAGCTGTCCGGTCGCACTGCCGAACTCGGGATGGCTCTCCATCCAGTGGATAAGGATTGACAAGTAGTCAGGTGCAAGCTCGACATCCGGATTTAAGACAAGCACGTAATCGGAATTCGTAAGTCCGATTGCTTGATTCTGCCCAGGTGCAAAGCCGACATTGTCGCGATTCTCGACGAGCTGGACCGGTGGCCCAAAGCGGCGCACTACTTCGCAGGTATGATCTGATGAAGCATTATCGACGACGACAATGCGCTCGGGCGGATGCGACTGCCTCAGTACCGCTTGAATGCATCGCTCAATATCGGATTCACTATTGTAGGTCACGATGCAGACGCTAGCAGTCGCCCGTCGGTTCATTGCTTATCATCCTTTAGATAATGTATTAACGCGTCCCGCCAATGCCGCAAGTCTGTCAGTCCGTTTACCCGGATGGCCGAATGGTCCATAACCGAGAAAGAAGGCCTTGGAGCCGGACGCGGGAATTCATCGGTCTTACAAGGCTCAAGCCGCAGCGACGCGCCGCTCTCCTCGAAGATCGCCTTGGCGAATTCGAACCATGAGCAGACGCCTGTATTAGAAGCATGATAAATGCCGTAATAATCCGTACGAACAAGCTCCAGCAGGAAATGCGCTAGGTCCAGCGTATAAGTAGGCGACCCGATCTGATCGTCAACGACCTTCAGCTGATCGCGCTCGCCCGCGAGCTTAAGCATTGTTTTCACAAAGTTATTGCCATACTTACCGTACACCCATGAGGTCCGGACAATAAAATAGCGGTCATGCAGCGAAGACACCGCCTGCTCGCCGGCCAGCTTCGACTTGCCGTATACCGTTTGCGGGTTAGTAGGGTCGGTTTCATTGTATGCGATTGTCCCCCTGCCGTCGAACACATAGTCCGTACTCACATAGCAGAGCTTGGAACCGCTTTCCCTTGCAGCCAAGGCGATATTACGGGTACCGGCGGCATTAACGCGAAAAGCCTCGTCCGGTTCGGACTCGGCCTTATCGACGGCGGTATAGGCGGCGCAATGGATCACAACATCGGGTTGATAGGCGCTTAGAACTTCCCGGCACTGCTTCAGGTTCGTAATGTCCAGCGCATCACGACCGAAGCCCTGAAGGTCGAAGCCTTCCGCCGAAAGGTTGACTAGCTCAGCACCCAATTGGCCGTTTGCGCCGGTAACCAGTACCTTCAAGCTGCGGCTTGTCATGGATTCGTACCCAGACGCTCACCATACTGCGTCTTATAATACTGCTGATAGGCCCCGGATAGTACCTGCTCCATCCATTCTTTATTGTCCAGGTACCACTGGATGGTCGCCTTAGTACCATTCTCATAATCATATTTCGGCTGCCAGCCCAGCTCGGTGCGAATTTTGTCCGCATCGATCGCATAACGGCGGTCGTGCCCAAGCCGATCTGTAACATATGAGATAAGCGATTCCGGTTTGCCGAGCTCTGCAAGAATCGTTCGCACGACCTGCAGATTGTTGCGTTCGTTGTTGCCGCCGACATTATAGACCTCGCCGGAGCGGCCTTTATGAAGCACCAGATCGATTGCGCTGCAGTGATCCTCCACATAGAGCCAGTCGCGAACGTTCAGGCCGTCTCCATATACAGGAAGCGGCTTGTCGTTCAGCGCGTTCTGAATCATAAGCGGAATCAGCTTCTCCGGGAATTGGTAAGGTCCGTAGTTATTGGAGCAGCGCGTAATATTGACGTCCATGCCGAAAGTCTCGTGATAAGCACGGACCAGCAGGTCAGCCCCCGCTTTGCTGGCCGAGTACGGGCTGTTCGGAGCCAGCGGCGTTTCCTCCGTAAAGAGTCCGGTCTCTCCCAAAGTGCCGTACACTTCATCTGTCGAAACCTGAACAAACTTCTGCACCTTGTACTGCTTTGCGAGATCCAGCAGCGTTTGCGTCCCCAGAATGTTCGTACGAACGAAAATATCCGGCTGCAGAATGCTGCGGTCCACGTGCGATTCCGCGGCGAAGTTTACGACGATATCAATGCCTTCAGCGAATAGCGGCTCCATCGCAGGGCGGTCAGCAATATCGGCCCTTACAAACCGGTAGTTAGGGTGGTTCTCGACCGAACGCAGATTTTCCAGGTTCCCCGCATAGGTCAGAGCATCAACATTAACAATATGGTAATCGGGATACTGCTTCGCGATATAGAGAACAAAATTGCTGCCAATAAATCCGGCTCCACCGGTAATCAATAATTTCATCGTGCTATAACTCACCCTTCATATAGAAAATTGGTTTCCGCCTCAGCCAGAACCGGATGTTTCGTATCTTTCTCAGATAAAACAGGCCTAGCTGTCGGCCAATCGATGTCCAGCGCCGGGTCATCCCAAGCAATACCCCGGTCATGCTCCGGCGAGTAGAGAGCATCCACCTTATACTGAACCTCGCAGTTCGGCACAAGCGTGCAGAATCCATGGGCAAAGCCTTGCGGCACAAGAAGCTGCCGTTTATTCGCTGTGCTAAGAATGAAGCCCTGCCATTGTCCGAACGTAGGCGAACCCTTGCGGATGTCCACCACTACATCATATATCGCACCGGCCGTTACGCGTACCAGTTTTGTCTGGGCTTTAGGGTTCAGCTGATAATGAAGGCCTCTGAGAACGCCTGTTTCAACAGAAAGAGAATGATTGTCCTGCACAAAGGCGTGTTCAATACCGTTTGCTCTAAAAGTCGCTTCATTGTAGCTTTCCAGAAAAAAGCCCCGGTGATCGCCGAATACCGCAGGTTCGATCAGTTTCACACCAGGAAGATTCGTTTGTATGATTTTCATTAGTTCACCTATTCTTCTTACAGTTTAAGTTTGCCGAACTCTTCGCCGAACACGATATCTTTGGCCAGTTCATTAGCTTTAGTAAGGGATGCATGTGTTCCGGCATCGGTCCACCAGCCCTTCAGGATATCGTAAGAGAGTTCATTAGAAGCAATATAAGCATTATTAACATCGGTGATTTCCAGTTCACCGCGGCCGGAAGGCTTTAACGTCCGTACAATCTCAAATACACGGCTATCATACATGTATATTCCGGTTACAGCGAAGCTGCTTTTAGGTTGCTGCGGTTTTTCCTCGATCGAGACGATTCTGTCCCCGTCGAGTTCTGCCACACCATACCGCTGCGGATCATGAACCTCTTGAATAAGGATCTTGGCCCCCTTAACTTGCTGCCGGAAATTATCCGCAAAAGTCGCTATGCTGTCATCGAATACATTGTCGCCCAGGATAACAACCATTTGGTCGCCATTCACGAAACGCTCCGCCATTCCAAGCGCTTGAGCAATTCCACCGGCCTCGTCCTGCACTTTATATGTAAAGGTCAGACCGAACTCGCGTCCGCTGCCTAGCAGGTTGACCACATCGCCCATGTGGTCTTTACCTGTGACGATTAGGATATCATTAATATCAGCTTCTTTAAGCTTGGCAATTGAGTGGAAAATCATCGGGTATTTGCCTACTGGAAGCAAGTGCTTATTTGTTATTTTGGTGAGTGGATACAGGCGAGAGCCTGTTCCGCCTGCAAGAATTATACCTTTCATTAATTTCAGCCTCCCACGCATTGTATTTAAATTTTAATGCCTATGTAAAACATTTAATTAGTGAAATTTCCATATTAGGGCGACCAAGTAATTCCTTGCTGGATGACCCTTGCAGGATTACCAACTGCCACCGAATTGGCCGGAATATCTTTTGTCACAACCGATTTAGCACCAATCACAACGTTATCGCCTATCTTCACATTTTTTAAAATTGAAGCGCCATGTCCTATCCAAACTCGATCACCAATAATGATTCTCCCGCATATCTGCTCTACACCGTCAATTTTGTGTACATCAGAATCAATAATAGTTACATCCCATGAAATCATACAGCTTTCCCCGATCGATATATCTTTAAAGGCAAATATTTTGGAAAATCCCGAAACATGAGTATTATTTCCGATACTCAATTTCCCTCCGGTTATTACCTTTACTCTAACACCAGGTGCCAAATTAACCTTTCCACTAATAGTCAACTCGGCACTCTCCCCAATGTTGATAATGGATTGATCTTTACCCGGAGTGCTTGCAAACCCAAATTCTGTTCCGATTATAAGGATATCACTGACAAGAAGCCTTGCTTTAGCACCCTTCGTCAAGATGGATTTAGGATGTATTAGAATCGGAAATCCATCAATATTATTAGTCTCATCCACTAATTTGGAGATTTTCCGACTTTTCCAACGAGTCAGCCAATTGAGAAATTGAGTCTTCATATTTTCTTTACCTTCTCCACTAGCTTCCTCAGAGGCGTGCTATATCTCCATATTTTGGAGGATTTTATTTTGTTTAAATCGTTATTTAATTCGTTTATTAGGCTGTTTGCTGTATCCAAATCGAACTTGGACTGTTTTAATTTCTCGCTCATCTGTTGAATATTTTGTTTAAGAGCGTTATTTTCATCTTGAACCAATCTATTTTTCTCTTCCATCTCATGAATTGTCTCTTCAGACAATCTATTTTTCTCTTCCATCTCATGAATTGTCTCTTCAGACAATCTATTTTTCTCTTCTAACTTATGATTCGTTTCTTCAAATGCATCAAGACGAACCTCCAAGTTTCTAATCTGATCCATTAGTTGAACTTCCCGATTTAATCTTACATCTAACTCAAGGCATTTGCTTTGAACCTGTTGCTGGTAGAAGAAAAAATAGTCGGTTATATTCGGTACATTGATAACATTTGAGTAATCATACTGCTCTATGGTTTCTTTATAAATGTCGATTAACTTTTCTGAGTGCTTGTCAATACAGAACTTATCTATTATTATAGATCGATTCACTTCCCCCATCTCTGGATGGTATGAATGAAATATATCTATTAAATCATCAACCGTATAATCCTTTCGAAACCTTCTACCCGATAAATTATTCTTTAAACTTTCTTCTAGTAAAGATTCCGTAATCATGCCATCTCCACCGTGTATATCATAAACGAGCACAGCTCTTCCACAAGCCATGCTCTCTAAAACTCCCCGTCCCAAGGTAATGACAAGGTCAGCTTTGTTAATGTAGTGTTCAGTATCCCAAACCATATTTGGGTATCCTATATGAAAAACTTCTATGTTCAAACGCCTGCATGCTTCTTCAATTTTCTCTTTCATCTCGTCCACGAAGTGATTCGATAAAACCAGAACCTTCTTTAGCTTTGTATTGATTGGCGTAAGCGGGGAATATCGGATAATATCAACTGCATTATTAATAATATCAACATTGGTAACACCACTTTTATTTAAATGATTTTTAACCTCTTCACTCACAGCTAAATATTTGCTAATTCCAAGTTCGATCTCTGGGGTTTGTTCGAGAAAAGGCAATACCCCATGCACCATAACCACAATCGGGAGATGGGGAAAGTATTTTCTAGCAATAATAGTAGTCGTATTATGATGACAGTGAATGATATCATGTTGACGGATATTCTTAGCCACAAGAATGTCATCCGTAACATATACCCCATTTTCTTCAATTTTTTGCTTAATTTTACCCAGAAGCGGGGCATAAATAGTAATCTCGTGACCCCATTCGACAAGCTTCTTAGTAAGAGTATACAAGTAAGTCTCAGTCCCAGCATAATCTTGCAGATGATGGGTTACAAATAAAATTCTCATTTATATCATCCTCACAAAATATTGGTACGTTTACTCGTGCTCCCTAGGTTGGAGTTAACGTGAATTTCGGGATTTAAGTTTGCAATACCTATACTCATATTATTGGGAGTGATTATAACTTTTTTAAAATCAAGTCTTCTATCTACGGGTACTATTTCAAAATTAACACGCTCGGATAATCCGGAAGAAACAAAGTATTCTCCCTTTCCTAGATTCAATTTTGTTTTAAAATCTACTGTAAAAACAGCATCCTTAACTTGAGGCGGTATGACAATCTTTTCGTCATAGGTATTTATAGCAAAAGCTTCAATTCCGTTTATCGTTTTTATTGTAAATCCGATAATGGGGAACTCCAATTCTTTATTTGCCTTCGCAACAATACGAATTGTACATGTTTCGCACGATTCAACCTTCTCCAAGCTCTCATTTTCATAGTTTAGAAATTGAACATCAAGTATCTCACCATCACCTGTACCATAGCGGGTTTCTTGAATAGTACCCAATGTTTTAGGCTTTTCTTCTTTTTGTTTAATCTGAGCCATTTCCTCGCTGTTAGCATAAATTATTTGATAATATGAATTAACTACCTGATTAGGTTCACCCGAGTCAATAATTCTTCCCTTGTCCAAAAGATAGGCATAATTGCAGTACTGTTTTACCGATTGAACATCATGGGTTACAAACAAGATTGTCTTTCCCTTTTCTTGAAATTCCTCAAACTTTCTAAAACATTTCATTTGAAACCGACTGTCGCCGACGGCTAATGCCTCATCTACTATTAGGATTTCAGGATCAATATGGATGGCAGCTGAAAAAGCTAGGCGGACATACATACCGCTTGAGTAAGTTTTGACGGGTTCATCAATAAAACGGCCAATTTCAGCAAAAGCTTCAATTTCATTAAACCGTTGGTCCATTTCATATTTGCTAAAACCCTGTATAGCTCCATTTAAATAAACATTATCTCGACCCGAAAATTCGCCGTTAAAACCTGCCCCCAACTCAAGTAGTGCAGCTATGCGACCATTAATGTTCACCTTACCTGACGTAGGATTCAATACTCCGGCAATAATCTTCAATAATGTACTTTTACCACTGCCGTTTTGTCCTACAATTCCTACAGTTTGTCCTTTTCTTACTAAAAAATTAATATCTTGAAGCGCCCAAAAATCGGTATGATAGGTCGTATTACTGAAGGATATCATTTCCTTTAATCTGTCTTTGGGGGTTGCATACATCTTATAGTGTTTGGACAAGGAAGAAACCTGAATCGATATATCCTGCATACTAACTCCCCTTCATAATAGACTCGATTTTACGAGCTGATTTTTCCCAATTAAAACGTTGAACATATTGATAAGACTTCTCCGACATAAGTTTCTGTTTCTCTTCGTTATTAAGAAGTGCTATAACTTCTTTTGCGATGCTAAATGGGTCAGAATCTGCCAATACGGCTTCTCCTTCAGTAAAGACAGTATGTGTACACTCTGATTTAATTTCGACGACCGGAAGTTTACATGCCATCATTTCATGCGGAATTAAAGAATAATTAGTCATAGAAAATACCATTCCAATAGTTGCTTCGCTATATAACATTGCTAACTGTTCGTGGTTTAAAATTCCTGCATTTTTATATTCAAACGGTATCCCTTGATAATCATTCCAACCAAATAAGACAATTTCACAATCTGGAATCTGTTCTTTGACTATACTCAAAGCCAATATGCCAAGTTCAACTCCACGTCTCGGAGTAACATGTCTAGCGTAATAGACAATTGTTTGCTTCTTTCGTTCTATTTTTCTGGGATAATAAACAGTTGGTTCAAATGCCAATTCAAAATAATCGGCTTCGCAACCATATCTCTCCCTCATAATGTTTGCCAACCAAGGTCCGGCCGTTATGCATTTGTACCCCATCTTATAAGTCTGTTCCGCAAACACAAACTCTGAACTCATTGCATAAAAAGACGGTTCGAAATCCTGAACAAAATAACTTTTTTGCTTGGCATTATTTACTCGATATACATAGTAGGCCGTTACCCAGGAAGTAGCGAGAAGGATATCACAATTTCTAGGTTTTTGGTGCCCCAGTTCGACTTGCGCCTTTAAGGAAATAAAATGGCGGTTAATCGCGTCTCTGGCGTCAAGGCCATTAGAATAATTTGTGTGTCCAACAATATAAATACGATTATCATGTCCAAATTTTTCGAGAAAGTGAATTATGCGAAAAATAGTCATATGACCACCCGATCCTATACCGAAATCCGGGATGAACCAATTGATTATCAACTTTCGGCTATCAGTTATCCTTTGCGGTCTAAATGGGTTGTTTTGTAAATCAACCTTGATAAAGTTCCAAAAAAAATCAGGTGATGCATCCGATAAGGCAGACACCACATTATTTTCGGGTTTCCCTCTTCTAGCAATGTAGCTTTTCCCCATATTAATCATTGCTTTAAAACCGGAGTGTTTCCATATAAATACGGCCCGCTTACTCAAATAAAGTATCTTTTTAAACATATTCTCCCCCAGGCTATCCTGCATTTTTTTCTAACGAAAACATTCGCTTCAGAAAACGCGGCATTTTTTTATGTCTTCCACCGAAATAAGCCCCTAATCTTCGGTAAACATTAAGCCAAAATGTGAAATATATCCAATAGAACTGCTGCCTCTTGGTATATTGGCACTCCTTAATAATATATTTAGCATCATTATATGTCGCCTTAAGACTCGCAGGAATCAATCTTAATAACGTGACTTGATCGATATAGCCGAGCGTTAACTCCAAACCTCTGTATTCATCGAAAAAACGCTTAATATATTGGTTTAACGGATAACTATGAGAGTGTATGACAGAGGCAGTAGGTGAGTATACTTTTTTGTATTTATTCTCCATAATATCTTTGCCCATTAACTGATCTTCGGAATAGATCACATCACGAAATTTGATTTGTTCCCATACATCTTTGCGTAAAGCTGAATTAACGTTAGAATTAAAAGCCATCCACCCCTGGTTGTTGCGATAATGCTCCCACCCCTCCTCATTATCTGCCACATATTGAATCAAAGGCTCGTTTGTAACTGAAAAGTTTTTAAAATGATAGATTATATCTTTTTGCGTTGTCGGATTACAATCCGCTCTTGGAATATGTTTACCGAATACACAAGCAACGGCTGAGTCCAAGTGAAAACCGGCGATTAATTCGTCCAACCATGAATCATTTGCTGGCGTCGCATCTTGCGTTATAAAAACTAGGAATTCTCCATTGGCCAAACTAGCTGCATAGTTTCTTGTTTTGCCATGCCCGAATTCCTTTTTATCAATGGCATAATATCTTACCGGATATTTCTTGACGATCTCAATAGTACCATCCACCGAACCGGAATCAACGACAATAACTTCATATTTGTACTGTGTTTTTTGGCTGAATACAGCTGTTAAAACTTCATCAATGTATTCAATTCCATTATAGGTTGGCAGAATAACTGAAACATTGATTTTAGATTCCATAAGTCTTCCCTCGCATGTATGATAATTTAAACTCTATAAAACATCAGCAAATCCGGATTTAAGCTTGCGAAAGATTAAACCACCAATCAAAAACATGGCCATACCTGCAGCAAATAAATACATTAGTCCATAAAAGTTTATTGGTTCATCGCTAAGCAGTATCATTCTATATCCTTCAATTAAATAAAATACAGGATTAATTTCTAGATACACTTTATATTCATTAGGAATGGCGCTAAATGGAAAGACGATAGGTGTGAAATAGAACCAGAGGTTCAACACAACTCCTATAAACTGTCCGATGTCTCGTAAGTACACCGTTAGACTTGCAAGAAGCCAGCTTAATCCAAGCATGAATAGGGATATTCCCACTAAGTAAAGGGGCAGCACAAATACCGTTGCCTTTAGATCTATTCCATTCGCCAGGAGAAATATCAGCAATAAACAGAAGGAAATGAAATGGTTAATCAGTCCAGAGATAAGATAATTAAAAGAAAGAAGCTCACTGTTAAACCTCATCTTTGTAACTAAATTCACGTTATCCATAATGGTGTTTGGTGCTCTTGACACCACTTCAACAAAGTATAGCCATGGTATTAAACCGCAAACCAGCCAAACAGTAAAATTGACTCCCGTAAATTCTGGACCCAGTTTGATTCTCATTACGACCGAAAAAATAAAACTAAAAATTAAAATTTGGCTTATCGGATGGATAATTGACCATAATAGACCCAGATATGAACCGGCGTATTTGGTTTTTAAATCACGTTTTACCATACCAATGATGGTGTACCTATTGTGTTTTATTGATTTGGAAAACCTAATAATCCCCTTCATTTCATCACCTTTTTATATTTATGTAGTAATTTTTTAGCTATCATAAGAATGGGTTTAACAATCGTACGTGTTAGGTTAGCTCCACTTCGTTTAGATGGGAATCGTCTTGGTAGATAACAGAAATTCATTAAATCCTTAATTGTATTTTCCCAATAAAACTCCGATTTCATATTCTTTATGTTTTCTCTCATCGTAACGGAAAGGCCTGGATTTTGGTAAAGATCGATAAGAGAGTCGGCAATATGTTTAGCATCCTTAAACTTAACAACTTTTCCTATATTATTCTTTGTAATAACTTGAGAGAAGTAATCTCCTTCAGTAGTGATCACCGGAATATTACACCAAATATAATCAAGAACACGGGTTCGATACGAGTACCTTGTCTCAAAATTATCGAAATGCGTTATGACTCCAACATTGGAACTCAACAAGTAATTCTGTCTATTTTCGTATGGTACCCATTCACTCAATATTACGTTGTTATCAAGTAATTGGTGGTCTTTACAGAATGCTGTAATTTTCTCATCCTCTTTTGCTCCCATTACTAAAAGCTTTATATAGGGATGTCGGTGCTTAAGTATTACAAAGGCCTGAAGTAATGTTTCAATATCCAACCATTCCCATACTCCACCCGCCCATATTGCTAAGAAATCATTCTCTTTCACGCCATATTGGCGACGAACATCGTTTGTTTTTTCAGGCTCTTCCGATGGAATCCCCATTGGAACAACACCAATTATTTCCTTGCTATTGTGACTGTGTCTGTAAGTTTTAGGATTTATTTTACCTAAAATAGCGATGCAACCTAACCAAAAATCAACTTGTCTATCATTTGAGCATATATAGTAATCTCCACAAACTATTTGTTCTTTTAGAATATCAATGTCAATTTGATATAATGTAGAATCAACAAGCCCGTTACCACGAAGTTCCAAGTTCTCCAAGATAAAAGGATCATATAAATCAACAACAAGTGGTTTATTCAAAGATTTCAGCAGAGGATAATGAAATAAGGTTGTTCCTTGAACAATAATAACGTCTGCCCATTTACCCATTGCACGAATCTGTGGGTTACTTAACGGGTACCAACGTTCTTGACTCTCTACACTATCATACGACGGGATAAGCATTGTTACTTGAAAGTGTTGTTTTAATTGAAAATACATATTCACATATCTAATAGAAGGTCCGGACATTTTATTCGTGAATGGTAATGGACTTACTAACAAGACTTTGTTTTTTAACATCTCGTTCCTTTTTTCTCCAGCAAAATTGATAAGTATTCTAATAATTCACTCTTTAATTCCTTACGTTCTAATGCTAATTCTATCGATGTCTTAATAAAGCCGAGTTTCTCGCCAACATCGTACCGAATACCGTCAAAATGGTAGGCAAGTACACGTTCTTGCTTACCAAGCAGGCTAATCGCGTCGGTTAATTGAATTTCACCACCCGTTCCAACTTCCAGAGAGGAGAGAATATCAAAAATAGAAGGCGTAAGAAGATATCGGCCCATAATCGCCAAATTCGACGGGGCTACTTTCAGAGGAGGTTTCTCAATCAATTCCAAAACATTGTATAACTTTTCATTGATCATTACCCCATTCACGATACCATACCGAGATACTTCTTCATTCGGAACAGGCTTAATGCCCACAATTGATTTTTGATGATAGTCAAACAATTCTATCATTTGTTGCAAACATGGCTTTTCTGATCGAACAATGTCATCCCCAAGCAAGACAGCAAAAGGCTCATTTCCGATAAATTTCCTTGCACACCATACGGCATGTCCGAGACCTTTCGGTTCTTTTTGGCGAATATAATGAATGTCAGCCATCTTTGATGATTTCTGTACTTCGTCTAGTAAATCAAACTTTCCTTTTTCTCTAAGGTTATGTTCCAACTCAAAACTATTATCAAAATGATCTTCTATTGCTCGTTTACCTTTTCCGGTGACAATAATGATATCTTCAATCCCAGAAGCAACCGCTTCTTCAACTATGTATTGTATAGTAGGTGTATCCACTATGGGCAGCATTTCTTTAGGCATGGCTTTAGTTGCCGGCAAGAAACGAGTGCCTAACCCTGCCGCTGGTATTATTGCCTTGCGAATCTTCATAATTCTGCGTATCCTCCAATATAATGTCGAATGTCTATCGCAATCTTACCAAAGAATCAAAAAAATTGTAACATTATATGCTCTCTATATTATGGTCTCTAGCATTTTACCTAAAAAAGATGCTAAAGTTGCGCTCAATTCTATTTGGATGAATTCAATAAGTTTACCAAATTTCCGAATTTTATACCATAACAAACAAATAACTTTTAATTGAATATCTGGGGTTTATAGGTATTGGAAGATACTTTTTGTCGTTTGGGTGAAGTTAACATCACTTCTAGATTTACCGTATACTATTTGTTAGAATAAAAAAATACGCGATATGAAATAATAGTATTTTCCAAACACAAAGGAGCACCTAAGGAAATGAAAAAAAAAGATTTGTCGATATCCAAAAAAAATGTCGTATCCGAAATCTCCCTGCTCCAGTGGGCAATACTAGCAGCTGTATCTCTATTCCTCTTTATTTTTCCGTTTCAAATTGCACTGTTCAATGGGTTTTCCTTCGATTTTGAAGGTGCATTATTGGAATCCATGATCTACGCATTCCTACTTCTTCTTATTGTCGGTATTCGTTTCTTCAGTTCCTGGCGATTGACGGATTACAGATCTCTTCTATCAATCTTCGTATTAGTGCTTCCTTTTATGTACTTCTTGTCGTACTTTAATGCGGTTGCTGTTCACAATGCGAAGCTCATGCTGCAGCTTGAGCTCATGATGGCTGCCTTCTTCATCATCGGTCTATACATAACGGAAAATAAACTAAATACATTAGTTGTTGAATTATCCATCCAAATATCCGGTTATGTTGTTGTCATTTACGGTTTAATGAATCTGCTTGGTCAAGCTTACTTCCCTAACGCGTTATGGCTGGCTGACACTAACGGATATCGTCTGACATCCGTATTCCAATATTCCAACTCATACGCGGCTTTTCTGGCGGCTCTTTTCTTGGGCGGGCTATTCTCCGCCGTTCATACGAAGCAGTGGTACTGGCGAGCGCTTCATAGCTTTATGCTGGTTCCGATATGGATATCATTCATGCTCACATACTCGCGTGCCGCTCTTGTATTCATTCCGGTACTTGTGCTGATCATCCTTCCTTTCCTGCGTATCGGCAAACAATTATCATACTTAATATACATGTTTCTCGCAATTGTTTCATCTTTCGCTATTTTGAGCGAAATTACGGCCATTTCTGATAGCATTTCCAAAATCCTAGAACCTTCTTCAGGTCAGGGTAAAACGATGTCGATATGGAACCATCTTCCTCTGAGTGGATGGGGACTACTGCTAGGCGCATCCATTCTTGTTGCAGCGGTTATTACATTGACTCATGACAAGCTGCTGAAATTGCTGGAAAACAGAACTGCGAAACTCGGGCGAACGAAATGGTCCTTCGTCGCGGTTCCCGCTGTATTCATAATAGTCGGCGCATTGGCAGCTACGCTCGTCTTCACAAGCAGTGGAGTTAGAAGTTTGCTACCAGCCAGCATTGCTAACCGCATTGAAACCATCAATTTTGAACAGCATAGCGTCCTGGAACGGGAAACGTTTTATCGGGACGCCTTAAAGGTCTCTGCAGATTATCCTCTCATTGGTGCCGGCGGC
Organism: Paenibacillus sp. sptzw28; assembly: GCF_019550795.1. Classification (NCBI taxonomy): domain Bacteria; kingdom Bacillati; phylum Bacillota; class Bacilli; order Caryophanales; family Paenibacillaceae; genus Paenibacillus; species Paenibacillus sp. sptzw28. The sequence goes on from NZ_CP080545.1 coordinate 5,751,134, forward strand.
GGTGCTTGGACGGTTTTGTATGAAAAATATCAAAGCAACCCCTATACAAGCAACCAGGCGCATAACTTTTACCTTCAAACCTTGATTGAGATAGGTTGGATCGGGCTGATCCTATTACTTGCTTTTCTTGTTACGGTCTATTATCTGTTTATTAGAGCTTATATTAAAAACCCGGAGCTTCGCGGCAGCCATTTCTTGTTCTTTATCATTTCAATCTCGATTCTATCGCACAGCGCGATTGATTTCGATATGAGCTATGGCTTCCTTGCCGTTCTAGTATTCCTCTCCTTGGGGGCAATGCTTGGACCGTTCCACACGAAGCTGGTCATTACCTCTTTTGCATCTTACAAAGATCACAAATGGCGGATGATTTACCCTGCTTCGCTATCGATACTTGCTCTTATTATGTTCTTCTGGGTGTACAGGGAATATGATGCGAACCTCAGTTACCGTCACTCCCTGGAGATGGCGATTGTCGAGAAAAAACCGCTTAATGAAATTCTGCCGCCTATTGATCACGCGATCAGCATTTCACCGGATCAACCTGAGTATACGTTAAGAAAAATGAACTGGATGCAGCAGGCGTTCGACACTACTCATGACGTAAAATATAGGCAGGAGTACAAAAGATTACTCGATCAACTGAAACCTTTTGCACCTTACAATCGTTCATTAATATTAGATGAATATCGTTACTTCAAAGATGAAGGGCAAACGGACAAGGTGTTACAGACACTTGACGAAGGAATTGCGAAATTTCCTTGGGATATGAACTTCTATGAGGCAGCCATTATGGAATATTTCCTGGCCGGTCAGAACGAGAAACAAAAAAATTCTAAAGACACCGACATAAAATGGGACCACTCCCTCGAATTATATCAAGAGGTATTGAATCGAATTGAACGTCTTAAATTACTTCCAGCCGGACAGCTTCAAGGCAGAGAATTCAAAGTTTCTCCACTAATGAGACAAGCGATTGGACAAATTTATTACTTCAGAAAAGAGTATCAACAGTCGATAAATCTATTAAGAGAAGATATCAACGGAGAGTTTAACGATCCAAATACCCGAATTAATGTCCGTTTCTACCTTGCTTCTCTTGAAGCTCTGAGACAACGTGATGATAACTTATACAACAAATTAATAAAGGCTGACAGCAATGAACAAGCTGCATTGGAACAGCAATACAATAGTAACTAGGTGAAAATGGTATAGGTTCCTTTTTTCTCTAGTAATTAAAATGCAAATTACCAAAATTAGGGCTTTCCTTCCTACTAGTCCTGTTATATAATTGATTTTCGACAGGTTGTCTAATCTTGTCATGAAAGGAGGTGAAAACAAAAAATGAAAAAGGTTTTTATGACTAAAACCGCAGCTCTTATCGCATCCTTAATGATCGTTTCGATGCTTGTACCGGTTCTTGCTTTCGCCGCAACCAACTTTAACAACGTTACTTATAATGGTAGCACGGTGACAGGTACAGTTTATGTTTCGGACGATGTTTATACTGGAGATGACGTGGTAGTTTATGTCTATGGGTCTGACGGCACAACGGTGCTGGACACTGTATATGCTACATACTCGACCTATGGAAACTACAATTTCAGCTCTAACGTGTCGTACGCAACTTACTCTACATACTTCCCGCTGCAGCTTAAGTACTTCTACTCCGGTAACTCCGTTACTGAATGGGTTTACAACAACTCGTACAGTGGTGGCGGTTTCTTCTTCCCGAGTGGTAACGTCCTTATTGATGACAACGGCAAAGTAGACGGCACATTGCTTAGCGATCTCTTTGCGAAAGATAAGAACCCAACGATTCTATCGAAGTCCGATGTAGTAACAATTCCTGCTGACGCTTTGAGCAAAGGCGAGACTTTGACGATCAAGCTGGCGGACGGTACGTCCATCACGCTTCCGATCGCTGCACTGAAATTGGACGAGCAAGCTAAATCCCTCGGGGTTACGCTGGCAAACCTGATTATCCGTGTAGAACTGAAGAAACTCACCGGCGACGCTGCTAAAGCGGTAACTAATGCTGTATACGGAATCGATGCGAAGCAATTGGCTACGCCGGTTGACTTCAAAATCGTAGCTGTTGGTAACGGTAAGGAGAAACAAATCAACAATCTGGGAACATACTTCAAACGTACTCTTCCAGTGAGTGGTGCAGTTGACTCCAAAACGGTGACTGGCGTTGTGTACAATCCGGAAACGAAAAAGCTGAGCTTCGTCCCAGCTACTTTCGCTACTGTTGGTGGCAACGTGATCGCTACTGTTTACCGCAACAGCACGAGCATATACACTGTGATCCAATTGGACGACGTATCCTTCAAGGATGTGACTAAACATTGGGCAAAAGAATATGTTCAAACTCTTGCATCGAAGTTGATTGTAGAAGGTACGGGCGCTAACAAGTTCGAACCTAACCGCAACATCACTCGTGCAGAATTCGCGGCTATGATCGTTCGTTCCCTCGGTCTTGAAACTACCGGTTCAACTTCGAAGTTCTCGGATGTTGGATCCAGCAAATGGTATGCAGGTGCTGTAGCAGCTGCTGCTGAGGCTGGAATCGTCCTCGGCGACGATAAAGGTAAATTCAACCCGAATGCGAACATCACCCGCAAAGAGTTGTCAGCCATGGTCGTTCGTGCCATGAGCTATGCCGGTAAGGAAGTCAAGCTGACGGATGCGGAAGTATCCAAAGCATTGGCAGCCTTCACGGATGCTGGCAGCCTCGGCTGGGCGAAAGCGGAAGTTGCAGTTGCAGTAAACGCAGGTATTGTTAATGGCCAAACTAGCACGAAAGTGGTAGGTAACGCTAACGCATCCCGCGCTGAAGCAGCTACAATGGTAACCCGTTTCCTCACCAACGTTGGATTCATCAACTAATCCAATGCAAAAAACGACCCTTCGGGGTCGTTTTTTTTCGTTATTGGCACGAATAAGTCTGGTACAAATGCCCATCCTAATTCCTGCTGCATAATAAATCGCGAAATGAAGACTTTCTAAACATTTTTGTTGATTTATTATTAGAGAAGTTGGATAATGGGTAATGGAAAGAGACAATACATATTATAGGAGGTATTTGAACTATGGCACACCAATTGCCTGCACTGCCCTACCCGAACAATGCGCTTGAGCCTCACATCGACGAGACGACAATGATGATCCACCACGATCGTCATCATAACGCTTATGTAACGAACCTGAATGCGGCTTTGGAGTCCGCTCCTGAACTGCAAAACAAATCCATTGAAGAATTGATCGGTGACCTGAATAGTGTACCCGAATCGATCCGTACCGCGGTCCGCAATAACGGAGGCGGCCATGCGAACCATTCCCTCTTCTGGGAAACGATCGGCCCGAATGCCGGCGGCGCGCCAAGCGGCGCACTTGCTGACGCTATTGCAAGCGAGCTTGGCGGCTTCGACAAGTTCAAGGAAGATTTCGCAAAAGCGGCTGCAACCCGTTTCGGCAGCGGCTGGGCATGGCTTGCTGTAGGTAAAGACGGAAAGCTGAAAGTATACAGCTTACCTAACCAGGACAGCCCCATCATGGAAGGCGATACGCCGATCCTCGGTCTGGACGTATGGGAGCATGCTTACTACCTGAACTACCAGAACAAGCGCCCGGACTACATCGCTGCGTTCTGGAACGTTGTTAACTGGTCCGAAGTGGGCAAACGTTACGAAGCTGCGAAGTAATAAACAATATTGAAAACAGAAGAAGGACCGTTGCAGGCTTAACTACGAGCCAGCAGTGGTCCTTCTTGTTTATATACTCTTCGGAGCACCAGCTATCCACCAACATGACTCAGCTACTGTTTGAACTGCTCCATCCACTCTTCCGCGACATCCATCGCCGTTCTGAAGAGAAGCCGTCCTTTATTGACTAACCCTTCTTTCGCTTTATCGTATTCCCCCGCGAGCATCCATCTGGCATTCTGTTCCTTTGCTTCGGCAAAATCGTTCCAAGCTTTCCGGAGAGCGGCTAAGTACATTCTGTCCCGTTCTTCATCCACCTTCGCTACAAGCTCCTCTACAATACCAGACAGCCGCTTCTCCTGCTCAATCTTCTTCAAATTCCAGTCTTTGATCTCTTTACTGTCTCGTGACTCGATCATCGATACCATGATGGCCCTTATACTTAAGGCGCATTCCATCCATTGGTCGGTTTCTCTTTGCAACGGATGGCTTCTTTCACGGCTGGGCAGCTTGAATTGCGAGACGACCGAACGTAACGAAAGACTGTTACGCGCTGCTTCTTGAATGCTTCCATCCAGCTGCAGTATGTGCTGCAATTGGACCTCAGCCGATGCCAGGACCTCTTGACTTCCTGCACTTATCTGCTGGATCATCGCGGAGGTTTGGTTGACCGAGTCCGTAATGGCCAGCGTACTGGCGGCAGCACCGTTCAATTGCCCGTCGATGGCTTTCATATTATGTACGATACCGTTCAGAACGCCATCCATTTCATCGTATTTAATGACCGTTGTGCGAATCGCTTCTTCACCAAAGCCCACATTAATCCTCATGCGATCAATGGATCCATTCAACTCTTCCGTGCTTTGATGGACCGATTTTATTAACTGATGGATTTCTTCCGTTTCCGCCTTCGTCATGGCAGCGAGCTTGGATATTTCCTTGGCGACGATGGCGAATCCCCTGCCCTGCTCACCCGCATGCGCAGCTTCAATATTCGCGTTCAATGAAAGCAGCTGGGTCTGGTCCGATATATTTTGAATAAAAGCAGTCATCTCGGAAATTTTTCCAAGCACGGCTTCGAGCTCGTTCATTCGGTTATTTACAAGCGACGTGTCTGCAGAGATTTGGTGCATCCGCTCCGCGGCCGATGCCGTATCCCTCTTACCAGAAGCAACCTCGAGTGAGAAGCGGCTGGCGGTCTCGATAACGCTGCGGTTATTGACATTGATCTCCTGAAGGAAAACATGAATTCTGCCCATTTCCTCCGCCATATTGTAAACATGGCCCGAGGCGTCCTGCATACCTGTGGCCATTTCTCTGATGGTAGTGGTCACACCACTCACTTGCTCAGCAATCATAGCCGAGTTTCCGCTCATTTCTTCCATCTGCTTGTTTAGCCCTTTTGACGAACGTTCAACAACTCGGATAAGCGATCTTAACCCCCGCGTCATTCTCCCCATTGTCGACATAAGCGGTGAACGGCTGCCGGCGCTTGAATCGAATTGCTTTGAGAAATCACCGGAAGCAAGTCTCGACATATTACGATTCATCTCTTCATATAATGTGGCCCTTACCCATTTCAGCACAGTCTGTCTTCCCCCTCCATGATTGCAGTACATCCGGATAGAACCGCTGTGAATGCAAAAGAAGCCCTGCAAGCTGCACGGTGAATCAGCCGGACGATACGGCGTCCTCTCATTCTTACCACGCGCTTGCAGAGCTTCATTGCCCTTTAGCATTCACACCGGTGTGAATCCGTCGCACCGTTCTATTTTATTTGTTATATAATGTGAATTATAAATATATGTCAACTATTTGTCAATAAATATAACATAATGTCGAAATGATGATTGTACCACAAAATGTTTGCTGAAAATAATCGGATAAAAAGCGACTGCCGCCGGTAATTTACCGGTTTACAGCCGCTACAGCTCTCTTTTTTAGGCTGGAAAATTAGTTGCTTCATTACAAATGCGATTGTATCGCGGTACGGATCTGTTCCAATGCCCTGTTGATATCATGGTTCTCGATGACGTGCTCGCATTGCTTGCGGTAAACGACTTCTTCCGTATATTGATCCATGTAACGTTCCACGACATCGAAGGGCATACCTTTGCTCTCTAGCCGTTCCCGGACCGTTGTTTTGTCCACATAAATAAATAAACGGATTACTTGTGCGCCATAAAGCTTTTTCATCCAAGAGGCGCCTTCACTGTTTAAAATCAGATATACATGCTTACCTTGCTCGAGCGGTCTCCTCAGCTCCTGATCCCTTATACCATAGAATTCCCTGCCGATAACCGCTTTCTGAATAAAGCTGCCCTGGCGCTCTATTTCGTCGAAGCTTTCCCTCGAGATATAGTGGTAATCTTGGTCCGGCTTCTCCTTCTCGCGAGGTGCGCGTGTGGTATAAGAAACTACATGATAAATGCCGAGCTCCGATCCAATACGGTGGGCGATCGTCTTTCTGCCCGATCCGCTTGTTCCGGTAAATACAAATATGAAAGGTCCCGCCATACGTGAAAACCCCCTTCGCATTGCCTGATAGTAGGTTACGATTGTTGCGAATGCGATTCTGCCGAATACAAGCTTTCCAGGAGTAATATATGTATTCGACATGATGATGCACATTCCTTTTTAGGTGCGATGGGCGGTGCGACAGCTCGGCAAACCTACTGAAACCGCGGCCTGGTTGAGGATTGCTTCAAGGCGAGGAGCGTTTCGTAATTGAATTTCTGCAATTCATCGTGAAACAAACCGTGACCGCTATATTCAAACGGAACCAGCCTGGATTCTCGAATCCCTCTATGCTGTACCTCTGCAAAAGCAAATGGACAAATTTTATCTAGCTTCCCATGGAGTATGGTGGTTGGTACTTGAATATGCGCCAAATCCGCACGCAGGTCTTCATCACGAAGAGACTCGGCGCTTTTTATCGTTCCATAAGAGGAAGCATCCACTCCAAGCTGGTGGAACCAATTCATGAAAGCTTCGCTAACCGGTGCACCGAAGAAATTTGCTCCAAAATCCCTCAGCATCTGCGGACGGTCCGTGTATGCGGCTGCAATTATCGCATCGACCTCCTCCGTGGACATGCCGTACGGATAATCCGAACGACGCGTAAACAGCGGTGCGGCAGCAGCGGCCAAAATAAGCGAGCACATTCGATGCCCGGCATGCCTGGCCATATAACGTATCGCAATTGCCCCTCCCATGGAAAAACCGATAAGAGTGGAGTTCTCGAGCTTGAGAGTATCTGCAATGACTCGAATATCGTCAGCCATTCGGTTATATTCATAACCGCTCCAAGGTGCGTCCGACCGACCGAACCCCCTCAAATCCAATCCGATGCAGCGATATCCATGCTTAGGAAGAACGTTGAACTGGTATTCATACATTTTATGATTAACAGGCCATCCATGAATGAAAAGAACCGGCCTCCCGCTTCCCGCTTCCTCCAAATATATTTTGACGCCTCTTTCTACTTCGATATAATAACCCATCCGAGCACCTCCTTCCTACAGTTATAATATACGACCCCTTGCAAGTTTATTATTGAAGTCCGCTTATAATGGACGATCTACAGTGAAAAAGTGAATTCTCTTGCACACGGGATAGGCTATTGCCGCATAAACTTAACCGAGACATTTACCTATCTGTTTAGGCAAAGGAGACTGTGTACATGTGGTATAACTCGTATATTCCCGAGCAGGCCCAGGGAGGCTACGCTACTTATCCACCTTCTGCAGGCGGCGATTGCGGATGCGGTGGTGCACGCGGGATGACATCGCCGGGGCAAGGAGCCGGTGGTGGTATGGGCGGAGCCGGTAGTGGTATGGGCGGACCCGGCGGTGGTATGGGCAGTGGCTTCGGTGACTTTGATGACGGATTCGGCGGACCCGGCGGTATGGGCGGAGGCTTCGGCGGGCCGGGTGGTGGCTTGGGCGGCCCTGGCGGAGGCTTCGGCGGGCCCGGTGCCGGCTTTGGCGGACCTGGCGGCATGGGCGGAGGCTTCGGCGGGCCCGGGGCCGGCTTCGGCGGACCTGGCGGCGGCTTGGGCGGCGGCTTGGGCGGCGGCTTGGGCGGCGATTTCGGCGGACCTGGTGGCGGCTTTGGCGGCCCTGGCGGTGGCATGGACGGAGGATTCGGCGGACCCGGTGCCGGATTCGGCGGGCCAGGCGGCGGCTTGGGCGGAGGATTCGGCGGGCCCGGGGCCGGATTCGGCGGACCTGGCGGCGGCATGGGCGGCGGTTTTGGCGGGCCCGGTGGCGGCTTTGGCGGACCTGGCGGCATAGGTGGAGGATTCGGCGGACCCGGTGGCGGCTTTGGCGGACCTGGCGGCATAGGTGGAGGATTCGGCGGACCCGGTGGCGGCTTTGGCGGACCTGGCGGCATAGGTGGAGGATTCGGCGGACCCGGTGGCGGCTTTGGCGGACCTGGCGGCATAGGTGGAGGATTCGGCGGACCCGGTGCCGGCTTTGGCGGACCTGGCGGCATAGGTGGAGGATTCGGCGGACCCGGTGGCGGCTTTGGCGGACCTGGCGGCATAGGTGGAGGATTCAGCGGACCCGGTGCCGGCTTTGGCGGACCTGGCGGCATAGGTGGAGGATTCGGCGGACCCGGTGCCGGCTTTGGCGGACCTGGCGGCATAGGTGGAGGATTCGGCGGACCCGGTGCCGGCTTTGGCGGACCTGGCGGCGGCTTCGGAGGCCCCGGTGGAGGATTCGGCGCTCTCGGCGGTGGTTTCGGCGGACCCGGCGGTGGATTCCCTGGACCAGGGCCATTCCCCGGTCCCTTCCCCGGGCCATTCCCTGGTCCCGGACCCGGGCCATTCCCGAACATTGTGACCGTCTTTATCAGTGGAGGGCGCTTCTTCCCGTGGCTCACACGATCTTACAGGATACGTCATTTCCGCGGAATGACGATTTATCAGGCGCTGGCCGCAACGGGTGCCGTGCGGTTCCGTCCTAACGGTCGAATCGCGGCGGTAGACGGCGTCGTTGTCACCGGCAATATCGACGCCATCGTACGCGTCAACGGCCGTCGAATTCGTGAAACTCTTCTTTACTTGCCTGTACAAAGAGGCGATACGATCGGATTGGAGCTCGTTGTACGTGGAGCTGGAATTCCGCGTGAAGATGAAGAGTTTGAAACGGATACGCAGCGAGCCGACGAAATAGAAAGCAACTATGAGCTTATTGAACAGAATGCAGAAGAAGTGAACGTCAATCAAGAAGGTTAACTGTTTATTCCCAGGGCAATTTCAGGGAGAATAGCCAAAAGGCTTATAATGTGATGAGAATTTTATAAGGCGGCGTAAGCCTCCTTAGGATATTTCTTTAAAAAATAAGGGCCTGATCAAAGCATCCGCTTTGATCAGGCCCTTATCGTCATTCCGACCGCTTAGTGCGCACTTGCCTCTTCCTTGATTGCTTTCAGACGTTTCATCACATCGTTGGCGCCCCTGCCGAAGTAATCGTGCAGCTGGTTGTACTCGGCGTACAACTTGTCATAGACCGCCACATTCTCCGGAATTGGCTTAAACGATTCCTCGCGGACGCGGGCCATTCTTGCAGCCGCATCTACAACATTATCGTAGCCGCCTTTGGCCGCTCCGGCGGCGACCGCTCCAAACATAGCCGCGCCAAGCGCCGGAGTTTGCTTCGATGCAGCGATCTTAATTTCGCGATTCGTCACATCCGCATATATTTGCATGAGCAGGCGGTTCTTCTGCGGCAGTCCGCCGCATGCATAAAGCTCATTAACTTCCACGCCGTTGCTGTGGAAGGCTTCAACGATTTTGCGCGTTCCAAACGCCGTTGCTTCAAGCAGGGCCCGATAAATCTCCTGCGGCTTGGTCAGCAGGGTGCAGCCGAGCAGCAAACCGGTAAGGTCCGTATCGACGAGAACGGAACGGTTGCCATTCCACCAGTCGAGGGCAACTACGCCCGACTCACCAACGTTCAGCTCGGACGCTTTCTTCTCCAGCCACTCATGAACGTTGATGCCTTCCTCTTTCGCCGCTTCAACCACATATGCCGGAACCGCTTCGTCCACATACCAGGCAAAAATATCGCCGACAGCCGATTGACCGGCTTCATAACCGAAATAGCCCGGGATGATTCCGTCCTCAACAACTCCGCACATACCCTCCACCTGCTTCTCCTCGGAACCAAGCAGCATATGACAGATCGATGTGCCCATGGCCATAACCAGCTTGCCCGGTGTTACAACGCCGACAGCGGGAACCGCCGCATGCGCGTCGACATTGCCGACAGCGATGGCAATTCCAGCCGGCAGACCCATTTGCGATGCCATCTCGGAGTTCAGTTCGCCCGCTTTGGTGCCCAGTGGAAGTACATCACCACGCAGCTTTGTTTCGGCAAGGTTCTCAAGCCGCGGATCAAGCGCTTTGAGAAAATCACTGCTAGGGTAACCTTCCTGCTTATGCCAGATCGACTTGTAGCCGGCGGTGCAGCTGTTGCGCACGATGTTGCCCGTCATTTGGCCGACTACCCAGTCCGTCGCCTCAACGAATTTATCCGCCGTCTCGTAGATTTCAGGCGCCTCGTTCAATATTTGCCACGATTTCGCCAGCATCCATTCGGACGATATTTTGCCGCCGTAGCGGGGAAGGAATGATTCTCCGCGCTTGGCTGCGATCTCGTTGATGAGGTTCGCCTCGTCCTGTGCGGCATGGTGCTTCCACAGCTTCACCCAGCTGTGCGGATTTTCTTTGTAGGCCGGATCGAAGCAAAGCGGCTGGCCGGCTTGGTCGATCGGCAGCATCGTGCATGCCGTAAAATCGATCCCGAGCCCGATAACCTCGGCAGGATCAATGCCGGATTCCTTCATAACCGCCGGCACCGATTGAGTAAGCACTTCAATATAATCAGCCGGATGCTGCAGGGCCCAGTCATGCTCCAGCTTGAGACCCGATTCCGGCAATTTCTCATCAATTACGTTATGACGGTAAGGCGTCACATGCTCGGCGATTTCCGCTCCGTCGGACAGACGAACCAGCACCGCCCGCCCGGATTCCGTCCCATAGTCGACGCCGATCGCATACTTGCTGCTCATAAAGTTTTTTCCTCCTCAGGGGTTTTGTATAAACAATACCGGCTCTGCAAGCGCGAACAGTATTACGCATAGCCAGCCGATGAATGCAGCCAGACCCGGTGCATACAGCCGTATAACAATAGTTATAATAAAAACCGTTTACTTCTGGCCGTAATAGGCGTTTTTACCATGTTTACGCAGGTAGTGCCGGTCAAGCAGATGCTGATCCATGGGCTGAACGTTCGGATTCAGCTGGAAGGTATGAAGCGCCATCTTCGCCACTTCCTCGACAACTACCGCATTGTGGACGGCATTATGCGGATCCTTGCCCCAACAGAACGGGGCGTGACTGAATACAAGCGCCGCAGGCACCTGGTTCGGATCAATTCCGCCTTTATCGAATGTTTCGATAATGACATTGCCGGTCTCCAGCTCATACGCTCCTTGAATCTCAGCTTCCGTCATGGGGCGGGTACAAGGTATTTCTCCGTAAAAATAATCCCCGTGCGTCGTGCCGAGCGCTGGAACGGCACGTCCGGCCTGCGCCCAGCTTGTCGCCCATGGCGAATGCGTATGCACAATTCCGCCAATGCCCTCGAATGCGCGGTAGAGCGCGACGTGCGTCGGCGTATCAGACGACGGCCGAAGCTCTCCCTCCACAACATTGCCCTCCAGATCGACAATTACGATTTGCTCAGGACGCAGATCCTCGTAAGGAACTCCGCTCGGTTTAATTGCAACAAGACCGCTCTCGCGGTCAATGCCGCTCACGTTGCCCCAGGTAAAGGTGACAAGCCCATATTTAGGAAGCTCCATATTCGCTTCCCAGACAGCCTGCTTTAATGATTCCAGCATCATAACTCTCCTTTCGCCGATAAAAAATGCCCGTAATCTGCTGCACGGACATGTAAGCTCTAATCTATTGTTATTATAACTTGTACGTACAAGTGTGTCACGATATATTTTCTTGGAAGCTCGTTATACCGGAGACAAGGCAGGCCCAACGAATAGCAGCGCAAAAGCCGAGGCAATCGCCCGCTCAATCTGCCGTGTAACCATCCTGCGAATCCACGTTGTTGCAGTTATAGGACGGCAGCCGGGGCGGTCGAATCGCGGACAATCAGCTTCGGCTCGTAAACGATATCCTGCACAAGGCCGCCTTTATGCTCGAGCAGACGTATCAGCAGACCCACGGCATCTTCACCCATCTTCGTCTTTGGATGCTCAAGCGTCGTCAGCTTCACTTCAGTGGCCGTAGCCAAAGTGGCATCGTCGAAACCAATCATCGACAGGTCGGCAGGTACCGTCAGACCGCTGCCCCGGACGACATCCAGCATCCGGACGGCCAGTTCGTCGTTATAGCATACAATGGCGGTCGGCCGTTCGGCAGGACCATGTCCGAGCAGCGACGCCAGCGCTTCAACCGGCTTGGTCCGCTTCTCTTCCGTCGTGTAGCGGATAAGATACTCGGGGCGCAGATTCAGCTGACGCTCACGCAGGCAGCGAAGGAAGCCGCGCATCCGGTACACCCCCTGGAAGTCGTCGGTTTTGAAAAACCCGGCAATCCGCTTATGGCCAAGCTGCGCCAGATGCTCGGCGGCGCGGAAGCCCCCGAGCTCATCATCCACCTTCAAGCACGGCGCATCAAGATCGCTGTAGCGTTCATTCAGCATGACATAGGGAATATTCCTCGCTTCAAGCGATAGAAAATAATCCAGATTCGGGTTCCCTTCCGCGCTCTTGGTAGGCTCGATGATAAGCCCGCCGAGCTGCTGCTGCAGCATCGACTCCAAGCTCTCGCGCTCCTTCTCCTTCTCGTTATCGGTGCTGGCCAGCAGCAGCCTTCCGCCCTGCAGACGAAGCGCGGATTCCACGCCGCGCACGATGGTGGGAAAGATGTAATCGGAAATGTGCGTCGTCATCATTCCGATGGTGAGTCCTTGCGGCGCCTTAAGTGAGCTGCCGTCAGCCTTATCGGCGACGAAGGTCCCTTTGCCCTGCGAGCGGTAGAGCCAGCCTTCAGCCTCCAAATCGCCAAGCGCCTGCCGAACTGTTTGGCGGCTCATGCCGAACCGGGCGGCGATCTCGTTCTCCGACGGCAATTTATCGTGAGTTTTGAATTGGGCGGAGGCGATCCACGACACAATCTCTTCTTTCAACTGTATATACTTGGGCGGAAGCTGTTCCTTCACGCGGCACCTCGATTCACAATGTCCAACTTGTACGCAATAAGTATATCATGCCCGAAACTTGTACGTACATAATTAAAAGGGCCGGGTAACGAGCGGCAATTTATGAATTACATTTTGTTTTTGACAAAACACGCATTTCCCCCTAACATGATCTTCACAATGATTATAAGAATGGAGGAAATTTTGATGCCTGCATCTGCAGCTGAGGCCGCTCAAGAAACGGAATCCGGCAATGCCAGACAGCCGGGCTTCGGCTACATCCGCCTGTCCTTGTTATTGCTTGGCTTTTTGTTCGCGGTATGCGTTGCCATCCAAGTGTTTCTGGCAGGCATGGCCCTCTTCGTAAACCCGTCTCACTGGAAAGCTCATTCTACGTTCATTCACTATTTTGAAATGCTTCCTGTGGGCATGTTCATTCTAACCTACTTCGGCCGCGTTCGCGGTGCCGTAAGGTGGTTCTCGCTCGTGATGACAGCCTTGATCGCGCTGCAGTATGCAACTGTACACATGTCGCAGGTCGCCCCGATTTTCTCGGCGCTTCATCCGGTATTTGCTCTGCTGCTGTTCTGGACCTCCGTCGTGACAGTCAAGCGGGCTTACGCAGTATGGCGAAGCTGAGCTCCGTGGCACATGCAAACAGCCGCTGCCGGCCAATTTGGCCAGGGCAAGCGGCTTAATTAATCGCGCCATGAATAATTAATGCCGAATTAACGGATCATCACTTCACAAATAAACCGAGCCGCTGCAGCAAGTATGCCCGCACATCGCTGCCAAGATCCTCCCTGTCCAGGGCCAGATCAATGGTCGCCTGCACAAAACCCAGCTTATCGCCGACATCATGCCTGCGGCCGTCGAAACGGAATGCAGTCAGCGGAGACTGCCAGTTGAGACGCTGCAGGCTGTCGGTAAGCTGAATCTCGCCGCCCTTGCCCGGTTCCGCACGCTCGAGCAAATTAAAGATAGCGGGCTCCAGCACGTATCGCCCAACAACCGCCAAATTTGAAGGCGCCTCGCCGGGATGCGGCTTCTCGACCAAATCGCGCACACGTCCCCGCGTATCGCCTTCCTCCAGATCGACAATGCCGTATTTGTGCGTCTGGTCCCACGGCACCTCCATTACGGCAATGACGGACGAGCGCTCCGCCTCGTAAACGTCAATCATCTGCTTGAGACACGGCGGTTCAGAGAGCAAAATATCATCGCCGAGCAGCACGGCAAAAGGCTCGTTCTCAGTGAAGCTGCGCGCGCACAGTACAGCATGTCCTAGGCCTAGCGGCTCCCGCTGCCGAGTATAGTAAATGTCCGCCATATGCGAAATACTACGCACGAGCTCGAGCATTTCCGCCTTGCCGTGAGCTTCAAGCTCGGTCTCAAGCTCCGCAGATTTGTCAAAATGGTCCTCGATCGCCCGCTTGTTCCGTCCGGTGACGATCATAATGCTTTCGATGCCGGAGGCGACCGCTTCCTCCACGATATATTGAATGGCCGGCTTATCAATGAGCGGCAGCATCTCCTTCGGCTGCGCTTTGGTAGCCGGCAGGAACCGCGTGCCGAGTCCTCCCGCCGGAATAATTGCTTTACGCACACGTTTACCCGTCATATTCGTTTCCTCTCCCTTGCTGTGACTCGTCTATTTTCATCATAACCGTATTTTTCACAACGTACCATTTATTTTACTTCAAACAGGCCTCACAAATGCGCTCATTCATTAATTTGACACCTCCCCCGGATTCATGCCAAACTATAAGCGATTGCGACTCATTGCTTGCAAGGGAGTGATAACGCATTGCTTATGAACCGGGCGCTTCGTACCTCGAAGCATGATGAGATGATCGACATTACCCGTGAAATCGCCTCTATCGTCAGCAAGGAGAAGATTCAGAGCGGCATCGCCGTAATCTATTGTCCCCATACGACGGCAGGCATAACGATTCAGGAGAACGCAGATCCTGATGTGAAGCACGACGTGCTGATGCGGCTTGACGAAGTTTATCCGTGGGAGCACCCCAAATACCGGCATGCCGAAGGCAATACCGCCGCTCATTTGAAAGCGATCACGACCGGCACCTCGCAAACCGTTCCGATTGTGGACGGGCGTCTTGTTCTCGGCAGATGGCAGGGCATTTATTTCTGCGAATTCGACGGGCCCCGCACACGTGAGTATTATGTGAAATTAATTCAAGGCTGAGTTGGCGGTTTGTAAGAAAATAATAGCACGCTCCGGGCAGCCACGTTTCAGCGCCGCATTGAAGCAGCGTTAGTTGCGCCCGGGGCGTGTTTTTTATTGTGAGAATAATGCGGTTTGGGTCCGCGGAAATACGGGGGTTTTTTTTGGCGGCTCCAAAACTCGGTATTGACTTATTTACTTATTTATAATAATTTTAATTTACAACTTATTATTATCTGGTTCAAGCCAGATTAGGCGCGGTTAAAGAGAGGAGAGCACCATAATGGAACACATTGTAATCGTAGGAACCGGGCCAGCCGGATTGACGGCAGCCATCTATCTCGCGAGGGCGGGCTATAGTCCGCTCGTACTGGAGGGACCGCAGCCGGGCGGGCAATTAACCACGACGACAGAGGTCGAGAATTTCCCTGGGTTCCCGGAGGGCATTCTTGGCTCCGAGCTGATGTCCAACATGCGCAAGCAAGCTCAGAGGTTCGGCGCACGTTTTCAAACCGGGTGGGTGCAGGCTGCCGACCTGTCGGAGCGCCCTTTCACACTAACGCTTGATAACGGCGGCACGATAATTGCGCAGTCAGTGATTATTTCCACGGGAGCTTCGGCAAAATATATGGGCATCCCTGGTGAACAGGGTAATATCGGCCGGGGCGTCAGCACATGTGCAACTTGTGACGGATTCTTCTTCCGCGGTAAAAAGATCATCGTAGTCGGCGGCGGAGACTCGGCTATGGAGGAAGCTTCTTTCCTTACCCGCTTCGCGACGGACGTGAAGCTTGTTCATCGCCGCGATGAACTGCGCGCGTCGAAAATCATGCAGGAGCGGGCTCGTGCAAATGAAAAAATCACTTGGAGCCTTAATGTCACGCCGCTTGAAGTCGTGCCCGGCGAACTCGGACTGAAGGGTCTTCTCGTCCGCGATAACGTTACCGGCGAAGAGCAGCTGCTCGAGGCGGACGGCGTATTCGTAGCGATCGGACACACGCCGAATACGAAGTTTCTCGGCGGACAAGTGACCATGGACGAACAGGGCTACATTCTCGTCGAACCCGGAACCTCTAGAACGAACGTCCCCGGCGTATTCGCCTGCGGCGACGTACAGGACCGCAGCTACCGCCAAGCGATAACCGCTGCGGGCAGCGGCTGTATGGCCGCGCTTGATTGCGAGCGGTATTTGGAGGCGCTGGAGGCGGAAGGCACCGGCCACGCGATTGCAGAGGTAATCGAAGCCTAAGAGAAACAACAATTTAATGCGAAGGAGCTGCCTTGACATGACAAAATTGCATGATATTTTGAACAAACAAATATCGACCTGGAGCGTTCTTTATGTGAAGCTGCACAATTACCACTGGTATGTGAAAGGCAATCAGTTCTTCACGCTGCACGTTAAATTTCAAGAGCTGTATGAAGAAGCGACGCTCGTCGTCGATGAATTCGCAGAGCGCCTGCTTGCACTCGAAGGCAAGCCGGTAGCGACGATGACGGAGCATCTGAAGCTCTCCAGCGTGAAAGAAGCGACCGGTGACGAATCCGCTGAAGAAATGGTCGACTCCCTGATCAACGATTTCTCAGGGGTAGCCGCCGAGCTGAAGGAAGGCATGGAGGAAGCCGAGAAGAAAGGCGACGAAACAACCGCCGATATGCTGCTTGCCGTTCACAAGTCGCTTGAAAAGCATCTGTGGATGCTCAAAGCGTTCAACGGCCGTTAATCGATACTGTCTGAAGGGGCTTTCCCTAACCGGTAATATAAGGTGAAACGGCTGGCGCTTCGCACGAACCATTAGCGCGTTACTGTTCGCGCTTGGTTCTGTGCCGTCCATTAGGCGGCGGAGCGCGTTTCATTCCAGAGAAATATAAGAAAGTATAAGCGTGAGACTTATACTTTCTTATATTTTAACAAAATCCCGCCACTCGTATCAGCGAGCGGCGGGATTTTTAAATTTCCGGCATTGTGCGAAGTGTTCAGTGAAAATAAAGTATTAGATTTGATTTCTTCATTTCACGCGTTTTTTTAAAAGGACAAGAAAAAAGTCCTAGACTGTCGCTGTTTCATTGAACTAACGTTACCTGGTAGCAAAACCCAAAGGCGAAACCACCATTACGCCCTCTTCGTGAAAATCTGGAAGGCGACGCCGAATTTGTCTGTTACCATTCCGTACGCGGGGCTGAAGTAGACCTCCTGCAGGGGGTGATCGACCTGTCCGCCCTCTTTCAGCGCCTCATAATACTTCTGGGCCTGCTCCTTATCGGCGATGGTGATGCAGATGTTTACCTGCTTGCCCTGCGCGAACCTGACCCCCGGTTCCGTATCGGCTACTAACAGAACCGCTCCTCCGATCATCAGGACGGAATGGGCTACTCGGTCTCTCTCCTGCTCCGACACCGCTTGTCCGGCTTCGCCGAAGGTCTGCTTGAATACCACCTTCGCGTCCAACGCTTGCTCGTAAAAGGCGATCGCCTCACGAGCGCCTCCGTCCAGCATAATATACGGGTTCAGTTGCACTTCCATAGTATACAGCTCCTTCAACATTTAGGATTGATCTTTCTCTGATAGTGTAACCTTTAATAGTGACAACCCTTGTCATAATTGGTGGTTATTTTATCAGGCCGGGGATTGTCCGGCAGCTTTATTATAATTGGAGTCCACTGACAGCATATTGCATTGGGATTTGGACCTGACATGTGGCTATTTTCCTTCCAAGAAATCGTTTTTGGGGCACGTACAAGTTCACTGCTCTATTCTGCCAGTTTCAATCCTGGTCCGGAGTGGGGAATTTCCGTAAGTAAGGTTCCTACCGGATTGCCTTCCCTGTCACGGATGACGTTCCAAGGTTTATACAAATTCATAGGGAACATCAAACCAAACGGGTTCGTTTCTCGACATTCCGGTTGACACATAAAACTAGCCTAAGCATATTAAAAGTGCAAGATATTTTATGTACTATACAAATAACTTGCGGCAAAGACATGCTTCAAGCGCACGACGAAAAACGGGAGTAGAAACAGCTACTCCCGTTTGATTTCCTTCAACTCCCACTATGGCAAACTACTCCTGGACACTCCCTTTTGGCTATCTGCCAATTAGCTTAATGTCAGCGGCTAGTCTAAAACTATATTTTACAGTCGGACGCGTAATTTGAATAGCGCAAGAGGTGTAGACTAGCTGAATTAGCCTTTCTTACTTGCTGCGATGCGTTCCGCAAGCTCGTTCAAGTACGCCCAGCGGTCCATCAGCTGCTCAAGCTTCTCTTCGAGCTCCTGCTGTTCCTTGAGCAGCTGCTGGAGCAGAGCCGAATCGCTCGACGCTTCCTCCATCCGCTTGGCAAGCGCCTGCTGCGCTTCCTCCGTCTCGGCAATTACATCGTCGATCGTTTCGAATTCCTTCTGCTCCTTATAGGACATCTTGACGGACCGCTGAGTCTCCCCGCTGCCGCCTGCCGCTGTGCTTCCGGCAGTTCCGTCGCTCCCCGGCAAGCCGCCGGGAGCTGATGTTTCATTTCGTTCTCCGGCTCCGGCTTTGCCGCCTCCCGCGATGCCGCTCCGCACTGCAGCGGCGCTTTGGCCACCGCCGCCGCCACCTCCGCTGACTGAGGCATATTCTTCATAATTGGAGAAATTCCCGACATGCTGCGTAATGACCCCGTCGCCTTCGAACGCAAAGATGCGATCCATCGTACGGTCAAGGAAATATCGGTCGTGGGAGACGGTGAATACGACACCGGGAAAGTCGTCCAGATAATCCTCGAGCACAGTCAGTGTCGTAATATCAAGATCATTGGTCGGCTCATCGAGCAGCAGCACATTCGGCGCTTCCATCAGAACGCGCAGCAGCTGCAGCCGACGCTTCTCTCCACCCGACAATTTCGCAATCGGCGTCCACTGCTGTGCCGGCGGAAACAGGAACCGCTCCAGCATTTGCCCTGCCGTCACCGTCGTTCCGTCCGCCGTCGTCACGCGCTCCGCGCCTTCGCGGATATAGTCGATGACGCGCAGACTGTCGTCCATCTCTTCCCGCTCCTGCGAGAACACGCCGAGCCGTACCGTCGGCCCGAGTGAAACCGTACCCGCGTCCGGCTCAAGCTTGCCGGCAATCAGCTTGAGCAGCGTCGACTTGCCGAGGCCGTTACGTCCAACAATGCCCACACGGTCGTCCGGCACGGCAATATAGCTGAAATCGCGAATCACCGGCCGTCCGCCTTCGAACGATTTGGTCAGCCCGTCGATCTCCAGTATTTTCTTACCCAGCCGTGATGAGGCAACCGAGACATCGAGCTTCCCGCCTGCCTTCTCCGGTGCCGCCGACTGCAGCGCTTCGAACCGCTGGATGCGCGCCTGCTGCTTGGTCGTGCGCGCTTTCGCTCCCCGGCGCATCCATGCCAGTTCGCTGCGGAGCAGATTCTGCCGCTTCGATTCCGATGCCGCCTCGCGTTCTTCCCGGTCCAGCTTCAGCTCCAGGAACCGGCTGTAGTTGGCCGTATAGAAATACGCCCGGCCCCGGTCGAGCTCCAGAATCCGGTTGCTGACGCGATCGAGAAAATACCGGTCATGCGTAATCATAATCAGCGCGCCCTTGCGCTTCTGAAGCATTTGCTCGAGCCACGCGACCGATTCGTTATCGATATGGTTGGTCGGCTCGTCCAGCAGCAGCACATCCGCCGGCTGCACCAAAGCCGCCGCCATCGCGACGCGCTTGCGCTGTCCGCCGGACAGCGTGCCGAGCTTGGCATCGAACCGTCCGATGCCAAGCTTCGTCAGCGCCGTCTTCGCTTCGCTCTCAATACCCCATGCCTCCAGCTCATCCATCTGCTGGTTGGCCCGCACCAATCTCTCCTGCAGCCCGCTATCCCCCGGCAGCAGCTCAAGCGCTTGCAGCGCTTCGGCATAAGCCCGAACGGCGCGCATCTGATTGGAATCGCCGCTCAGCACATGCTCTAGCACCGTGAGCTCCGGATCGAACGGCGGATTTTGCGACAGCATCTGAAGCGTCACCCCGCCGCCAACAAGAATAGAGCCCGAGTCAGGGGGCTCCAAACCTGCGACGACATTCAGAAACGTCGATTTGCCGGTGCCGTTCACACCGATAATTCCGATTTTGTCGCCCATCTCCACTCCGAACGACACGTCCTGAAACAAAACCTTCTCGCCGTAACTTTTTGAAATATGATCAACCGTTAATACGTGCATATGATTCCCGCCTAACGTTAGCAAATCGCAAAACGCGCATCGCTGCGCGCTCCGCCTGTACTAACTTTAAACGATAAGCTAAGCTTCAATCAAATCTTTCTTCGCATAAGCCGCTGCGGACTGCTCCGCCTTGACTGCAATCGCCGCCATTGTGCGTACGGCTTCCACCGGATAACAGCCCGATGCCGTCTCGCCGGAGAGCATCACGGCGTCCGTGCCGTCCCAAACCGCATTGGCGACATCGCATGTCTCAGCGCGGGTCGGCCGCGGCTGGCTCTGCATCGAATCAAGCATCTGCGTAGCGGTAATGACGAATTTACCGGCCTGATTGCATGCGGCGATCATAACCTTCTGCGCAACAGGCACATCTTCAACCGGAATCTCTACACCCAGATCCCCGCGCGCCACCATGATGCCGTCGGATGCTTCAATAATGGCTGCAAGCTCGTCGAGCCCTTCCTGGTTTTCAATCTTCGAAATAACCTGAATGTGGGCTGCTCCCTTATCGGCCAGCATCCGCTTCACTTCAAGCACATCCTCCGCGCGCCGAACGAACGACATCGCGATCATATCGACGTTCATTTCGATTCCAAACTGAATGTGCTGCCTATCGCGCTCGGTCACGCCAGGCAGGCTCGTCCGGATACCCGGGAGGTTGACGCCTTTGCGGGATTTGATTACGCCGCCGTTCTTAATGACACACACGACATCCGTTCCTTCAATTCGAACGACCTGAAGCTCGATCAGCCCGTCGTCGATCATGATGCGCGAGCCGATCGACACATCCTGCGCCAAATCATAGGAGACGGAAATCCGTTTCTCCGTTCCTTTAATTTGCTCGGTCGTCAGCGTCAGAAATTCTCCGCTCTTAAGCGAGTAAGACGGCTCCTTCAGCAGCCCTGTGCGGATTTCCGGGCCTTTAATGTCAAGCATTGTTGCGACCGGCATGTTCAGCTTGGAAGCGACAGCGCGAACATTGATAATGCGCTGACGGTGATCGTCAAGCTCGCCGTGGGCAAGATTCAGTCTTGCAATATTCATACCCTCTTTGATCATATCCTCCAGTATATCTGAAGACAGACAAGCGGGTCCCATCGTACATACGATTTGTGTCTTTTTCATCGGTGGTTACACTCTCCTATGGGGTATTTCACTTCCTTTATTGTAAAAGAACGATTGCGGAAGATCGATGTACTATAGTACAGTAATTACACTATAGTACTGTGAGAACGGAAACGGAGAGCTTCACTTATGTTTAACATCTTTGAACTTCGGCAGGAACGAGGCATCCTTCGGCAGGAGCGCCGGACGCTTGGCGCCGATTGTTATACGCTTATCTGGGTGCGCTTCGGACAATGCAGCTTCGAATACAGAGGACAAACGGCCGTCTGCCGCAAGAACGAGCTGCTGCTTATTCCCGCAGGCGTCCCCGCCTCCGAGCTGAAGGGAAACGGCGGCATCCGCGAGAGCATGATGGTCCGCTTCAGTCCTTCCGGCGCGGAAGCTGCGGCGATTCTTCCCATTCTGGCCCGCACGGAACCGCTGCGCTGGATGACCCACATGCCGGAGCTGCTTCTGGATAAGCTGCTGCAGCTTGCCGAGCAGTGGACGGAGCAGGACCGTTATTTCACGGTGATGTGCGATGCCCTGCTGACAGAGCTTATCGTAACGGTGAACCGAGAGGTGGACGAGGGTGCGAAGGCGCCGTCGGCTATTCGGCATATCGAGCGAATGAAGCGGTTTATCGAAGAGCAGTACCGCAGTAAGATTACGAAGATCGAGCTTGGCGCAAGCGTCGGAGTCAGTCCCAATTACGCGGCAGCCTTGTTTCGCAAAGTAACGGGACTTACGATCAGCGAATACGTTCACCTTAGGCGCATGAAGACGGCACAATATATGCTGAGCCACTCCCACCTGTCGGTGCAGGAGATTTCGGACCATCTCGGGTACAGCGATCCCTCCTACTTTAACCGCGTCTTCAAGCGGACCGTCGGCAAGCTGCCGTCCGATATGCTTGCAGAACGGGAGCGTACAGGGCTGGTGTAGCTGCCGGGCACGGCAGTATCATTGCATTTGCGGAACAAATAACAGGAAATATTCCTTTCTATCCGGGTCGCTGTATCCGATATCGCGGTTACACTGACTTAATAAATATACCGTTCCATTGGCCTCCCCATAAGGACCGGTGCGTTTAATTATTGCCTTACAGGTTGCTGTTCTGACGCCTTTCCCTTGTCCTCCGAACGCATCCCATGAATTATCATAGGTATATTTAATCGCCTCTCCATTAAAATCCAGATCAGTATAGATCGGATCCCCTTCATCGGTATATTGGGCGATGCTTACTTGGCTCTTGAGCTTATTTTGAACATTCTGATGAAACTCCTCCAGTTTCCGGATGCCAGACAACCCTCCAGGGCCTGATACGACATATCCCGCTTTCTCAGCCTCGTGAAAGGTCAAATCAGAATGATTGGAAAACAAACTGCATGCAGTCAACATAATCATCGATACGAATAACAAGTATTTTTTACGCATTAAGCTTCGCCTCCCGCACAGATGGCAGCATCTACTCTTTCAGACGAAAATAATCCGGAATTGTTGCCTGAGAAAAAGGAGCAGCCGCGGCCGCCCCTTATGACTCTATTTTCAACTTTCCCCATGTACTCGTGTAACGCCCTGTAACAATTCAGTGTTGGAAGAACGCGCCGATGTTCGTGCCGTCCGGCGTTCCTGAGCCGATCAGTTCGCTTCCCTCCGCAAGCTTCAGGAAGTTCCCGAGGTTAGGGGAACCGTCCGCATTGCGGATTAATTCAGGCTTAAGGCTTATAAAGTCGGCGTCGCCGGCAGAAAGTCCCTTTGCATTAACACTTTTACTGTTTTGCCACCAGACATTTGTCTTCAGTACGTCGGTGCCGCTTATTTTATCGCTGGCGCCGCCCTTGTAAGATATGTTATTCATGAACACATGGGTGCCAACGGCGAAGTTGAAGTTACTTTGCCCGTTGCGCACAGACGTATTATTGGTGAGCTTAATCGATCCCGGGTTGCTGTTGTAAGTGAAGCCGTCTTGTTTATTCAGGTACGCAATGGAATTTATGACTATATGGTCTACGGCGATTTGACTGCCGCCCAATTTGAACCCGTTGCCGTCGCTGTTAGCTGTCGATACGCCCGATGAAGTCTGACCGTTGTGGTGGGCAACACTGTTCTTGATCGTTACCGGTGAAATGGGTCCTGTTTCTGTTTTAGTGAACAGATCCCAGCCGTCATCGGTGTTGTAGGCTGCGATGCAGCCGTCAAACACATTACCTGGCCCAAGCGTCAGCTTCGCGGCGAAGCCGTCGGCATCCTCTCCGTTGTCCGGATCGAAGTTATCGTGAGAGTAAGTGTTTATGATTACGTTATTGCTGGGCCATTCGCTTCTCGGAGCTGTCGAACTGTATGCGCTGAGCTGCAGCCCCGAATCCCGGTTGTTATGGACGTCGACGTTATCAATCCGGTTAAAGTGGCCTGATACGAAGATACCGTTATCGGCGGCTCCTTTAATTTCGAGCCCTTTGATCGTCCAGTAGCTGCCGTCGATTCGAATCCCCCTGTCGTTACTTCCGACATTGGTGAAGCTGTAAGGCTCCGAGGAAAAATCGAGCACAGGCTTCTCCGCTTCGAAGGGAACGATTTGTTTCCTGGCGTCCTGCGTACCGCTGTTCGACTGTATAATCCTGATTTCCGACGAATAAGAATACGTTCCGCCGCGCATGTAGATCACTCCTCCGGGCGGGAGCTTCGCGATAGCCGAGCTTAACGTAGTCGGACTGATCAGCGTCCCGGAATTACCGTCCAATCCATCCGGCGAAACATAGAAAACGCCGGGTGAAGCTGTATCGGAAGGAGCTGGAGCCGGTGGTTCAGTCGGGGCAGGCACCGGCCCGGGAGCGGGTTCAGTCGGCGATGTCTCATTGTAATAGCCCGTTACGTTGACATTGTCGAATTTGGCGAATGTCTTGTAAGCCACCAAGCCAACAGCTCCGGAAGTCAAGCTTGAATCATTAGCCGTTAACTGTAAGGTTCCATCTATGTACATGCTGATCGTTGTACCGTTCAATTCAAGCTTCACCGTATACCATGTGCCCTCAGCAAGCGGAAAATCCTTCGTTGACAGCGTTGTGGTTGAGCCGTCTATTTTCCTCCGAATCTCCAGTTTGCCTCCGTCGCTGTTAAATAAAGACGCCGCATAGAAATTGTTGCCGTCTTTATAACGTCCGGCTACATAAGTGCGGTTGCTGCCATTCCATTTGTCCACTTTAACTTTGGCTTCAACGGAATAATCCGTCCATGACTGGTCTCCAGCCATTGCCCGTCCCTCGTTCATACTGGATTGATAATAGACATAAGTACCACTGTCTCTCACAACAGACCAAGTACCCTTCTGAGCGGTCCAATTGCCAGCGGTACCGTTCTCAAAATCATCACTGAAGGTTGTGGCTGCTAGAACCGGAGCAATCATTAGCATGCCGCAATCAAGACAAAGGAAAGAACAGAAGCGGCGATTTTTGCTAATTTTTTTCGACCCATGAACATAACCCTCCTCAGGCGTTTTCGGAGAAAACGCAGCATCGTAAGCATAATCAGGCGTTTTCGGAGAAAACGCAGCATCGTAAGCATAATCAGGCGTTTTCGGAGAAAACGCAGCATCGTAAGCATAATCAGGCGTTTTCGGAGAAAACGCAGCATCGTAAGCATAATCAGGCGTTTTCGGAGAAAACGCAGCATCGTAAGCATAAACCCTGTAAATCTGATATTTTCCTTCTATCATCACGACAACAAAAAAGAACCCTCTATACTGACAGGAAGGTTCCGCTGATATCACCATCCTTCGGCGGCTGGCTGGCATGCGGCTTTCGCCGCAGAAGCCCCTTTAGCTTTGCGTCACTGGCTTTCACCAGGTTTGCCTTATCGAGATTGATCAAAAAATATGTAGAATCATGTCGAATCGCCTTTATTATACAGGAGGTGGGAGATATCTGTTTATGGTTCGAAGGATTTAATTATTAAACACAGTTATTTGGGGCTTACTTCATGATTTGATAGAACGATAAGGTCAAGCAGTTCCCGCAAATCGCTAATAATCATAGCCGGCTGATGGCCGGTATCGGGCCGGAAGCCTCTTCTGCTCAGCCATATTGCACGCCAACCCGCTTCCAGCGAGGTGATTACATCGTTCTCCCACGCATCGCCGATATATAAGCAGTGTTCTGGCAAATGTCCGGTAACCCGGCTGATATGCTCAAAGACACGCGGGTCCGGCTTCGCGATTCCTACCGCGTCGGATATAAAGATCCGGTCCTTAGGTACTAAACGGTCCAGCTTAAGGGCACGGATTTTGACCATCTGATGATCTACCGGTCCGTTGGTGAGAATTCCGACATCAAGACCGCGCTGCCGAAGAGCCGCTATTAACTCCTCCGCACCCGAGGACAGCATAATTTGCTGCTGCCCTTGCAAATAACGGGACTGAATGGCCGCCGCCGTCTCCTTGCTCATTTCAATGCCAAGCTCCCCGAATGCGAGAATCAGCCGCTGCATCCGTACATCCTCCAGGCTGAGCTTCCCCTCCTTGTAGCTGTCCCACAGCCGGTCGCTGTAGTGGCGCACTCTGCGGAACAGCGTCCCGAGCTCCAGCTCTGCGGCAGTTTCTGGAGACATGGTATCGGCGACGGCCGCCCGAAACGGCTCCAATTGGTCGTAAAGCGTATCGTCAAGGTCGAAGAAAACGGCCCTGATGTTCTGCAGGAAGTCCTTCATTTGTTCTTTCTCTCCTTTATTTTGAAGCATTTTATTAATCGTTCCGGTTACTTCAATAACTTCACGCTTGCCAAAAATTCTCGTACGTCATTCGGAGACTTTAGGATGATTATTTTCTTTTCATTCGATAAACTTTGAAGTTTTGCCAAAATCTTTGGCCTTTGTTTTGCTGGATTTTGCCAAGCCCATTTCAGAAATTGAGGGCTTAGCCTCTCCTCGCAGCCTTCGGAGAACAAGAAGGCAACATCATTTTCGGTAGACAAGACCGTGTAAAAAGAAAGGTGAGTGCTGGAAATGGCTAATTACGATCGTACAGCCCATCTGAAGAGCATCCAAGCCCAACGGAAGGCAAGCACCTTAGAGAAGGTAGGTCAGGCGATCTCACGCCTCTTACGAGTCAACAAGAGCATCAATTTCAATAGCCTATCAGAAGAATCGGGTGTCTCGCAAGCGAGTTTATATAACCATTCAAATATCCGCCAGAGGATTGAATACTTACGCTGTCAACAATTACAAGCACCTACTACGAAAAATTTTAGTTGCATTCATTGAGTTAACGGAGGTTAGTGACACAAGTAGAGAACATGATTTCGTTGAAACGGGGGCGTGAACCCAACGTCTTTAATCTGGTTGGAGTCTTGGTCAACTAAATTTACATTAGAAACTTATATAAATTTGTGATATAGTTTTATTCATGGAACCTAAAAATAACCTGACTGAGTTGAACGTTAGCGACTTCGCTATGGTGTTCGAAGATTTAACGAGGATTTTCATTCGGTTGCCGTCAATTGAAAAACTAAGCTTTACTACACTTTCCGTCCTGCACACGTTGTCCCTCAAGAGTCCCATGCGGCTTACTGAGTTGACAGTTAATGAACAAGTTACGCAGTCGGCAGTCACACAGCTGGTGACACGACTTGAACGTGACGGGCTCGTCGAGCGCCGACCAGATCCAAATGATGGCCGAGTCGTTCAAGTGCATATTACCGCGCTGGGGGCAAATGTTATTGATTCGCGTCGATTGGATCGCATTGCGCAACTTTCGAAATTCATGGAAGGGCTCACTCTGGAAGAAAAACAAGCAATTGCGTCCGCAATACCCGCATTGAGGCGTCTGGTCGAACTGGGAAATGATTCATAGTCTCCGCCGAGGTTGCCTTTTCCATTGTTCATACCCGGGTGGTCGAACGAAACAAACGAATACAAGGAGGAACATTTATGACAACAGCTCCTTTCGTGCTTGAACCGAGTCCGATCTACGTATCGGATGAGTTACTTGCTGATCTTCAAAATCGTTTAAAATCCACTAGATGGCCTCTCGATGCCGGTAATGATGACTGGTTTTACGGTGTTAGTCGGAACTACCTTGAGGAACTCGTCGACTATTGGATTAACGAGTTTGACTGGCGCAAATCCGAGAAGGCGATCAACGCCTACGAACACTATAAAGTAGATGTTGACGGAGTACCTGTGCACTTTATGCGTAAACCTGGCGTGGGGCCCAACCCTGTACCATTGATCCTGTCCCATGGCTGGCCCTGGACGTTCTGGCATTGGTCCAAGGTCATTGATCCACTAGCGGACCCTGGCGCATTCGGGGGCGATCCGGCTGAAGCATTCGACGTAATCGTGCCCTCACTTCCTGGCTTTGGATTCTCGGCGCCACTGCCAAACAACCCGGACATGAACTATTGGAAAATTGCCGATCTCTGGCATACGCTAATGACCGATACTCTCGGCTATGCGAAATACGCGGCAGGGGGATGCGATGTAGGTGCTCTCGTGACCGGTCAACTGGGACACAAATATAGTGACGAGCTCTACGCAATACATATCGGGTCTGCTCTAAAACTGAGCTTTTTTAATGGAGATCGCGCTTGGGATTTCTCTGGAGGCCGTCCCATTCCCGACAACATCACTGAGAAAATCAGATCGCAGATTTTGGAGATTGATCGCCGTTTCGCATCGCATCTCGCCGTTCACGTTCTTGATCCCGGCACACTCGCCTACGGACTGAGCGACTCGCCAGTTGGAATGCTCGCATGGATCCTAGAACGATGGGCCAAATGGAGTGACAATAACGGCAACGTCGAGAATGTCTTTACAAGGGACGACATCCTTACGCACGCAACAATCTTCTGGGTAAACAACGCAATCGAAACCTCGATGCGCGTCTATGCGAACAATAACCGTTATCCATGGACACCTGCTCATGATCGCTGGCCCGTAATTGAGGCACCAACCGGTATAACCTTTGTGGGCTACGAAAATCCGCCGGGTATCACGACCGAAAATCGCGTACCTAATTTTCTCGACAGCGATCGGGCTCCTTGGTATAAACATGTCAACATCACAGCCCACGAACATGGTGGACACTTCATCCCCTGGGAAATTCCGGACAAGTGGGTTGAGGATTTGCGCCGCACCTTCCGAGGACGTCGATAAAAGATTCAACAGGATCGAGCTTTCAATAAAGGATCGCGGTTCTTTGGTCGTTTACGATAATTAAACATAAAGTATTCCACATATTAGTCATGCATAATATGTAGAACCCTTTATGTTATTTGATTTTCTTAAGTTTAGGTCTTGATAATTTTCAGTCTACTACTTTATTTTCTTCTAACACCAGCTTTTTACGAATTAGTGGTTCGGGATGGTGCGGAAGATTGCTCGTTCCGATAAAGGGCTCGGGCGTATTTCCGAACCCAGGGAATGATCCAGTAATCCCCGCCAAAGCGGCCCGCGTTCATCCCGGCTGCCAAGAGGAAAAATTGGATGAGGATTAGGTTCGGATTGAGGCTAATCGCCCCGGCAAACAAAAAATTGAAGTTCATGAAGATGCCCATGAATGCCGAGAACATCGTGAGAGTACCTGTGATCAAGGTAAGACCGACGAGAAACTCCCCCCATGGGACCAGGAAATTAAAAACATCCACATTCGGCAGGGTAAAGCCTTGAAGGAAGTCCCCGTACCATTGTTGAACGACAGGCTTTTCTCCATCCGCTTTGGCAATCGCCCCCTTCATAAATCCGGAAGCATCAAACGGTTTGTCGTTGGTTAATTTCCCCCACCCGGCCGAGATGAATTTCCATCCCACATACAGCCGCAACACAGTCAAAAGTCCTGCCGCTACCCTACTGTTTCTCAACCAATTCATCATGAAAAATCCCTCCAGTC
Organism: Paenibacillus sp. sptzw28; assembly: GCF_019550795.1. Taxonomy (NCBI): domain Bacteria; kingdom Bacillati; phylum Bacillota; class Bacilli; order Caryophanales; family Paenibacillaceae; genus Paenibacillus; species Paenibacillus sp. sptzw28. The sequence continues at coordinate 5,780,441 of NZ_CP080545.1, forward strand.
AAGTATTTCGTCATCCTAGTTTGCACCAAGAAACGTGTGGCGTTGAATCACTTTCCATGTTTCCATAGGGAACAATTTTAAACCTAAAGACACATATTTGCACCGAGGAAACATTTAGTGATTCTAATATACGATGAAGAAAGGTTTTTGTAAACCGAACAATTGTTAGCCAATTGAAATTATTTTATCAATACTACGCAACTTGCGTCTTATCCGCGGCAGAATGGCCGTGGCCTTCCCCTCCCATGACACGTTTGTGAGTAACAATTAAATCCATGTCCGCTAAGGTTGAAAAGGGGTTCGCCAAATCTTTGTAAACTCTTTTCATGCTTTCCCCCGAGGGGGGAATTTTATCGCAGATGCGGTCCGGATAGAAAACGGAGACTCAATTATGGTGGTTAACATTACACATCATTAAGCGTGAAAAAAAGCCCCCTCCTTTACGAAACTAAGGAGTGAGGCTTCATGCCGCCTATTATATCAAACCCGTCAAATGACCTCGGGACGAAACTCCACCTTCGCTCCGCCGGCCGCTGAGAGCGGAATAGAGAGCATCCGCTCCGCGTCCATTGTCCGCAGCATCGGATGCAGAGGAGAGAGCTCGACTACATCCCTCTTGAGCCATTTGTCTATATCCTCCTGCTCGAGTATGGCCGGCATCAGTTCCTGATAAGGGGAGACGAGCCAATTGGCTCTGGTCATTAGAAGGGTGCAGGTCCGCATTTCCTCACCCGAAGCCGAGCGGAATATATCATAAAGACCGGCGATTCCAAACGTCCCGCTGCGCATCGTAACCTTTACCCTTTCCGTCTCCTTGCCGACAGTCCTGCTCACGTAAAACCCCGTGCATGGAATAATGCAGCGCTGCTTCTTCATAACCCGGTCAAATATCGGCTTCCACAGCATGGTCCGGCAGTCCATCCGAAGCGAGTCCTTAGCCCAGTATGGCATCAGTCCCCACCTGCATTCGTCAAGCACCCGGCTTTCCTTATGCTCGAAGATCGCCGAGACCGACTCGGTCGGATTGATTTCGTGACGGTTCGATGTATAGAACAGGACTTTCTCGATTTGAAACCGGTCAGTAAGCTCCGAAGCCTCTGCCGTAATGGATATGGCTTGGCACATGCGAATCACCCGCCTCTTCATGTTTTGACTAGTGTTTTCCACTTCAGCCATAATCATGTACAGAAAACGTAACTTTAATGCCAAGTAAAGTTTAAAGAATCTCCGCTCCGTTTAAAGTTACCAAGACGGGGGAGTCTATATGAGTGAAAAAAAGCATGTTCCGGAAATAAATATAATGCGAGCCATAGCCATGATTGCCGTGGTGCTGATCCATTCTACAAGCGGTGCTTCTCTGCAGCCGGCACTCGCGTTATCCTTCAACGGCGTTTATATGTTTCTGAATAAATTTTCGATTTTTGCGGTCCCGCTGTTTATTTTTATAAGCGGCTTTGTACTGGTTTACACCTATCAGGATAAACCGCTTGATAAACGGACCATTCTCACTTACTACAGAAAAAGAATGACCAACATCGTCGTACCTTACTTTTTATTTTCACTGTTTTACTTCATGCTGAATTATAAAAGCGGTGCTTACAGCGCATTTACGGCACTCAAAATGTTTGCATACCAGCTGTTAACCGGCAGCGCCCATTCGCATTTGTATTTCATGGTTGTCATTATTCAATTTTATCTCATATTTCCGTTCTTGTTATTACTGCTGAGAAACAAGCGGTTGAATTGGCACATGCTGTGGATCGGCGCAATCGTGCAGTGGTCGTATTATATCTTGAACAGGGAAATAATCGTTCATATGAAGTGGCTGCCGGACGCCTTCCATAGGACAGGAAGCTTCTTCCTTTCATACTTCGCGTTTTTTATGCTTGGCGCGGTTATCGCCTCCCGCTTCGATATGTTGCGCACCTGGTTTTCTGCAGATTCAGAGTCCGGCAAAAAATCCGCGGCGTTATGGATTCTGCCTTCAAGCTTATGGGCGGCCTTAGGTTTTTATTACGTGCATATCAACTATAAAGGAATTGTTTATAAAATTTGGGCGGATTCAGTCGTTTTTCAAGCGACGTGGTTCTGTTTTACCCTGCTTTCGGCGTTGATTATTTTTCGTTTCTCAAAGTGGATATACAATGTGTTCCCTTCCCGTGTCGTATATTTATTCACACAGCTTGGGGCAAGCTCTTTTGGCGTGTACTTCATCCACCCGGCTGTTTTAATGTTTTACCGGAACCTATCCGCAAGTGAAGATCCTTATTCATACCATCTTTATAATGCCGGAATGTTCTTAACGGCATTAGGTATTTCCTGGCTTATAACAGCCTTCATTCAAAAATATTTCGCCTGGTCATGGGTTATTTTCGGGACAGCGTCCACCAGGAGGGCTTCCGTCAAGACTCATCATTAACAACAACCTTCTCCCTGTCAGGGAGCAGCAAAAAGCCCCGTTCTGTTACGTTACCCGTAACCGAACGGAGCTTTATTTTAATTTCGTCTAATAACGTAAGTCTTACCTTGTGCCGCTTCGAATCGTGTCAGTGCAAGCGGACCGACGGACTCTCTGCTTACTTCGATTAAATCGCCTTGGCCCGTTACCCGGACAGGGACCGGCGTCCTCACAACACAAGAGGAATCCAGCTCGGCCTTGAGCACAGCCTCGACAAGCTGCCCATCCTTCCAGCTGATATCGACCTCGATGCCGCCTCTGGCGCGAAGCCCTTTCACACTGCCCGTCGGCCATGCGATCGGCAGCGCCGGCAGCAGCCGAATTTCTCCGTTATGGCTCTGGAGAAGCATCTCCGCGATGCCGGCCGTACCTCCGAAGTTACCGTCGATCTGGAACGGCGGGTGGGCATCGAACAGATTCGGGTATGTCGATTTGCGAAGCAGGGTCATGACATATCGGTGAGCCGCTTCCGCGTCTCCCAAACGGGCCCACACGTTAATAATCCACGCGCAGCTCCAGCCTGTATGGCCGCCGCCGCTGGCCAGCCTTCGTTCGAGAGATGCTCTGACCGCTGCCGCAAGCTCGGGAGTACGGTATAAATCAATTTCGTCTCCGGGGTAGAATCCGTACAAATGAGAGATATGGCGGTGCCCGGCGCTTTCCTCCTCGAAGTCTTCAAGCCATTCCTGCAGCTGACCATGACGCCCGATCCGGTAAGGCGGAAGCTTGGCTGCAGCCTCCTCGAGCTCGGACAGGAACTCTCCGTCGATGCCCAGACGTCCGCCCGCTTCGATGCAGTGCTTAAATAACTCCCGAATGATCGCCATGTCCATCGTTGACCCTTGACTTACCGCGGATTTATAGCCGTCCGGCGCGATGAAGAAATTTTCCGGCGACGTCGATGGGTTCGTGACGAGATATCCGTCTTCTCCCTCGACAAGCCAGTCCAGGCAAAATAAAGCCGCCTCCTTCATTACCGGATACGCGCGTTCAGCAAGAAACCGTTCATCCCCGGTGAACAAATAGCGCTCCCACAGATGCCTGGTCAGCCAAGCTCCGCCGACCGTCCAGAACGCCCAGCTTGCCGAACCGCCCACCGGATTGGAGGATCTCCACAGATCCACATTGTGATTGGCCGTCCAGCCGCGGCAGCCGAATTGAAGCTGCGCCGTCCTCGCTCCGCTGACGCTTAATTCTTCGATAAAATCCATTAACGGCTCATGACATTCGCTCAAATTGCAAAGCTCTGCCGGCCAATAATTCATCTGCGTGTTAATATTGACCGTATAATTGCTTCTCCATGGCGGACGTACATCTTTATTCCATATCCCCTGTAAATTCGCCGCCTGCGTGCCGGGCCGCGAGCTGCTGATTAATAAATAACGGCCGAACTGCGCAAACAAAGCGGCAAGCTGCGGATCATCGTCTCCCTCCTGGACACGCTTCAGCCGTTCGTCGGTGGGCAGCTCCGCCGACTTGTCGCTCCCGAGGTCCAGCTGCATACGCGTATATAACACCCGGTAATCGGTAACATGGCGTTCCTTCAACTGCCCATAACCGAGCTGTCCGGCTGCGGCGAGCACCTTCCCGTTTGCGATGGAGGGATCGACGCCACCCTCCGCCGGGTCCTTGGCGAAGCCATTAAAGCTTGTCGCGGCGGATAGGAGTAATGTCACGGCATTCGCGGCGGTCACTATGATTTCGCGCCCTCCCGCGATATCGCAGCGTCCATCCTCAATGTGGGCCTGTAGTCCAGCCTCGAACCGGATTCCCTTCGTTTCATCATAAATGACTTCCGGCTCCGTATTGGAAGGAGCGACTCCCCGCATGACCAGAAGCTGCGGGCCTGCCCCTTCGACAGCGGACAAGTGCGGCGTTTCCAATGCTGCCGAAGCATTAATGCTTCCCGGCTTATCCGCTTCAAGACGGACCACAAGCACCTGATCCACAGCGGAGATGAACATTTCTCTTATATAACGTACTCCCTTGCAGCGGTAGGAAACACGGGTAACGGCCGTCTCCAAGTCCAGCTCGCGTTCATAATCTTCAACTTCATCTGACCCATGCATGCGCAGCAGCAAATCGCCAAGCGGCTGGTAAGCATCGCTGTCCGGCCCCAGCATATGACGTTCCACCGTTTCCTGGGCTTTGGCATATTCTTTGCTGATGAGCTGTTTTCTGGCTGTTTCCAAGTATTCCAGCGCCGAATAATTTATCTTGTCCCTCGGAAAACCAGACCACAGCGTATCTTCATTCAGCTGAATCAACTCTTCATGAGCCCGGCCGAATACCATCGCTCCGAGCCTGCCGTTGCCGATAGGAAGCGCTTCGTTCCATTCGCCTGCCGGCTGCTTGTACCACAACCTCATATCCCCTTGCGAAGCCATCCGCCGCAGTCACATCCATTCCGCTTAATCTATTAAAATACGAAACTTTCTGAGCCCATTATATACCATGTGAGGCCGGCTGAGCGAGCTTTGCAAACCTTTTATTTTTTTGATTTGCTTCTCTTTTTCGCTGCTGTTACGCTAGAGATACCGATAACCCTTTTTCGGCTGTATATTGAATAATAATTACCAATTGGAGGTACATATGTTTCCCCATCATTCAACCATATTGTTTCAAGGCGACTCTATTACAGACGGCAACCGAAGCAGAGATAATGACCTGAATCATGTAATGGGGCACGGGTATGCATACCTGATCGCGAGCCGCTTAGGCGCCGACCACCCGGACCGGAGCTTGAACTTTGTGAACCGGGGAATCAGCGGCAACCGGATTGTAGACCTTTATGTACGCTGGCAGGAGGATGCGGTCAATATCAAACCGGATATCGTCAGCATCCTGGTCGGGGTCAATGATGTCCTATTGGAATTCATGAACGGGACCGGCGTATCAGCTGCCAAGTATAGGCGTGTTTATGAGCTGCTGATCGAAGAATTGCGGCAGGCCAACCCTGAAGTGGTAACCGTCCTGTGCGAGCCGTTTATTTTGCCGGTGGGGCAGGTGGCGGACAATTGGCCGCAATGGAACAAAGAAATTTCGCTGCGCCAGGAAGCCGCCAAATTAATTGCCCGGAGAACGGGCAGCATCTATGTTCCTTTGCAGCAAGAGTTCTATTCCGCCGCCGAGAATGCGCCCTGCTCGTATTGGCTCTGGGACGGATTTCATCCTACCCCTGCAGGCCATGAAATCATAGCCCGCAAATGGATCGAGTGCGTTTCCGAGAATCTGGTCCGGCGGTAGGGCCGGAAGTGCAAGTGAACTCGGGCACCCCCTTGCTCGGGTTCTCTTGCGTGCGGCTCCACCTGAGGAGGCTAAACTACAGGCCAAGAGGGGCAGCTTTTTTTCTTAAGCAGAGGCTTTGCAGCGTGCAAAAACAGGAGAATGCTTGCCAAGGTGCTCCGCTGCATCATGTGGTATATTGTAATAAAGTCAAAGCTTAGCGTTCATGTAAGGAGAAGATACATTGGATAATCGGGCCCGTTTACCATATCGAAATAATAGAAGCCGGCTGTCCGTCCCGATCACCGGTCAAGTCAGGAGATAGAGGAGGCTGAGCAGCTTGAAAAAAACAGATGATTCATTGTCGGACGTTGAATTGTTTGAGGAGTTTTCCAATGCTGAAGGCCGGTATTCGACCGGCAAGCGGCTGCTGCCCTTCTCCTCGCTCGTGCCGGAGAGCGAGACGCCGATCTATGTTAACCGGGTCCATGAGTCTTTCGATCTTCTGATGCACACTCATGATTTCATCGAAATTTGCATGGTGACCGAAGGGGCCGGCGTCCACTATATCGGCAAAGAGCAAATGCAGGTTGCCCGCGGCGATATGTTCTTCATTCCGATCGGCGTCTCCCATGTGTTTCGGCCACAGTCGACCGGCAAAGGCCGCCCCTTGATCCTTTATAACTGTACCTTCAGAATAGAGATGCTGGGCCAGCTGCTTGAAACTATCCCCGTCGAGGCGGAAATCTACCGGCAGCTGTCGGATATGAACGCGCAGGGACAGTGGGTTTACTTTCGCGACCGCAGCGAGGAGGGACAGCAGCTGTTCCGCAAGCTCCACCTTGAATTCACCTCACGCAGACCCGGATTTACCGCCTCGTTATACTCCGGTACGTTAGAGCTGCTCGTAATGGTATATCGTGCCGTTATTCCGGAACGGACGGAGGATGAGGCGACTTCCTCGATGAAGGAGCTGGCTGACTACATTCAAGAGAACATCGGCATGTCGCTTCAGATCGCAGATATGGCCTCACGGCTTGGGATGAGCGACCGGCAATTTCAAAGAAACTTCAAGAAGCATACCGGGATGACATTCATCGAATATGTGCAGAATGCTCGCATTGATCAGAGCTGCCGCCTGCTCCGCCTGACCAGGGACAAAGTAAGCCGGATCGCAGCGGCGGTCGGTTACCAAGACCTGAAATATTTCAACGCGCTGTTTAAGAAGAAAACCGGCGTTACGCCGCGGCAATACCGGGCTGCCGCGAACCGGGAAGGCTGAAGCGGGTACCGGACGTACTCACATGGCCCTCTCCGATCTGCCTAACGGCCGGCACCCTCCCTTTATTTAATGGGATATTCGAACGAATACTGTCCAGAGCCCAGCTCGACCCGAACCGCTCCGTCCAATTGCTCGGCGGTCGCTCTGATACCGGACATTACGCCAAGCGGTATTCCGCACTCGCGTACGGTAGCGAGCTTCGCGTACGGCAGTTCCACGCTCGCCGTTGTGTTCGCCGGAATTCTCAGCTCAATGTTCATAGTTCCGGCAAGTGCGTCGCGCTTCCATTGAAGCGCCACTTCACCGTACTGCGATTGATGCGACGTCCCGGCAAAATTGATACCCCGCCATGGCTTCGGCGCCATAATCGAGTGCTTGTAGCCGGGATGATCCTCGCTTGTATCCACACCGCCGACGATGCGGTATAGCCATTCCCCGATCGAGCCATAAGCGTAATGGTTAAAGGAATTCATGTCTCTGCTCCAGAACGAGCCGTCTTCCTTAATACCGTCCCAATGCTCCCACATCGTAGTCGCACCTTTCTTAACGGCATACAACCACGATGGATAATCCTCTTGCTGGACCAATTTGCCGGCGAGCTCGTGATAGCCAAAACGCGACAGAACAAGACAGAGGTACGGAGTCCCCACAAAGCCGGTGGCCAGATGGATACCGCGGTCCTCAATGTTTTTGGCTAATTCACGCGCCAACCGGGCCCGGTCCCGCTCCTTCGCAAGATCGAACATGAGCGCAAGCACGTAAGACGTTTGCGTGGCTCCCGCAAGCCGCCCGTTAGGCGTAATAAATTCCTGCTGAAACTCGGCAGTGATTCTGCGATGCAGCTCTTCGTATTTCACCGCATCCTCGTTGTTGCCGATCAAGGCTGCAGCCTTTGCCACAAGACTTGTCGAATAAGCATAGAACGCGGTCGCGATCAGATCGGTCGGCGTTGAGCCGACATAGCTGCCCTCGTGCGCGTCAAGTCCCAGCCAGTCACCGAAATGATAGCCGGTATTCCAAAGCAGCTCGTTATCGCCCTGCTTGCGAATATATTCAACCCATGCCTTCATGCTTTCATACTGCTCGGTGAGGAAACGAATATCCCCGTAGCTCACATAACTGACCCATGGACATATAACTGCGGCATCCCCCCAGGCTGCCGACGAATGCTCGTCAAGCTTCAAAGTGTTTGGTATGACATACGGAACGCCGCCCTCCTCCCTCTGCTCGCTCTTCAAATCCCGAAGCCATTTTTGAAAGAAAGGTGCCACATTCATATTGAAGGCCGCCGTTCTGATAAACACCTGGGCGTCGCCGGTCCAGCCCAGGCGCTCATCGCGCTGCGGACAATCTGTCGGAACATCAAGGAAGTTGCCGCGCTGGCCCCACTCAATATTGTGCTGCAGCTGATTAAGCCGCTCATCGGAGCATGCGAACGATCCGGTAAGCTCCATATCGGTATGGACAACGCAGCCTGTGAAGTTATCCAGTTCAATTTCACCCGGATAGCCTTCTACCTTCACGAAGCGGAATCCCTGAAACGTAAAATGCGGCTGGTACGTCTCAGCGCCTTCGCCTTTCAGCACGTATTCGATTTGCTGCTTCGCTTTGCGCAGGTTGTCCGTATAAAAATTGCCTTCGGCATCCAGCACTTCGGCATGGGTCAGCGACACTTTAGCGCCGGATTCGCCCGATACGGTAAATCTCATCCAGCCGACCATATTTTGTCCCATATCGAGAACCGTTTCGCCGGCTGGGGTTTGAATGATTCCAATTGGCCTCAGCTCCTTGACGACGCGGGTCGGCATATTCTCCTGAGCGATCAGCGTTTCCTTCGTAAAGCTTCCCGTCTTTGCCGGATTCCACCCTTCATCGTCATAATACGGCAGCGACCAGCCGTGCTTTTCCAAACGCGCGTCATAGAGCTCCCCGTCATAAATCTCGGATTTCCGGATCGGTCCGTCGCTTGTGAGCCATGACGCATCCGTCGGGACGACCTGCTCACTTCCATCCTCGTAGGTAACATAAAGCTGCAGCAGTGCGGCCCGTTCCGGGTTCAGACGAAACCCGTCGTTCCAAGTCAACCGCCCGGCATACCATCCATTGCCAAGGGTTATCCCTATCGCGTTCCGTTCGCCTCCGAGTAGCATATCCGTTACATCATAGGTCTGCACCTGAAGCCGGGTTTTGTATTCGGTCCAACCCGGAGCAAGCACCTCGTCTCCGACGCGTTTGCCGTTTACATGCAGTTCATACACACCGCGGGCGGTGGCATATATTCGCGCCCGTCTCATGCCGCCTCTCAGGTGAAACGATTTGCGGAACAGCGGCGAAGCATCCCACCCGTCGTCTCCCGCCGAGAGACCGTCCGTTATCCAGTCCGCTTGCCATTCGGCCGGATTCAGCAGACCCGTCTCGAAGTAAGCGGTTTCACTCCAAGGCGTTTCGATTCCTTCCCCGTCCCAAGCCTTGACCCGATAAAAGTAACGGGTTCGTGAAGACACTTCAAATCCGGGCAGCTCAACAAGCACGGATTTATTCGAGTTCACCTTCCCGGTATCGGCAGAAGCGGCGCTGAATGTCTCATCCTCCGCCGTCAATTGGATGCGGTAAGCCGATTGCACCACATTCCTGGCCCCGGGCGCAGCCGTCAGCTGCCAGCTGATCCGGGCAAGCGCAGGATCGATGCCGACCGGATTTTCTTTATAGTTGAAACGAAGCATGTTAACCGTCAATGGTTGATTACTCATCATTTGATCCCTCCTGCGATCATCATAACGAACGAACATCCCCTGTTATAGGGGTTCTCGCGACCTTTAGCAGGGTGTATTCCGACATCGTGTAGCTTACATAACTATTTCTCTTCCTCCGGTTCATGCCATCCTTCCGTAATGCCGCTTTTAGCTTAGGGAAATCGATCTTCTCAATTTTCATTTATACTTTTTCCAATTTCGTATTTATCTATATTAAACTAGATTAACTGATGCAAATCCTATGATAAACTTATGTATTTAGAAAATATTTTGCAAAATCTCAACTATTCCTTGAAAATTAGACAGGGCATCTTATTCTTTCCTTCAAACCGGCATAATTGTCCAGTATGGCTTCGGGGTACATTCATCTCCCGCCCAAGCTGTTCAGTCTTAAGACGGAGTACAAATCATTCTAAAGGATAATTGTGAACGGGTTTCATTGTGATACGATTAGTGAAGCGAAATCCATAATGACGGAGGGAACAGAATGAGTAAGAGAGCACCGCTTGGTGTCTTGCTTGTATTAGCCGGCCTTTTCCTATTTACAAGCCGAACGACTGTAATGGAACCGGGGAAATTAATCGGTTATTTCTGGCCGAGCATGTTCGTTATTCCGCTTGGTCTTCTGTTTCACTGGATGTACTTTTATGCGACGGAACGACGCGGCGTCGGTTTGTTAATTCCCGGAGGTATTTTGCTTCTGGGAGGTGTAGTTTGCCAGATATCGATGCTGTTCGATATGTGGTCGCATTTATGGCCCGGATTCCTACTGGCCGTAGCGTTTGGGCTATTCGAATTTTACTGGTTCGGCCGCAGAAACAGATGGCTTCTCGTACCGATCTTTATACTCGGAACAATCTCTCTCGCCTTTTTTACGATATTCACCCTGAGCACAATATTCAGCTTTCAATTCATGGGGCAAACCACCGTTGCCATCGCTCTTGTTGTGTTAGGTTTAATTGTCATGTTTAAAGGAAAAAAACAGAATGAATAACCGCACGAACCGTTAACGCCGATTATCGGGCGTTCGGTTCTATGCCACACACGATCCGTTAACGCCGACGGTTATCGGCGTTCGGTTCTGTGCCGCACCAAGAAAAAGCCGCTTCGGTCTTCCTAGCCGAGCGGCTTCTTCGTTTTTCGACCGACAGGTTATATTTGTGTCAGAATAATCGGCTCTCCGTTCGTTATCGCGACCGTATGCTCGTATTGGGCGGACCACGCGCCGTCGAGCGTGCGGGCAGTCCAGCCGTCGTCATCCAATATAATGTCAGGCCTGCCCAATGTGAAAATCGGCTCTACCGTGATCACCATTCCTTCCCGCAAACGCCTGCCGCTTCCGGCTTTCCCCCGGTGCAGCACCTGCGGCGCTTCGTGCATGCGGCGGCCGATGCCATGTCCGACGAAGGCCTCGACGACAGCGAAATCCCCCTCATCCGCGACAGTCTCCACCGCATGGCCGATATCGCCGAGCCGTTTATCGGCTCTTGCCTGCGCGATCCCCTGGAAGAGCGCGAACTGCGTAGCCTTCAAGAGCCTCGCCACGTCCGGGGATATCGTGCCGACCGCATAGGTCCATGCCGAGTCGGCCATCCAGCCATCCTTTTCGGCAACCATATCGATCGTTACAACGTCTCCGTTTCTCAGCGGGGTATCCGACGGGAACCCGTGACATACGACATCGTTGGCCGATGCGCAGGTTGCATATGGATAGCCTTTATACCCCTTCTGTGCCGGCTTCGCTCCATGATTCATCATGTACCAGTCGACGAAGCGGTCAATCTCCGCTGTTGTCACCCCAGGTCTGATACGTTTAGCGATCTCTTGATGACACGCAGCTACAATGCGCCCGGCCTTACGAATGAGACGGATTTGCTCCTGAGTTTTAAACTCCATCATAGGCTGAACCCTCCTTTAGAAAACAAAAAAGCCTTGTCCCTATTCGTACGGGCAAGGCAGATATTACATATTCAGCTAACCGAGGAACGAAGTCTTCCCATCTCATTCTCAACCAACATCGTCAGCTCGTCCTCGTATCCGCCCATAATCCGGTACTTGCGGATATATTGTTTGACAAACTTGCGCGGGTCCTTAGGCTGAAAAATTCTCGTTAACTCCTTGAGGCTTTCCTTGACTTCATTGTGGCTGCGTTTAGCCATGAAATCCCCTCCCTATCATCGGTTGTGGTCCTTACAATTCATGTACGAGAACGCGCACGGCTTTAAGCTTACCCGCGGCTGGTACTTTATCTGTATCGAACGATCCGGCTGATGCAAGGCGAACTCATGGGTGATATCTGAATTGTTTCATTTGTCAGTCAATTATAACATTTCTGAACTCGATATAAAAGCGAACACCGGCTTCAATTCCATTAAAATCATTTAATGTCGTCTTCAGTCGAATCTATCGCCGCGGTCTGATCGGATGACGGCAGGACATTAATGGGGGGATCATCGATGTGCTCCTGCGGGCGCACGGGCGACCAACCGCTTTTTTTGTACAAGCGTAAGTAGGCAGCGACGCCGACGACGGCAACGATAATGCCAAATACGATCACGCTGACCGTTATCCATGGACTGACCAATTTGCGTCCTCCCTTTACCCGGAAAAAGATTTCCATATATAGGTTAAGTATAGGGCAATTAGAGAACGCTTTCAATCTCAGGTACCCTCCGCAACAAAATTGTAACATTTACGATAAACGACGATACGACCCGCTCCCCCATACAAGCAGTTCCCCGTCATCCCCATATAAACGTCCTTCAAGCGTGAACGTGCGCTGCGAACGGTGGATGAGCTCCGCTTCGCAGGTAAGGACGCCGAGGCCCGCACTCTTCAAATAATGAACATTCATTTGAGCGGTCACCGTTTTCTCGGCGGGAAATGCCTGCATGACGACAAGCGCCATCGCATTGTCGAGCATCGTGGCAAGAACGCCTCCATGAACGAGCTGAAACAGGTTCAAATGATGCGGCTGCACCTCAAGGCAAATCGTGGATTTATTTTCCTCGGCTTTAACAACCTCACATCCGATATAGCCCCAGAACGTCGACTTTGCCGCCTCCGCCAGCCTCGTTATGGAGCCCGATTGGTCAGCCTGCTTTATAAACCATTGCTCGGTCATGGCTTATCCTCCTTTGGATGATCGGATTCTGCCGCAGACAATTCCTCCTCCTGCAGTTTGCGGCGAAGCACCTTGCCGATCATGGACATCGGCAAATCGTCGCGAAAATCGTATTGATGCGGTACCTTGTAGGCAGCCAAACGATCCCGGCACCACCTGTCAAGCTGCATGTGCGAAACGCTCCAGCCATTTTTAAGCACAATAAATGCCTTCACCGTTTCACCCCGATAAGGATCCTTCACGCCGATAACCGCAGCGTCGCGTACGGCTGGATGCTCATAAAGCACCTCCTCCACCTCGCGCGGATAAATATTGAACCCTCCTGCAATAATGACGTCCTTCATCCGGTCGACAATCGCGAAGAAACCGTCTTTGTCCATCACCGCCAAATCTCCTGTATAGAGCCAGCCGTCCTTAAGCACCGCCGCCGTTTCCTCAGGCTGCCCCCAGTAGCCCGACATTACCTGCGGACCGCGTATCAGAAGCTGCCCGATTCGGCCAAAAGGCAGCTCCTCTCCGGTTTCAACATCGATGATCCGCACATCCGTTCCCGGCAGCGGAAGCCCGATGGTCCCGATCTTGCGGGTACCCCAGATCGGATTTGCATGCGTGACAGGCGCCGCTTCAGTCAGGCCATAGCCCTCGATAAGCCGGCCTCCTGTGAGCGCCTCGAACCTCTCCTGCACCTCAAGCGGAAGGGGAGCTGAGCCGCTGACGCATATTTCAACTGACGATAAATCGAATTTATTCACGTCTTTATGATGCATGAGCGCTACATACATCGTCGGTGCTCCAGGAAAGACAGTCGGCTTCTGTTTGCGTATGGCCTGAAGGACCGCCCCGACATCAAACCGCGGGAGTAAAATGATTGTGCCTGCCCGCAGTACAGCCTGGTTCATCAGAACGGTCAAGCCGAATACGTGAAACAGCGGCAGCGCGGCTAGAAACCTCTCGCTTCCGTCTTTCATCCGATAACACCATGCGGCGGTCTGAAACGCATTGGCGATAAGGTTCCGGTGAGTGAGTATTACGCCTTTCGGAAGCCCTGTTGTGCCGCCGGTATACTGCAGCAGCGCGATGTCGACAGCGGGATCGATACTTACTTCGGCAGGCATCGCGGGAGCCTTCGAGAGGAACGAGCGGAAAGAGACCACTCCGTATCGGCCGTATGGAACCACCGGATTGTGGCCGGAGCGGCGCTGTTTAATGGGGTAGAGCAGGTTTTTCGGAAAAGGAAGCTCATCCTTCACCGAAGTTACGAGCACGTGTCGAAGCTGGGGCAGCGGACCTTCCGCCGGCGACTCGCCCCGCACTCTGGCAAGGCGGGGGTATAGAAGGTCAAGCGTGACAATAACGCTTGCACCGCTGTCGCCGAGCTGATGCTCAAGCTCGCGCTCTACATAAAGCGGGTTTGTCATGACAACTACCGCGCCGATAAGAAGCGTCCCGAAGTAGGCAACAACAGCTTGCGGGCAGTTCGGAAGCATGATCGCAACGCGGTCGCCTTTGCCGACACCAAGCGACTGAAGACAGCCGGCCATACGTTGAACGTCCGCGAGCAGCTCGCGGTAGGTTGTTTTTTTGCCGAAAAAGTAGAGCGCCTCATGGTTCGGGTATGCAGCTGCGGTTTGGAGCAATATATCGGCTGCGTTAAGGTTTGGAACCTCGATTGAGTGCGGAACCTCCGGTGGATAGTGGCGGTGCCACGGACCTCCTTGCACTTGTTCCATTTCTTTCACCCCTAAAGTTTTGCGTATTGAAACACTGCAACCGTTAGACGCTAGCACTGGAGCGGCTCGGTTGTCAGCAGCTGCAACCGTTAGACGCGAGTACTTAGCGGCTCGGTTGTCAGCAGCTGTGACCGTTAGACGGTAGTACTTAGCGGCTCGGTTGTCAGCAGCTGTGACCGGGCTTCAGCTGGCTACAAGGTATATTGCTCGCTACGGATGACGCGAGCGGCTATATTTCGTTTGAGTGCGACCGTATCGGCGAGCGGGGATCTCATCAGCTTCTTCAGCACCGAAAGCTGCGTTTGCAGAGCATCGCCTTCTTCCAAAGCGGCGAGGGCGGTCTTCGCTAAGCGCTCGATCTTCTCCATCGCTTCCTGAACGAATACAACGGTCATGTCTATCGCATTTTGCGTTTTTGCGGATATCGAAGCGCTTGACGCTTCCCGCTTCAGCATTTTGCGGCTGCGAAGATTGGCGCTTTCCATTGCGAAAATCTGGATCATCATATCGGCCAGCATGCAGAGCACCTCCTGCTGCTGTTCGAGCGCAAGACCGAACTTCTGAACGGCAAGCCCGCCTACGGCAAGAAATGTTTTCTTCGCCTGCTGAATGCGGTATGTTTCTTTGGCGAGCGGTTCGTCGAACGGCGGAAGCGGCATGGGCTGCAGCAGCTCAGCCTGCAGGGCGCGCGCTTTTCGGAGCAGCGGAAGTTCTCCTTTGAGCGCTTTTTTCATGAGCGTGCCGGGGATCAGCATCCGGTTGATTTCGTTCGTGCCTTCAAAAATCCGGTTAATGCGCGAGTCCCGATAAACCCGCTCGATTTTGTATTCGCGGATGTAGCCGTACCCGCCGTGGATTTGCACGCCTTCGTCGGCAACGAAGTCGAGCGCTTCGGTCGCAAACACTTTGTTGATCGAGCATTCCAGCGCATATTCACTGATCGCTTTGGCCGCTCTTGCGCCTGACCCGTTGTCTTGGCCCGCCGGCTGCGGCGCAGCTGCCGCGCCGGATGGTGCGGAGGACACTCCGGTGGCAGATGGTGACTGCGATTTTCCGGCAGCGGCTTCCCCGGATGATGCGGATGTGACTCCGGCAGCTGCCGCGTCGGATGACGCGGGCGAATCGTGGCGGGCGGCTTCTTCCGCAGCCTGCAGCATCTCGTCGATCCACCCGGCCGTGCGGTACACCATGCTCTCCATTACGTAGGTCATGATGTTCATATCCGCGAGCTTCGCCCCGATCAACGGGAAAGATGAGATGGCACGGCCGAATTGTTTTCGCATGTTCGCGTATTTGGCCGCCAGTGAAATGGTTTCTTTTGCACCGCCGACACAGCCGGCCGCAAGCTTAAACCTTCCGATGTTCAGAATATTGAATGCGATGAGGTGACCTTTTCCGACTTCGCCTAGCACATTTTCGACCGGAACTGGGGTATCGTCAAAGTAAATCGGGCAGGTGGAAGAGCCCTTAATGCCCATTTTGTGCTCCTCGGGTCCGACGCTGAAGCCGGGAAAACCCCGTTCGACAATAAAGGTGGTAAAATGGTCGCCGTCGACCTTGGCATATACGATAAACAGGTCCGCAAAACCTGCATTCGTAATGTAGAGCTTCGAGCCGCTTAGCACATAATGAGTGCCGTCCGGCGATAATCTCGCCGTGGTCCGGGCGCCAAGCGCGTCCGAGCCGGATGCGGGCTCGGTGAGACAGTAGGCGGCGATGCGTGCCGCTGATGCGAGGTCCGGCAAATATCGCCGCTTCTGCTCAGGCGTGCCGAAAAAAACAATCGGCAGTGTGCCGATACCCACGTGTGCACCGACCGACAGCGCAAACGAAGACGCTTCGGAGAGTGTTTCCGCCAGCAGCGTCGAGCTCACTTTGTCCAGTCCCAGGCCCCCATATGCCTCCGGCACATCGGCGCCGAGCAGGCCAAGCTCACCCGCTTTGCGCATAAGATCGACAGTCAATGTATAGTTGAGCGCTTCGATTTCGGCGTCGCGGGGGTGAATCTCGCCGGCGATGAAAGCTCGCGCCGCATCGGCGATCATTCGCTGCTCCTCGGTAAAATCCTCCGGAGTAGCCATCGCCTCCGGCGGCATGTCATCAACGACAAAACGTCCGCCCCAGCGAATCGTTTGCGCCATACCTTTCACTCCTTTCACTTCTGCTGCCGTAAAACCATTTCGGGAGTTGGATGCGGGTTGAATGATTTAGGCCGATTTAGTCGCACCGGTGGCACTATTTCGTGCTCACAAGTGTTGAGTTAAAGCGTTACTTCAAAAACGCCTGCAGCGCCCATTCCGCCGCCGACGCACATGGAGACGACGCCGGTGCCGCCGCCGCGCCGCCGAAGCTCATGAAGGAGCGAGACGGTAAGCTTCGCGCCCGTGCAGCCGAGCGGATGGCCGAGCGCGATAGCCCCGCCGTTCACATTGACGGCGGCGGGATTGATTTGCAGCCGCTCGATGATCGGCAGGCACTGGGCGGCGAACGCCTCGTTCAGCTCGAACAGATCAACCTGTTCGAGCTTGATTCCGGCGCGGGCCAATGCTTTGGGGATCGCCTCGATCGGGCCGATTCCCATCACCTCCGGCGCTACGCCCGCAACGCTGTAAGCACGAAATGTGGCAAGCGGCTTCACCCCGAGCTCCTCGGCGCGGGCTCGACTCATGACGACAACCGCCGCCGCGCCGTCGCTCATCTGTGAGGCATTGCCGGCCGTGACCGTGCCTTCCCTTGCAAATGAAGGCTTAAGCTTGGCTAATACGTCGGTCGTTGTGTCGGGACGCACGCCTTCATCCTTGTCGAACACGAACGCGCGGGCCCACGGCCTGCCGTTGTCGTCCACGCCTTCCCGGCTCACCTGCATCGGGACGATCTCGCCCTCAAACCGCCCGGCTGCTACTGCAGCCGCGGCCTTGCGGTGGCTGTCGGCGGCGAAAGCATCCTGCGCCTCCCGGCTGACGCCAAACCGCCGGGCCACTTCTTCCGCGGTGTGGCCCATACCCATATAGATCTCCGGCGAGGAGTCGGCAATCCGGGGATGAGGCGACAGCTTAAAGCCGGTCATCGGCACATGGCTCATGCTCTCCACCCCACCTGCCAGAACGACGTCAGCCTCACCGAGCCGGATGCGTTCGGCTGCGTAGGCGATAGCCTGCAGGCCGGACGCGCAGAAGCGGTTCACGGTCACGGCCGGCGTCGAAACGGGAAACCCCGCATACAGCGTCATAATGCGGGCGAAGTTAAGCCCCTGCTCGCCTTCCGGCATCGCGCAGCCGATGATAACATCCTCGATATCGCCGTGCGCAAGTCCCGGCACACGCCTGACGGCCTCGCCAAGCACGGCGCGGCCCAGGTCCTCCGCGCGCGTATCGGCCAGACTGCCTTTCTTCGCTTTGCCTACCGCCGTTCGTACTGCCGATACGATAACCGCATCGCGGGCATCACTCATTGTCGTCATGGAACGACTCCCCTCTCATCAGTTGACCCTGCAATCCGCGTCAGTTGCGCAGCGGCTTGCCGGTTGCAAGCATATTCCGCATGCGGGCCTGCGTCAGCGGCTCGCCGCAAAGGCTGAGGAACGCTTCGCGTTCCAGGTCGAGCATATACTGCTCACTCACTTCAGCGCCGGCCGGCGCATCGCCCCCGGCAAGAACGTGCGCGAGCTTGCGGCCAATGCGCACATCGTGCGCGCTGATATGGCCGCCAAGCCTCATCGCCTCGACTGCGAGCTGCAGCACGGCCCGCCCCTCGCGGCCCGCTACACGTATTTGCGCTCCAGGGGGCGGCGGCGTGTATCCGGCGCGGCCCAGCTCGAGCACAACCCGCTTCGCTTCCGCGATCCGCGTCTCGCCGCGGATTACCGCGCGGTCCTGCGGCCGCATGAGGCCGATGCGCTTCACGTCAAAGCCGCTTGTAGATGTCTTCGCCATCGCAATCGTCTCGAACAGCGCAATGAGATGCGGCATCACATCGCCATCACCTGAGCGTGCCGCCGCCAGTCCGGCCGCCTCTTTACATCCCCCGCCCGCGGGGATTAAGCCGACTCCGGTTTCGACGAGGCCGTAATACGTCTCTGCCGCAAAAACTATCGCGTCTGCAGGCAGGCAGGCCTCCACTCCGCCGCCGAGCGTCATCCGGTGCGGCGCGGCGACAACCGGACGGTCTACTCTTTTCAGCTCCATCATGCTGTCCTGAAACTGGCGTATAATATCGTCGATCTCGTCAAAATCGCCGTTCTGCGCCTCCATCAGCAGCATCATCAAATTCGCTCCGACACAGAAATGCCGTCCTTCGTTCGCCACGACAAGCCCGCGCCAATTGCGGCTTACTTCATTAGCACTTTGCCGGATCGCAGCCAATATATCGCCGCCGATCGCATTGTTCGGCGAATGGAACGCCAGACATGCGACCTCACCGCCAATGTCGATCAGGCTCGCACCGGTATTGCCGAGCACAACCTTACCAGCGCTCTTAAGCGCCGACAATGAGATGATATCCGGCTGCTCGCAGGCCGCTTTATACTCGCCGCGATAGACATACATCCTCCGGATGCCTTCCGTCTTGTAGAACGACCGGTTTCCTGCCGCAAGCCATGCATCCACCCATTCCGGAACTGCGTCGCCCTCGGCTTTCATCCGCTGAACTGAACGCTCCAGCCCGATCGCATCCCACAGCTCGAATGGCCCGAGCTCCCAGTTGAAGCCCCACATCAGCGACCGGTCGATATCTTCGACCGTGTCCGCGATCGTCCCGAGCTGCCGGGCTGAATAGAGAAGCACATCCTTGAGGGTGGACCAGGCAAACTGCGCGTATTTGTCGTTCGCGTCCGTATACAGCAGCGCCTTCACCTTGGCCGCCGCGCCTTTCGCCGCTTTAGCCGCTTCAATCACCGGCGAATTGACGCTGCGCTTGGGCGCATAGGTCATTGCCCCAAGGTCAAGCGTCTCGATGTCGCTTCCGCCGTCCGCACGTTTGATTTTGCGGAAGAACCCCTGCTTCGACTTCTCCCCGAGCCACCCTCGCGCTACAAGCGCTTCGAGCTCCGGCGGCCTTGCGAAAGCTTGGCGTTCCGCCTCGTCTTCGCTTCTCTCCCGCACATTGTCCACCACATGCAGCAGCGTATCGAGGCCGACCAGATCGAGCATGCGAAATGTCGCCGTCTTCGGCCGCCCCATCGCCGGACCCGTGAGGGCGTCGACTTCATCGACGGTCAGACCGAACCGGCGCATCGCCTCAATGGTAACAAGCATTCCGTACGTGCCGATCCGGTTAGCTATGAAATTGGGCGTATCTTTGGCCAGAACGACGCCTTTGCCAAGCTGCCGCTCACAAATATCGGTGAGCCGGGCGAGTACGACCGGATCCGTATCCGGAGACGGTACGAGCTCAACGAGCTTCATATGTCTGGGCGGATTGAAAAAATGCGTTGCGGCAAAATGACTTCGAAACGGCTCCCCCCGGCCTTCTGCCATCGCCGCCACCGAAAGCCCGGAGGTGTTCGTCGTGACAATCGTTCCGGGTCGCCTCACCGATTCAATGCGGGCGAGCACTTCGCGTTTCACATCGAGCCGTTCGACCACGGCCTCCACGATCCATTCTGCTTCGCCCAGCCTGTGAAGATCGTCTTCGAGATTGCCAGCCTTGATCCGGCCGATAAATGAAGAATCGTACAATGCCGGCGGCTGCGCCGCCTCCAATCTGGCTAAGCTGCCGGCCGCCAGCCGGTTGCGGACAGGCGGATCGGTAAGCTTAAGTCCCCTTGCCGCTTCTTCCGCGGTGAGCTCCGCAGGCGGCACATCAAGCAAAAGCACGCTCATACCCGCGTTGGCGAGGTGTGCGGCGATTCCTGCTCCCATGACACCGGAGCCGATTACCGCTGCGCGGCGGACCGGTGTCTGTGGCGATGCTGCTTCCAAATGGCTCCCTCCTTTTTCGGTTCATTGTGCTGAATGAAGAAATGATTGTCGCCCGGCATCAGCATTACCGCGCCTGGTTCTCTGCCCGTTCCTGGACGGCCCGGCAGTGTTGCTTTCATTGAGATCAGCTTTCCGCGGTTCACGGTCAGCTGTGAAAACCTGCTAATTTCCGCTGCCGAACACGCTCTCCGCGAGCAGCTCCGCGACATCTCTGGCGCTCACGTCGTCTTCAGCCGCAAGCAGCTTGACGCCGTCCTCCATCATCGTCAGACAGTACGGGCAGGCTGATCCGATTACTGTCGGCCGTACTTCCAATGCTTGCGACACTCTCGCTTCGTTCACCCGCATGCCGCTGCGCTCCTCCATCCACATGAGACCGCCGCCGGCGCCGCAGCACATGCCATTTTGCCGCGACCGTTCCATCTCCAGCAGCTTAACGCCCGGTATTGCGCGAAGCAGTCGCCGCGGGGCATCGTATACCCCGTTGTAACGGCCGAGGTAGCAGGAATCATGGTAGACGACGCGCTCGTCAACGCGGTGAACAGGCTGCAGCCGCCCCTGTGCGACGAGGCGGTCGAGCATAGTGGTATGGTGCTCCACAGTCACGGTCCGCCCCAGTCCGAAGCCGGGGTATTCATTCTTCATCGCGTTGAACGTGTGGGGGCAAATCGTCACGATATGCTTGATGCCGTACCGCTGCAGTGCGGTGATATTTTCGCTGCATAACGTCTGAAAAAGCAGCTCGTTCCCCATTCGTCTCGCCGTATCCCCGGAGCTTCGCTCCTCTCCGCCAAGCACGGCGAACGGCACGCCGGCGTGCTGCAGCAGGCGTACGAGCGCAAACAGGACAGAGCGGCTGCGCTGATCATAAGCCCCCATTGTTCCTGCCCAAACCAGCAGCTCCGGGCGCTCCCCCAGCCGCGCCGCTTCCTGCATGGTCCGCACGGGACGGCTCCTCCCTCCGTAAGCTTCGGCGGCGGATTCGTATGCGGCGATCCATGCTGTCCTATCTGACCGCGGCAGTCCCCACGGATTTCCCTGCCGCTCGATATTTTGCAGGGCCCGCTGGCCTTCCGCGGGAAGCCGGCCTTCGGTGAGAACGAGGTAACGGCGCATATCGATGATTTTATCGACGTGCTCGTTACCCACCGGGCACTGCTCCTCGCAGCTGCGGCATGTCGTGCATGCCCACAGCTCGGCTTCGGACATGACCTCGCCGATAAGCTGCACATCCTCTGCCGCCGCATCTGCGTGCGTGGTCCAGGCCTGACGCTGGGCGGTCATCGTCGGCTCGATAGATGTTCTTCGGCTCGCAGCATCCTCATTGTTCATCCAGAGCGGAATAACGCTGCCCATCGTATGTGCACCGATCTGCCTCCCGGAGGAGCCTCCGACCGCGGCGAATGCAGGCACCCACGGCGATTTTGATGTGATTGCAGCGCCTTTCTCGGTGAGATGATCGCGCAGCTTCGTAATAAGGTGCATCGGCGAGAGAAGCTTCCCGGTGCCCGAAGCCGGGCAAACGTTGGTACACCTGCCGCACTCCACACACGCATAGAGGTCGAGCAGCTGTTTTTGCGTGAACTGTTCGATTGCGCCGACACCGAAGGATTCCGCGTTCTCGTCCTCCAGATCAAGCGGCGCGAGCTCCCCCGGGGGCGATCGGCGGCGCAGCCATAGGTTCACCGGAGCGGTAAAAATATGAAAATGCTTCGATTGCGGCACATAAACGAGAAAAGCGAGCAGCACCGCATAATGGAGCCACCAGAACAGCCAGTAGAGGTCGCCTGCAGCTGCATGCGTGACGCCTAGGTCTCTCATCGCTTCGGCCAAACCGGATGATACCGGAGCATACGGGACATAGACGGTATCCGAAGGATCCGATGCCCGCAGTTTTATTTGCTGCGCATAGTGCGCGATATATTGGTAAAGCATATCGACCCCGCGGAACGATGGCTGAAGGGCGGCGGCTGAAGGAGTCGCACCCGCGTACCCGGACGGCGCAGTATGAGATGAAACCGCCGGCGAAGCTTCAGCCAGCATAGTAAGATTAGGACCGGCTGCCGCAGCGGCCTTATCCGGGCTTGCCTGCTCCAGTCTCTCAAACGCCTGTGTGAACAGGACGGTCGCCATGAGGCCGCCGATAAACCAGAGGACAATAGACGGCTTCCAGCCGCGCTTCAGTCTGTCGAGCCGTTCGGCATACCGCCGGAATGCGGCGTATACAACAGCAAGGAGGACGGCCAGAACCGTCACATCTTGAATCGTCGTGAATAATTCATAGGCAGGCAGCGGAAGGGCGAAACCGGTCAATCCCTTCCATATGATGTCGGCGGCGCCGAGCTGCAGCACGATAAAGCCGTAGAAAAGCACGAAGTGGAGCAGCCCGCTCCTTATATCCTTTAGAAGCTTTCGATGGCCGAGTACCTGCGCCGCCCATTCCCATCCCCGCCGGGAGTCGGATGATTTTGCATCGTCTGAGGGGAGAACTGGGTCATGCTCTTTATTTCGTGCTGCGTCTGCAGCTTGGCGCTTCCCCAGACGTATATAACCGACCCGTCTCAGGACAACGGTCATAAAAGCCCACAATGCCGCCGCAGTCATTCCCGCAAAAATGAGCCATCGCCACAGCTGTGCCGTATCAAGCGAGCTTAATGGCTCCAATGCCGATCCCTCCTTTTCATGCCGCTGCGATCACGATTAGAGTTATTTGGCGCCCCGAAAAACGCCGCCTGGCCGGACAAACTGTAACCCGCTTACAAAAGTACGGAGTGTTCCAGTATATGATCCTTCTGTCCCGAACATGCGAGCAAGAGCAGCTGAGTGCTGACCTGCGCTGGCCTTTACTCGTTGGAAGACTGTGCGGCGCAAGGACTATGTCACGGCTCGCCGTTCCGGTCTATTTGACAGTCCGCGAACATATGGTAGCACTGGGAATAGGACTGTCGTTTTCATGCTTGGAGGTGTTCATGGACGATGAATCTGGTTGTATTGCTGAAACAAACCTTTGATACGGAGGAAAAAATCGAACTGGTAAACGGGGCCGTGGCCGAGGATAGCGTCAAGTTCATTATTAATCCATACGACGAGTATGCGCTGGAGGAGGTGCTTCGTCTCCGCGAGATACATGGCGGCACGGTCACGGCCGTCAGCTGCGGACCGGAGCGTGCGGCGGAAGCGCTTCGTACTGCGCTCGCCATGGGGGCGGATGATGCCGTACTGCTTGATGCGGCAGGTTTGCCGGACGACGGGCACGCTGTTGCGTCGGCGCTCGCAGCGGTAGTTCAGCAGCTGCAGCCAGACCTTGTGCTCGCCGGACTGTTTGCGATTGACAGCGGAGCAGGAAGCGTTGCGCTGCAAATCGCGGAGCGTCTCGGCCTCCCGAGCGCTTCGGCGGCCGTTAAGGTAGAGCTGTGCAGCGCTAATTCTGTTGGTGGGGCACGGGGTACAGCGAGTGCAGCGGGCCGGCCGGCTGGCGGCGATGGTGCGGAAAGCGTTGCGGGGGGCGCGGGAAGTACTGCGGGCGGGACGGCTGCAAGCGCGGCGTCATGGGTGTCGTCAATGGCGGACCACCTGGTCCGCGTGGAGCGGGACACGGAATGGGGCCTCGAGACGGTGGAGGTTCCGCTGCCCGCGTTAATTACGGCCCAGCAAGGGCTCAACGAGCCTCGGTACCCTTCCCTGCCGGGCATTATGAAAGCCAAGCGCAAACCGCTGCGGCGTATCGCGATTGCGGAGCTTGGGCTTGCGGCGGTCGATCTGGAGCCGCGCACCGAGCGGCTGGCACTGACCGCGCCTCCGGCAAGGTCTGCAGGGAGGAAGCTGAGCGGCACGCCAGCCGAGCAGGCGGCCGCGCTCGCAGACCTGCTTCAGCATGAAGCGAAGATTTTCTAGTCTGGGTTCTTAAACGGGAAGCAGCCGCTTATGTCATCTTGCAGATGTGAGTAGGCACGCGGAGCGCAACAAGTATGGCAGCAACTATTGAAAGCGGCTTTCCTGCTTACAAACAGTGCCGTCTCTTTTTTCGGAGCCATAGGAAGGTTTTTCCTGTCTAAACTCGCCCGATATGCCCTTCTACGTTTCGGATATAGCTTTTAATAAGGAATATCCTGCTTACAGAGTCGTCAAACGTTCTAATTTGGCTTGATACAAGGTTTTTCCTTGTTACAAGGTTTTTCCTTGTTGACAAGTTACTGAGGCACCCGCCATTCCTCGACGAAGATATGGCAGCCGGTACCACTAGAGCATGCAAAGCTGAAAAAGCAAATGAAGAGCCGTCCACCGGACGCATTTCCATAATTAAGGAGGCTGAGAGGAGATGAAGGAAAGCCGTAATCAGGTCGCACTCGTGTATGCCGAGTGCGCAGACGGCAAGCTGCGGCGCGTGGCGCTGGAGGCGCTCGGCGCCGCGCGGCAGCTGGCCGGGGACGGCGGCGCTGTGCACGCCGTCCTTGCAGGCGGCGGCGCGGCGGGGCCGACCGGCGAAGCCGCCGCCGAGCTCGCCGCCCGGGGGCGGAGGTCGTCCACGTCATCGACGACCCCGCCCTTGCGCGCTTCGCGCCGGAGGCGTACGCCGCGGCCATCGGCGCAGCCGCTGCGGCGGTACGGCCGAGCGCGATCCTGCTCGGCCACACCGCCGCGGGGCGCGAGCTCGCGCCCCGCATGGCCGCCGCATTGCGGGGCGGCCACATCGCAGACGTCACCGCCGTCGATATCGCGGACGGCGGCGACGCCATATTTACGCGTCCGCTCTACGCCGGGAAGGCGTTCGAGCGGCGGCGCTTCCTGCCGGGCGCACCGCAGGTTATAACCGTGCGCCCAAACAATCTTCCCATAGCGGAGCCGGTTGACCACGGCCGCCAGGGCGTTATCCGGGCGCTACCATTCACCCCGCCCCCGTTATGGACCACCATAGCCGCCGTTGTACGCAAAACGGGCGGCCGTATCGACCTCGCCGAAGCGGACGTCATCGTCGCCGGCGGCCGGGGCGTTCGCAGCGCGGAAGGATTCGCGCCGCTGGAAGCGCTCGCGCAGACGCTCGGCGGAGCCGTCGGCGCGTCGCGCGGAGCATGCGATGCGGGCTACTGCGATTACGCGCTGCAAATAGGGCAGACCGGCAAGACCGTCACGCCCAAGCTCTATATCGCCTGCGGTATCAGCGGCGCGATTCAGCACCTCGCGGGCATGAGCCAATCCCGCACTATTGTCGCCATAAACAAAGACCCCGACGCTCCCATCTTCGGCGTCGCTGATTACGGAATTGTCGGGGATTTATTCGAGGTTGTTCCAAGATTGAACGAACAAATTCAGAAGCTGTTAAGCAGCGGCAGCTGAACTCTCGTCTTTTGCAAAATAAGAAAAGACGTTGAACGCGAATAATAGTAAAACTTGGTTCTGTTACTAGGAAACACACAGTGATAGTTTTACCAAAATAGTGTGATCATAATAACGGCGGACTAGGACTTGAAAATAAGTCGGAGTCCGCCGCTTTCTTCATTGGAACTATCCTCCCCGTTACTTCAAAGAAGAAAGCAGACTGCCAATACAATCTGCTTCGTTTCCGTTAGTTCAATCATTTTGGGCTATATTCGGGATTGGCAATATTATTTCTTCATGTTGATTGAAAATCACCCTATATCCTTTAATTAAAGGCATCATTTCTTGGATTTCTACTTCCGTTAAATCACTGGTTTTTACATGAAATTGCCCGCTATATTCAACTTTTTCCTCAGATTCCAGTTTCTTTACCTCTTCGATAGGTACTATTTTATCAAGCAATATACTTTTAGCTTTTTCAGTTAGAATAGGTTCAATTGTATAGATTTTAAAAGATCGTTTGGTTGGATTATCAAAGGTTACTGAATAATTAACCACCCCATCCTTAACTGGGAATTGACCGACTCCCTCACTATTGCCTCCGATATAGAACAGTATTCGTACCTCTTCCGATTGGCCTGAAGAAACCTTAATAAGTATAATGGCTATGCCAAAAATTATAAGCAAGAATCCTAAGTACTTTTGCTTTTTTAGCACTGGTTTTTTGTGTTGTAACAATAGGATATCTCCTTTGGGTTTAATATCTATATAATACCACTTATTGGTACTAACATGCCGTTAACTTAATGAAGCATTGTCAGTCTAATACTTTATTTTCTTCAAACACTGACCTATGCTGCGCTTAAAGGTATGGGGCCGATTTGTCAAAGGTTACCGTTATACGCAGTCCCCTTCTTCAGATTGAAGTCCCTATTAGATACATTAATTCATTTAAGTGTCCCCGATTCTACAATCGCTTAACCAGATAATTCCAGTCATTATCAGCGAAAGAATGAATAAGCAAGAAGGGCCGTCCTTCAGCTTTGTATTCGCCTCAGGATAGCCCTTCTTTAAACCACTTTCGTTGTCTACTTGGAATTTTTGTTATCGATCAGATTGGCCTTGATCAGCATCCGCTGAACGATGACCGCGGTCTCTGCACGTGTGATGTTGCGCTTGGGCAGCAGTCCCCCTTCGGAGCCTTTGACCAGCCCGTTCTTCACTGCAGCCGCGACTGCTTGCTTCGCCCACGCATCTACTGCCGTGCCGTCTACGAACGAGGAAAGTACGGATACAGCGTCAACGCCGCTGACGTTCGTATCGAGCCCCGTTAGCTTCATCGCCCGTGCGATCATCGCCAACGCTTCTACGCGCGTAATCGTTTTGCTTGGACGGAACGTGCCGTCCTCGTACCCTTTGATAATGCCGTACTCCTGTGCTTTCGACACAGCGCCGACGAACCAGTCGCTGGACTTCACATCACCATAAGGCACAGTTTTCCCGTTTTCAGGGAGACCAAGTGCCCGCACGATAATTGCCGCAAACTCTGCGCGCGTGATCACCGCGTTCGGGTTATATTGCTCCGCGTTGACTCCCTTCACGATCAGTCGGGACGCCATATCGTTCACTGCATCTTTAGACCAATGGTTTGCTACGTCCGCGAACGTCATCGGGTGCCAGATCAATGTATACGTGCTGTTCGTTAAACTGCTTACGACCGCACTATATTTCCCGTCACGAACGGTGATGTAGGTCGGCACGTGATAAACCGTTCCGTCCGCCATAAGCACCGTTGCGGTGGTGATCTTACTCAGGTCAATGCCGTCTGGCAGCGGAATTTCCCGCTGAACGTACACATTGAACTTGTCTACGTCAACCGTTTTGCCATTATAGGAGGCGGTCACCGTAAAATCGACCGGTGGCACGACGACGGTGAACTTTCCTTTTTCCCCCATGCTTTCCGCGAGTTGAACCTTAGCCGTATCGCTCTTCGCGATGACGACATGGATGACGATATCCGACAATTTCAGTTGACTGCCAAGCTGCGACGCCAAGTGATCGATCGCGATTTGTGCCGCAGGCAGCTTGTAACTTCCGTTAGCCGTCTGTACTTCCAATACCGCCTGCTTGTTCTCCATCGCTTTCACTATTTCGCCGGTCAATACCACCGTTACTTTATCCGCGCTCACCGCCGAAGCGGGCACAATTATAGTCGGCTTATCTCCTTCTTTCGCAAGCTGGGCTTCCAGTTTGACCGGATCCACTGTCGCCGTCAGGACGGTCTTCCCGTTCTCTTGGGTTGTCGTACCTGTGGCGATTTGATCATACTCTTTACCATTCACGATGACACGGAATGACAATGAGTTGTCGGACGTACTAGAACCGGTATCCATACTGCCGGAGCCGCCCGTCCAAGATGAAGATGCACGCGTCACCGTTACGGTGTACGTTTGTGTCGTGCCGTCCTGCGCTGTCACGACCACCTTGATCGTGTTGATGCCTACGCTCAGCGGCAGCGAATCGGAAGCTGTGCCGCTTGTCAACGTAATCGGACCTGTCACTAACCCTTCGCTGTTATACACGCTCGCCGTGACTGTCGCATGTGCTGAATCATATACCGTTGCCGTCACAGTTGTGCTGCTAACACTGTTCGCCACACTCGAAGTATAGCCGTCTGTTGTGCCTGCCGTAAACGCCGGGCTTAACGTACCGCTCGACAACGTCAAACCGTTCAAATCCGCATTGCTGCTCGAAGCCCTTGTCACTGTTATGGTGTACGTCTTCGTTGTACCATCCTCTGCGGTCACAACGACCTTAATGGTGTTGACGCCCACACTTAGCGGAAGCGAGCCCGCCGCCGAGCCATTCGTCAGGTCAATCGGGCCGTACGTGCCTTCACTATTGTACACGCTCGCAGTTACCGTTGCGTTGCCGTCCGATAATGTCGGGGTTAACGAAAGGCTGCTCACGCTGTTCGCCACACTTGAGGTATAACCGTCTGTTGTGTTTGCCGTAAACGCCGGGCTTAAATTGCCGCTCGATAACGTCAAACCGCTTAAGTCCGCGTTGCTAGACAATGTACGAACTGTTACTCCCGCACTGGTAGCAGACGCGTTATTCGTCGCTGTCGCTTTCACTCGGGTCACGAACGTATAGTCTGTCTCCGGTGTCAGTCCGCTGAACGTCGGGCTATCCTGCCAGGTTACGCCGCCATCGTTGCTGTATTCCTGACCGGCAACTGTCTGCAGCGTAATGCTCGTTGTTGTTTTACTTGTTTCTACAGGCGCTGCCGGAGCCGCCGCTCCGTCCGCTGCCGCTACTGCACCCGTCGCCGCGCTCGTTACGCTGCCTGTCGCATGCGTACCGTCGGAGGTGACCGTCACGGTGATAGCCGCACCCATATCGTCTGCGGTTAACATGTAGCTTGAACCCGTCGCATTCGTGATAGCGACTCCATCTCGGTACCACTGGTAAGTCGGCACGTTGTCCGACGTGCTGGGGGTATACGTGACCCCTGATAAGTCTGCTGTCAAGGTTTCGCCAAACTTGGCTGCACCGCTGATCGCTACACTGCCTCCCATCGTGGGAACCGTAACATCTTGTGTGGCAGTGATGATGTTATTAATGAAACCGGAATTATACTCAACAATAACTCCTGGATCTTTAAATGCGCTGCTGCCACCGTGTGTATTGTTTACGGCTAAGTAGCCAACTTTATTAAGAGTGGTGTCTAGCAAAAGTGTAAGATGGACATAGGTTCCATTAGGCACAAAATTACTCGTTGCCTCTAGACCTGTTGGCTGAGCGTTTGATACATACCTTGTCTGGTCGGGTAGAACTAAAGTTGACCAATTAGATGCTGCTGTTGTTTTAGTAGCGCCTATAAAGCTTATAAAGTTCCAGTTGCCTATATATGATGTCTTAAATTCTGCAAACATATTGGCAATCGCAAACATTTCTGCAGCTCCAGCAGCATCAGCTGTTGGCTCTAGAAGATGTCCGTTATTATTCGTTGCAATAGTCACTGCATCGTAAAAAGTCATCGTACTCGGTCTTTCCACATATACAAAATAACGTCCATTGTAGGTACGTACAGATGTTTTTCCATTGGCTAATGGTGCCCCTGGCGTTACATTTACTGTGATACTTTGGGTTTGCCCTGCGGGTTGTGTGAATGTCATATTTCCAATAACAGACTGAATTTCTTCATAAGTATTACCACTTGAAAAGTTGAACACTCTATTTGCAGGCGTAGATTTGTCAGTAACACGGCCACTAATTGTTATGCCATTAGTCAGCTCGGTAATACCGCTTGGAAGAGTCCCAACAGCAATTGAGCCATTATTTACAGCAACGGTAAAGTATCCGCCCCCTGCGTTAACGACACCTATGCTTCCAAATGCAGCATTTGATAGCTGATAGGTTGTTCCGGATAATCGAACAGGAGTACCTAGATTAAGTGTTTCCGCTGCACTCGCTTTTAACGGATGAAAAGGCATCATCGTCAATACCATAACGATTGCCATTAGTATAGATAATATTCTTCGATTTTTTAATTTCATCTTTTGTTCATTCCTCCTGAAGAAACTTATTTTGCCTTTACGTCGGCTATGTACTTGTTTGTGCCCTGCACCGCTAAAACGATTGTTCTTATTCTAATCTTCTCTTGTACTCGTCCCACCCCTGTCACACAGGGAATCTCCTCGCCCCCATATCTAGATAAAATCCTTGTTCAATCGACATCCGGTTAAGATAAAAAGTATTCCATTCAACATGTATCTTACAAAAAACTTCAATATCAGAATGCAAAAAACCTCCGCCCACATGAAGAATCAAAGTAGACGGAGGTTTCCGTCGTATTCGGC
Source organism: Paenibacillus sp. sptzw28 (assembly GCF_019550795.1). Taxonomy (NCBI): domain Bacteria; kingdom Bacillati; phylum Bacillota; class Bacilli; order Caryophanales; family Paenibacillaceae; genus Paenibacillus; species Paenibacillus sp. sptzw28. The sequence continues at coordinate 5,811,112 of NZ_CP080545.1, forward strand.
AGCTGGCTGGCATCGCGGTATTGGTAGATCCGCATTAGCCCCTGTAGCATTGCGTCGCCACTTTTCAGTGGGTTTGCTATTGTCGTACGAGCTATTCGATTATTGAGGATTTTGTCGATACATCACAGTAAATACTGTATCTTGTCTAAAAATGGAATTCTATAGGTAATTGGCCCTAATTTTCATTCATTGGTATTTGCGATCTTTGTCTCGCTGCTCGTGGGCTTCTTTACATCGGTACCGCGCTTCCTGTACGCCATCTACCAGTGGCGAAAATATGCACCGAAGCGGGAGCCAAGACAGGCATATAAAGCACCGCGACACCGTGGCAACAATGTCGATCGCTTCCAGCCGAGATCGCGTTAAGAAGTCATGAAAAAAGCCTCCTCTCGTCCCTTTGGACGAAAAGAGGCTTTTTTCTATCGCGCTTCCGTTTTCATCCGCTCGGGCAATGTCTATTGGATAAATTCCGCTTGATAGGAGTTACCGCCGCAATGTACGGACAGAAGCGTATTCGCATACCCGACCAGCCGGTTAACGATCTCTTCGCTGATCTCATATACGAGAGCCTGGTGCTCCGGGAGATACAGCTGCGGATCATCCAGGATCACGGTCGTATTGATGAAAACATCCTTATTACCGCTCAGATCGTAATGAACGATCACTTTACCTGCTGCCCCGCCGCTCACAGGGTCCTTATAATCCGGTAAAAAGACGTACCATTCCTCCGCTGTAGCGGAACGAAAGTTTTTCGTAAATTTCATTCCATCGATCACACTGGCAATGTGCTCCTGCATCTCTTGGGACAAGACTTTAATATCTCTGCTGCCCATTGTTTTATTTCTCCTTTGCCGAAGGCATAATAATTCTAAAACGAGGAGTGAAAACCAATGACGAAAAAGAAAAGCAAACCGCCTGAATTTTTACTGCCGCATGAGAATCCGGTGAAGGTCAAAGCCGACCCCCAGTCCCAGAAATGACCTTTTTCATGAAGAGCCTCCTTACAGGGGCTCTTATTTTAGCATGAAGTACAGTAAAAAACTAACAATAGAGTACCTCTGATTTACAAAAATATACCTGCATGAAGCGTAGACTATAGCATTTATCGTTTACCCAAGACTTAGATGTAAATTGGGTTATTTGTCGTCGTCTAATGTTTTTGGCACTTCATAAAGCACATACTTACTAGTCCACATTTGGCTTTCAATAATTTTATCTTTCTTAACTTCATTGTCTTTATCTCGAAAAATATATCCTGCTCCTAATTGTTCTCTAAAGACAAATCCTCTTTGTTCCATTTTCTTGATAATTTGTTTACTGCCATCTTGTTGATTCCCTTTATAGGCATACCACTCAAAAGTGGCTCCTTCAGTCAGCTTAATCAATTCAGCATTATCATTACTTTCTATTTTTTTGAGTGCTTCCCTCTTCGATAATCCTTCAAAAGGTAAACTCGGATAATACGACTTGCTGATGTATACGCTGATACCAAAAATAATAACTAAACTAAAAGCAACAAGTATTGTGACTTTAAGTCCTGATTTCATAGTCATTTCCTCTTCTTTCTTATCCCGAAAATCCTTCTTACGGACGGGGGCTGAGGTTCGACGCGTGTCATGCGGGGAGGCCTCCCAAGCCCACTCTCAGGCAGCCTCGCCGGGTCAAACCTTGCTTGCTGGAACTGACTGGATCCATATCATTGCCAATCGCCGTGTTTCTTCAACAATTCGATCTTCGCGATGGAGGCTCCGATCCCGGGCAGGCTCGGCGAATTGGTTCCGCGAGCGATATCAAAGTTGCTGGCATATAAGGTATCTCCGACAAAATGCAAGCTGGCCGGAAACTCCAGCGGTCCCTGATTGTTATTTGCCGTTAGCTCGGTAACTTTTCCTGCGTGGGACACCTTCACAATGGCATTGCGCTCGTTCGCCGCCACATACAAGTTTCCATCCGGACCGAAAGCGATACCGTCCGCCCCATAAAGCAGGTGATCCTTGGCGAATAGGTCGACTTCTCCAAAGGTGCCGTCCTTCTCGATCCTAACGCGATTGATTTCGCCGGAGCTGGTATTAGCTATGTACAGCCTTCCGTCCCGGCCGAAAGCCAATCCGTTGACGGTAATGAGCTGCTGAGGCCGCTCGGCAATAATCCCGCTGGCCCACACTGTTCGTTCCCCTTGCGGAGAGACGACGTAAATATTGCCGGTAGCGCCGCCGCTGACGTACAAATTTCCTTCGCGGTCAAATGCCAGCCCGTTCGCCCCGTCGACACCCTGGGCAAACGTTTCCACTTGCCCGGTCCCGAATGGGCCGTTTGCCAGCGTATCAGCCGAGACACGCAGAATGACGCCATCCACGCCCGCGCCTCCGCCGCTTGCTATATACAGATTTCCATGTTCATCGAACGCCATGCCGGTAGCGGGTCTCGGAAGAATCGTCAGTTCTTCGACTTCATCTGTTCCGGGTATGATGCGAAACAACCGTCTCGAATCCAAATCGATCGTGTATAAGCGCCCCTGCTCGTCACCTGTAAGTCCTTCGATCCTCATTCCCGTCGCGTTAGCCGGGTCCAAATCCACCGCAATCGAAACTTCCGCAGCTCGAAATTTCCCATCCGAAGCAATCATCGTGGGCGCCACCGCAGCCCCTCCCATCATCGCCACCACCACAGCTAACATTACCTTTTTCTTCACATGCATCTCCTCCTTTTTTCCAAATTTACCTTAAAATAAGGAGAGGAACCAGTGGCGTACGAACTACGTCATAAATAACGGCAACAACTAATTTCAACTAGCTTAGATTTCTTTGATATGGTCAATGCTTTTGTCTCCAAGATCATCTTCTTTTTATACTCTTATCTCTGCATCAAAAAAGCTCTCGCCAGTTATTGGATCTCCACATATTCTTCTAATCATTGCTAATTGTCCCACATGTGTCATTGCATCTGACAAAGGCCCTTGTAAAAGCTTTTCGACTATTCTTTCCCGCTCGGGTATTCCCGCGGATATGTATGTATCTAATATTTCCAAGTCTCTATAGAATTGTTCAACTTCTTCTTCCCAAGTCTTCAGATCGATATGTAACTTAATGTCGTTATTAAAAACCGATTGAGCGCAGCGAAGAACATATGAAATATGAGATAAGATCTCAAGAGGGCTTCTTACACCACTTCCGACTTCATAAGTCGGGTATTCTTCCATCGCATTTGATATTGCTTTAGTGCAGCGATATTTCAAACCTGCAAGGAAATGTCTAAGAAAATACGATGCATCCATAAGATCACCCTCGTTGTGAAATTTTTTCCTTCTAAGTTCCTGAAATCGGAATACCTCAATTTAATCAACAATAAATAGCTTAGCTCCAGTTAAAGTTGAAGACCTATGTGGATCAACATCATCAGCAACTTGATAGGTCATACCGGGAGACAATAAGAATATCCGGCCATCTTGCAGTTCGGTTTGCAATTCCCCTTCCAGAACTAACAGCACGTGTCCGCGGCTACACCAATGATCAGCCAGATAACCAGGTGTATATTCTACCATCCGTACACGAACATTCCCGATCTCAACTGTTCTCCAGATAGCTTTACCCGTTGTACCTTCATGCTCCGTCGCTTCAATGGAACTCCAATCAGTAGTAAAGAATGGAACATCAACAATTTTCATGATTCACTCTCTTTCACAGTCAATTTCCTTCTGTTATTTCGCCTTATTTATAATTTTACCTAACACTTTTCTTCTACTGATTAATTCATATGTCTTAATGAAAAACCAGATAAAACCCGCATAAAATCCTATTATTGGATATCTAATCATCGCCGGTTTATTGCCTTCAAAAAAATAATGACCTGTCCATGACAGCACATAGTGCAATATTGCTAGCATCAAAGTAATCCATAAGTTTATTACCACGAAGATCCAAGCAAGAAAGGCAGATAAGAATGCAAAGTAATGCAGTATTTGATTATACTTATTCTGATGTGCCATTACATAAAGTCTCAAATCGCTTCTAATCCGATCAGTCAATTGTTATCGCCTACTTTGAGCTTGCTATCAATTCGACGTTTTTGAGTCGCTATAAAATCATAAACCTTGATTATTTCTTCTTCATAATTTTTATCAATTTCAAAGTACACAACATCGTATTCTAAACATTTTCCTCTAAATGCATCATGCTCATTAATATATTCATTAACAGATCCCTCTTCAGGAAAGCCACGATTTTCAACCGCGTTTCTATGTTTTACTATGTTCGATGTAAAGTTTTCTTTAATATAGTTTGTTGAAAAACCCAGAAAAACTGATATGATTTTTTCAGAATATGCTTTTTCAAAGTCCTTGATATGTTGGGGAAGTAAATAACAACCTTCAATAATTATATTTTGATCATTCTCGATATTTGTCATGATAATCCCTTTAATTATTGGCCATAATTTCTCACCAATTCGTTCGGTGCTATCAAGTGGTGTAAACCCACAATTACTGTCTCCTCTATACAGCCCCATTTTAATGTGATCGATTGAAAGATAAGGTATATTGTATTTTTCAAGTAATTTTTGGGACATTAGTGTTTTACCAGTACAGCTAATACCACTTATCAAAATAACCATTTTTATATTCCCCTCATAAATCACATTACTATGTAAACGACTTATCAAATACCCTCTTATTCATTCTGTATAAAAAAATAATCAATAGTATTGGCATTAAATTAAGAGTCAGTGAAATACCTTGTGAGTAAGAATTGAAAAATAAATTAAATTTACTGAAGACGATAAAATCGGATCCAATCATGCTTTGATCACCACCAAATCTTAACTTGGGGTTTATTAATATACCGGTGATAAAATTATACTGAAAACCAGTTAAAGATAAATTAATAACCTGAAGATATTGATTAACTAATGAAGTAGTTACCCCGATTTTTTTATTTGTTATTAGGAGGATCCCGGCCAATAGAGATAAACTAAACATCAACAATCCAATTATTAAAATGAAGTTATTATCTAGTGCAAACGGATTTTTATCATTAACCTTGAACTTAATAACAAAATTAAATACATAAATAAAAAGAAAACCCATTATCCCACCAATAATCTGATAAATGCTTATAAAATATTTAAGAAATTTGTTCAATACATCACTTCTCCTAAATGGTATTTATTTCTAAAAACCACACTAGCTTAAATATCTTATCGATCAAACAGTGCGACAGACCATTGTCATTGAAAGAATGAGATAATTAGAAGAGTTGTTCCGCAGCTTAGTTATAGGATGTCCCCGTCCCCGAAGTGCTACTTACACTATGCCTTTAAATGATTCTCCATTACTTCTGCTGCTTGTTTAAATCCATGTCTTTCATAAAAATCCACACTAGTTTCACTTGGCCAAACCATTAAGAATGTTAGTCCATTCTCCTTCGCCCATCTATTAACTTCTACCATAACCTTGCCTCCAATACCTTTCGACCTATATTCAGGTATGGTGTACACATTTGTGACGTATCCAAAAGGAGATTTTTTTCGTCCTGGTCTTGGTACTGTATCAATTATTTCCAAGAAAACATGTGACACAATATTACTTTCTACTTCAGCAACCCAAACTATCCAACGCTTCGATTCATACATCTCTTCGAAAAACAATCGACATTCATCATAAAAAGAGTCAAATAATTCGGGGTTAGGTTCCTTATCTTCCATCGAAAAATCATATCTCATCTTAATCAACTGTGATATATCTTTACTATTACTTTGTCGTATGATCAAGTTTATCCCTCCATGCTCTTAATGTCTCTTGGACATTACGGGGATTTGTTATAACGTTTCTTGTGTTCCCGACGTCCGTGTGGCTTAAGGTGCGCTCAAATTCGGACGAAGCCATTCACCAATTAGCCTCTCGGATGTGACCGGCTAATCCGTTCCTGGCTCTCACCTTCGGTCCGGACCGTACCGAGGGGCGCCAGCAGTGAAGCTGGAACACGGTGTTAAAAGATAGGGTTTAATTCCAACCATTTTTTAAGCATTTTAATATCTTCATCAACATTTCTTATGACAGCAGAGTCTCCCCAAGTATTTGGAAGATAAGAAATGTATAGAGTGCCAATATTAAAAATTCTTCTGAAGGGAATAAAGAGGGCAATAGAATTTACTTCACTTTCGCTCATTGCTCTAACCTTGTTATATCCATTTAAAAATTGATCTTTTCGTTCTTCTCTCTTTATCAATTTTGTTTCATCACATCCCATGCCAAATGGGAAAGCATACATTGATATATCATATGCTCTCCATCCATTCCCACAGAAATCAAAATCAAACAGGATAGGATTATTGTTAGCGTCTACTCGGATATTCCCACTATATATATCACCGTGGCACATACCATATTGTGGTCTTTCAATTGTTAAATTTCCCAATTTCTCATTCACATTCTTTGCAACTTCCTCTAAAAAGAGCATGTCAAAATCATGAATAGTTGAGAATTGCCTTATAGCATTCATAGATTTATCTATAAATGAGTGTGCGTCTAAATTCCATCGATTAATCTCAAGCTCACATTTGTCCCAAGCATTATGAATTGCAGCAATATAACTTCCTAATCTCTCGTTTAATTCTGGAGTTTCCTCAATTTGGTTAAACTCATGTTTTCCAACTGACGTATATAATACGCCATATCTTATTCCATTTGCAGTGTTAAACCGTGAAATGAATTTCCCATCACTTTTTATAACCGGTGCTGTGATTTCAATATCTGATAATTTTAGGAAATTGAGCAAATCAACCTCTGCTTGAATATCTTCCATGCTTCTTATCCCTTGACGGTATACCTTAAAGAAATATTCTTTTTTGCCTGTAATAACCCTATATATGTCATGCAAACCTCTATAAAATAGCCGACATTCAAGTAAGGCATGAGAAAAATATTCTCCTGAAATGAACTCGCGAAGTGCGTTTGAAGATAATACAGATATCTCCAATGGGAAAACATTCTCCAATAAAATATCTCCCTTCTAAATTACTTTTACTATGTACACAAACTGCTAAACAATTACTATGCTCTGGCATTAATGACTCTACCTGATATACGACTCCCGGCGTTAGCCCGATGCGTGAATACGGTGTTATGTGAAGTCATTGCCTTCTTCGAATTAACTCTCAGTAAATCTACTAATAATCTTCTCTAAATCAGTATTTATTGTCATCCATGTCTTATTCTCATTTAGTAGTTTGAATCCACCATATTGCTCATATAGGGTATGCGCATCTTTCGTTCCTAGACAAAAATGGACACCTCCAAAATCTGGATATTCCACTATAGTCTTTACTAACCATTTGGACAGGCCTAGACCTCGAAAATCCGGAACAATAAAAACATCTGCCAAATAAGCAAATCGAACAAAATCAGTTACAACTCGCGCAAAACCAACTAACTCTCTACTATCCAGACTGTATATACCAAAACAAAACGAATTATCTATTATCAAATCTACTGCTTTAAAAGGTATATTCATAGCCCAGTATGATTCAGTAGACAAAAAGCTGTGAACTTTGTGGCGATCAATTAATGCCTTATCTGTGCTAATAAAATAATCACCATTTATCCATTCAGCCATCGTATCATCAGTCCTTCTGTTTTCCTGATTTTAAATAAAGCAATGATTTCACCTAACGTTCTGGTGTTCACGACGTCGATTCCCCTTAGATAGCTCTTATCTTAGGGGAATAGTTGTGTCCGGCTGCGTATACTTCCCCGAAATGCTCTACCGGACCGAGGGCGAAGGCCCGCAGCGTGAATACGTTGTTAGATGAAGTCCTCGGCTTCCTTGAGCTACGATAACAACGCCCTACCAGCTCAAACAAAACTATAGATATTTATAAATCCTTTCTCATTACTACTCTGTTGTTAGTTGGCTTCCGAATAACCACAAATCCACAAGAAGCAAATAATGGTTCAACCCCAACCTGGGTATCTCCCCCAGTTCTTTTTTTTGTCCCCGAAAACGGAAAACTCTCGACAGCTTTTGCTCCATTCTCTTTTGCCAGTTCAATGGCTCTTTCGATTAAACTGCGACTCACACCTTTGTTACGCATATCCGGTCGCACATAGAGACAAGGTATCATCCACACCGACGCATCCTCATCTGGATCTCTACCTTTAAAGGTTGGAGTATTAATAGCTCGAATGTATCTTTTTCTTGGCCCAACTGCGCACCAACCTACCGGTTCTCCATCAATGTATGCAAGTATTCCTACCGGATCTTTACTATCTTGAACCATATTCATAAATAATTCATGGTTTCCTTCTGAACCATTATCATGGTAATCCTTTACTCGAATAATAAACCACATGCACCAACAATCTTTGGTAACCTTATCACATCCAAATAGCTTTTCTACGTCTCCAATTATATTGGAGTTTAATATTTTAACTTCAATCATGAAAATACCTCCAATTTTATATGCTCTCGGGGATTTCTTATAACGTTTTCGCATTCACGAACCCCCACCGGCTTAGATAACTCTTATTTTAGCCGGTGCGGGGTTGTCCGCTGACTCAGCTTCCCCGAAATGCCTCCCGCGGACCGAGGGCCTTATGGCCCGATGCGTGAATGCTGTGTTATAGGATGTCAGCGCCTTCCCCGATTCACTTTCAGTTCGGTCTATTACTTAAGATACCAATTTATCCTGGTGTTATCATCGCATTTCATTGCTTCCCAGCCCACATTAATAACAATTTCTTCCATATTAGAATCATTGGTTAACATCAGTGTTATAAACGAATCATATACACTCATAAATGCCGTATCATTAGACTCATCAGTAATAATAATCTCGGTTGGTGCCAATTCATAAATGTCTTGAATTGTAACATCATCTATTGGTAATTCTCCACTTGTATCAAATATTGGATCTGAGTAGTGAATTTTATTAGTTTTCTTTGCTCGAAAAACGTCAAGTATAGTTGGAATTAAGAATTGAGAAATCTTATCTTCGTTCGGCAAATATAAATCTTCCGTCAATCCTAGCTTAAGTTTCTCCATTAAATCGTTCCTTGCATAATCTTTATTTAATGCAGAAATGTAAGTTTTCATTGCTAAAGCTAATCTTCCTAAGTCTTCAAGATCAGTTTGCTTTAATAATTGACCCCACAAAACAGGTTTACCATACTCGAGTATTTCCTCATTTGTAGGATACGTATGTTCAAGGCCACTAATTCTTTTATTATTGGTCCAACCTTGTGGCATTTGAATAAAAGGATTGGTAATAATTAATGCATTCTTAAATTTATCTTTGACCTGATTTAATATGGGTGTTTTGTCATCGATCCAAATGTAATCAAGCATTTCATTACATCCTTTATGTTTATTGATTTGCGCTGATTTCCTATAACGTTGTTGCATTCACGAACCCTTACCGGCTTAGATAGCTCTTATCTTAGCCGGTGCAGGGTTGTCCGCTGAAACTACTTCCTCAAGATTCCCCTTGCGGACCAAGGGCGTTAGCCCAATGCGTGAATGCGGTGTTATAGGATGTCAGCGCCTTCCTTGAATAGTCCCAGACAGTGAATTATTAATGCTTGTTGAACAAATACCAGATTCTTCTTAAATGAATAGCCTACAAAATATTTGGAGTTAATGACATCTTCGCTTACTTCCTGATTCCTGAAAAAGGGAGGACATGGGTTTAACAATGCATTTGCATTAGTTAATTTCATTCTTTCGAAATTGACTTGAAACTGTGAGCAATATTCATCGGTTTGATATTCAAGAGGCAATGAATCTGTAAGTACAAAATCACTTCCAACTAGTTTAGTTTCAAGGTCAGTTGAAAAATGATAGTTCCGATCATCATTGCATATTTCATTGCCAGTAGTGCAAACATGATAAAGTTTAAGATCCAGAACCTTTGCAATTTCAACCCAAGAATTAACTATATTGCCGGCTGGACCTACAAATGTATAAGTAAGTTCCTTGAAATCCGGGCGAATCTCGCGTATTGAAAATATGTCTGAAAGTACTTCACATGGGTGATTTTCTGATGACATTGCATTTATTATTGGAATTAATGCGTGTTCGGATAATCTAATCATGTTATTAAAGTCAGGATGTCTGACAATTACCGCATCAACCCAATTGTTTAAATATCCAATAACATCTGCAAGTTCTTCTTTCTTCTTGAGTGATTCGGGAGGAAAAAGAATACATTCCCCGCCGAGATCTTTAATCCCTTTCTCAAATGTTACTCTAGTCCTAATGCTAGATTCAGGAAAGAATAAAACGAAAGTTTTCCCTTCAAGTATTTTTCCAAACTTATTATTCTTGAGCTTTTCGGCAATATTAAATATTTCCGTCATCTTGTTAACCGATAGATCAGAAAGATTCAAAAAATGCATTAATAATCTCCTTTGATTGGCTTTTTATGTTTCGCGCTGATTTCCTATAACGTTCTCGTGTTACTGACGTCGATTCCCCTTAGATAGCTCTTATCTTTGGGGAATCGATGTGTCTGCCTGAATCCGCTTCCTTGAAATCCCTCGGGCAGACCGAGCGGCGACAGCTGCGAAGCTGGAACACGGTGTTATATACTGTTGGGGCCATCTTTGAATTACATACTATAATGCTCTACCCCGAGTTCTCTATATTGCTTCCCCATTGCCTGCAGATCAAATCGAATTTGCAATGGCGTATCACCTTCCCATGCTCCAATGTGAATATGGGGATGACGGGAATATCCATTATTTCCGACTTTCGCGACCACTTGACCAGCTTTAACGTGATCACCTATTCCAACACATACATCCATTACATGAGCATAACAAACCTTTATGCCATCGGCTGTTGAAAAAAGGATCATACTTGCCCTACTTGGATTAACATTACCGGGATTGTTTATATTATTATTTATATAGACTTCTTCAACAATTCCATCGAATGGAGCTAATACATCAGCTCCCCAAACATACCAGTCTTCATTATTTAAGCCGTTTCCCTTATAAGTTCTCATCCAACCGTCCACAAATTTATGAATTACACAATCTACTCCTAGTGCATCACCGAGAGTGGCTAGTTGCCCTTCTGGATGTTCTGAACAAGAATAAGCATGATTAAAAATAGGGTGAATAACTACGTCCTTAATCATGGAGGTCATCCTTTCTACTTTTGAATTCGCTTACAGTAATATTGTTGCCCTAATTGCATGTAACGTTCTTGCATTCACGAACCCTCACTGGCTTAAGTGACCGAAGGGAACGGCCGCGACGCGGTTAGTCAGTGCAGGGTTGTCCGCTGATTCCCAATGAGTCTTCTTCTGCGGACCGAGGGCGTTAGCCCGATGCGTGAATGCGGTGTTATGTGATGTCGGCAGCTTCAGTGAATTACTTTCAAAATCTCTTTATATGTTATGTACTTTTCTTGTTTCTTTTATTTGCTCAATGTGATGATATGAATGATTTATATCATGATTTAATGCATCTCTAACCGTTGCTTTTCCATCCTGATGAACTAAGATCCGATCCAAAGAATCGGGGATTGATTCACATAAATACGATATGTATTCCCGAATTGTACAAAACAGTTGTACCTCAATTTTTATTGCTCTCTTACTATGATTCATAGAGTGATTCCACATGTGTGCGTCAAATTCATTAAAAATGAATTTCTCGCCGGTATTTGCAAGTGCATATCGATTTATTTGAAAATAGTTTAGATCACACTCTACAATATGATGTACAATTTCTCGGATGGTCCACTTCCCATCTCCTCTAGATAAATCCAGTTTTTTCTCACTTAAACCGTTTATAACTTCCATGAGTACCTTCGGTGCATCATTATAAAGTTGAACAACTTTCAAGTCCTCTTCTTTCAACATGTAATAGGCTCCAATCTGGTGTTTTATTTTGGATTTCTGTCGATTTCACATAACGTTCTTGCATTCACGAACCCTCACTGGCTTAAGGCGACCAGCGGGAGCCGGGTCCGACGGACTTAGCCAGTGCAGGGTTGTCCCCTGATTTTGCTTCCCTGCAATTACCTCGGGGGACCGAGGGGCGTATGCCCCGATGCGTGAATGCGGGTGTTAGGCGATGCCCTTGCCTTCTTCGAATTAACCTATTATTATTAATCCTGTTTCATTAACATCTTTTCAACTTTTCCGTCAAATAATTGTGGCCCGGTAATAAATAGCTTATTCAAATCAAATGTAATATTTATTGGCAACGATTCAACTTCGAACTTATTTCCTTCTCTTGGTAGAAGTTTGCTATTCGGCCATATCTGTTGAATGCCATCAATGTATAACACATCGCCGTTACGATATATTTCACAAGTTGTTTCATCGTTATTATAAATCCCAACAAAGTGATCAATCTCTATTGAAGGAGTATTCATCTTTTCATTAATTGTTATCTCAAAAAAATTAACAATTTGTTGTAGGTATTCGTTCCATCTGCCCTCGGAGTTTTCAATTGAAAGCTTTCTAGTACTTATCTTTGCAAACATATTGTCTGTAAAATTGCGATAATCCTTCCAAAAGGATAACATCCCATCGAAACCTGTTAGATTTCGTTTCTTCCCGTATTTTGATTGATTCGCATTTTGAATAAATTGTTCTGCCGTGTTTCCCCCTCTTCTCTCACATATTTTTTTGAGTGAGGTGTATAGATCACTTTGATAAAAGTAGATTAATATTGGCCTACATGGTCTGATAATGGCTTCAACTTCGAGTAAGTATTTTTCAATATCCTCAATTGGTGCATTCATCGGAAACAAGGTCCAAGTTAAATAACCAAAGAAGGTGCTATCTACTATAACAACCTCCTCCATATTTTGTAATGAATCAGAGAATACTCTCCATTGCTCTAATGCTTTCTTTATAATGATTTCATAATTCCCTTTGGTAAGATTATCGATAGTCTGCTGCATTGATTCTTCAGAATTAAATAAGTAAACAGGGTGTCCTTTCTCTTCTTCGTACCACCACTTATTCTTGATACCACTTTGAGAAAGACATCTAGAGATAAATTGAGCAGTCGTAGATTTTCCTGAACCAGGTAATCCTTCTATAAGTACTAGTTTGGTATCTATCAAAAGATCACAACCGATCTATGTAGTGTTTTTGTTCTTGCAGGGGTTTCGCCTAACGTTCTTGCATTCACGAACCCTCACCGGCTTAGATAGCTCTTATCTTAGCCGGTGCAGGGTTGTCCGCTGAATCAGCTTCTTCGAAAATGCTTCTCGCGGACCGAGGGGCGTATGCCCCGATGCGTGAATGCGGTGTTATGCGAAGCCTCTGACTTCCTGATTTGCCTACAAGTTATAGCCTCTTATCTTTAATACGACTTGATTAAAAAGAGATAATGGATCTGACCAAATTAACATAGAATACAAAAATATCAGCGTAAAGAGACATACAATAATTATTCTAAAAGACTTTTTCTTTAATTTAACTATATTCTTGATAACCAAAGATACCGATAGTACCAAAAGAATTAATCCAATATATAATAAGAAAGGTTCTGGGTAGTTCCACTCTCTCAACTGTGCTCGATCTAGTTCATAATACAACTCAGCTGAATAATTATCCGGTTCAGCAAAGTAATCAATAATGTCATCACTATAATCAAATCTTTCTTCCAAAATATACTCTTCACTAGAAAAGCCAAATAGTTCACTGATTGAGAGTGTTGATTTTATCTGTGTACCAATAATGCCACCACTAATCAGCAGAACTATTATTATTAACAAATAAGTAAAAGAAGTATTAAAGAGTAACTTTGCTCTATTCATAACAAGAATTTCTCCTGATTTTATGGTTTTCCAGAGGTTTCGTATAACGTTCTTGTATTCACGAACCCTCACCACCTTAAGGGACGCTAGTCCCGGCCGCGATTGCGGTTAGGTGGTAAAGGGTTGTTCGCCTGATCTTACATCTTCGCCATTGCCTCGGGCGAACCAAGGAGCGTCAGCGACGCAGCCACTGTCATCTTCGAACCTTCTTACAAAGTTAATCTTTAAAATACATCTTTAATGTTCCTTTCTCCCATTCGTCTATTGTTACTTTTGCTGAAAAAGATACTAGTGACTTCGGTTTCCCTATTAGTTTCTTTATTGTATCAATTGCTCTGTTCTCATTATCAATATCTAATAGATAGCTCGAACTCCAAAGCCTTACTGAATCATTGTCATGTTCAATGAACTTAAATAAATATTCTAAATTGTTCTGTTTTTTTAATTCTGTGACTATATCAAATATTTTGTGAGCAGCTTTATTAGCTTTCTTGTAATTTCCTGATTCGGTTCCCTCGCCGTGATTAGAGCAAGCTTCGATAAAACGTGTATCTAAATTTGTTTTTGGCACCTAGAATCAACTCCATAAATAAGGTCTTCTGTATCTATTACAGTGATGTCGTATAACGTTCTGGTATTCACGAACCCTCACTGCCTTAAGCGACCAACGGGAGCGGCCCGATGCGGTTAGGCAGTGCAGGGTTGTCCTCTGAATTAGCTTCTTCGAAACCACTCCTTGCGGACCGAGGGCTGGATGGCCCGATGCGTGAATGCGGTGTTATCTGACGTAATTGCCTTCTTCGAACTACTCCATAAGCCCTTCAATCCTTATTATCCCGAAGTTCCGAAGGTAGTTGAAAACTCCCATCCTCCCTTGGCTTAAAATCATATGTATTTATGACTGCTTCAATATTTATCACACCGTAGATATGGGGATAAAGTTCATTCAAGTTGTAAAGGTCTTCCCATATAATATTGGATTTCACCATACTCTCCTCAATCAAAAGAAGTAATAATTTTTCTTGTCCTTTATATAATTTGTTTGCCACTTTCAATACCTGTTGTGGCGAAGAACAGTGAATAAACCCTTCTTTTTCTATACTCTCATGATCATAATATCCCTTAGTTCTTGCTTCTTCCCATTTTTCTTTTGTTGTTATATGAGTTATTTTCATATGCTTTTTCCCCTTTTGCAATTATGTCACATAACTACTATTCTGCGAATTTCGCAAAAGTTCAATATAAGCGATATTCACGAAATCAATCATAACAAGGAAATCATTCGACAAATACTGTTAATTTCCTTTTAATGAACCTTTTACCGTAAAAGCTCCAAAAAAAATAACCGGCCCGCGTGATTACGCTAGCCGGTTATTCATTATCTTCGTCCACCCCTATTTAATCCGATTAACTCAACCCCAACTTCTCCAAAACAAGATCAATAGACTTATCTTTAATATTAGGGTAATCGCTGATGACCCAGTAAGGAACAAGGTAAACATGATTGTTCTTTACAGCCTTAAGGTCTTTCCAGAGTGGACTTTGGGTCAGCTCTGCATATTTCTTTTCTGCCGCTTTATCCCCGCCCTTGACCGGACCGCCTACCTGGATGAAAATATAATCCGGATTCAGTTCGGGCAATTTTTCCATGGAAAGAGCTTCGAACTTCTTAATGGATTCGACTTGTGGTAATGGCTTGAAACCCAGATCCTGGGCTAAAGTCGCGCCAAACGCCTGGTTAGGTCCGTGAATACGATATTCCTTCGGCATGACTCGCATATACAGGGCGGTTGCATCCTTGCCAACCTTTCCGCTTATTTTTTTCTTCGCTTCTTCCGCCTTTTTGTCATACTGGGCAATCCATTGCTCAGCTTCCTTACTCTTGTTCAGCATTTGAGCCAGTTCACGAAAGTTTAAACGCCAGTCCGTGTGAATCGGTACAAGGATCGTGGGAGCGATTTTCGATAAATCATCATAAATTTTATTATCATCCTGACGTCCTATTATAAAATCAGGCTGAGCCTCCAGAATCGCTTCCAGATTAGGCTGATCTCCCAGGTTTTTGACACCCTTTAACGGGTCCCCATCAATATACTCTATCTTCGTCTCTCCCATATAGCTGGTCATGGCATAGGGTTTGATGCCTAAAGCGAGCAGCGAATCAGCCAAACGATAATCCAGTACGGCAATTTTTTGAGGTTCGCCCTCAATTGTGGTTTCTCCGGCCAGATGTGTTATGACCCTTTTCGAAGATGCCTGGCCTTCGTTCGCGCCGGTATTCACTTCTTTTGCCGCTTCCTGGCTAGTACCGCAAGCAGTGAGAATTACTGTACTTAATATGATTAAAGTTAATCCTGAAAAGAGATGTTTTCGTAAAATGCCCATGTTGAACTTTCACCTATCCTTAAGTTGTTTTTGTGTGACTTAAGCTTTCGATTTCGCCAGCAAATATAGAAAATACGGTGCACCGATGACCGACACTACAATTCCAACCGGAATTTCGGATGGCTGAAGAATGTAACGTGCTAATGTATCAGCAGCGATAAGAAGCAGCCCTCCCGCCATTGCAGAAGCCGGAATGAGGTGCTGATGATTGGGTCCGACCAGCCTTCGCGCCAAATGGGGCCCGATGAGTCCGACAAACCCGATCCCACCGCCAACAGCTACGCAGGATCCGGCCAGGGCAACCGCCGTTGATATGAGCGCCAATCGCTCCCGTTCAATTGCAGTCCCCAAGCTAATTGCAGCTTGCTCATGCATGCTTAATACGTTTAATACTCTTGCCTTGTAAATGGCATAAGGGAGTAAAATCACCAGCCAGGGCACCAGTGCAAGCACAAACTTCCAATTCGTCCCCCAAATACTCCCCGCCAGCCAAATCGCCGCAAGCTGGAAGCTTCTTGGGTCAAGGCGGGTGGTTAGGACAATCATGACAGCACTGATACCGGCAGCTACGGCAATCCCCACCAAAATAAGCCGAGTCGGGGCTATGCCCTCCCCCTTTCTAAAGGCAAGCAGGTAAATGAGCAGAGCTGTCAGCCCCGCCCCCATCAGAGCGGAGAAAGGCAGTAAAAAAACCGGAGCGGCCTCTTTGGAAGAATAGAATGAAATAAAGAGAATAACTGCGAGTCCCGCTCCCGCGTTTATGCCGAGAATTCCCGGGTCAGCGAGCACATTACGGGATATGCCCTGAAGAATTACGCCCGAAACCGCGAGTCCCGCTCCCACCAGCACGGAAAGTACAATTCTTGGAAGGCGAAAATCAAACAAGATCAGTTCATTTTTCGCTGTACCTGCCCCAAGCAGTGTTTTCACAACATCTATTGGTGAAAGACGGATTAAACCTGTATCCATACTGATGAGTAACAATACGATCATAAGTATCGTAAATATCAGCATTATGTAGATAAAGCGTCTGGACTTCATTCGCTCCGTCTGAGACAGCTGCACTACCATTCCCTCCTCTCTTTACGGGCAAGATATAAGAAGAAGGGAACCCCGACCAGCGCGGTTATCGCTCCGATTGGCGTCTCGAAGGGCGGGTTTACCATTCTTGCGCCAATATCCGCAACCACCATAAGCAGTGCGCCCAGAACGGCCGAACATGGAATGATCCAGCGATAATCCACGCCCACAAGGAAACGCGCGACATGTGGAATGACAAGGCCTACGAATCCTACCGGTCCTACAACAGATACCGCCGTACCGGCGAGAATAAGCACGATAACAGTACCTGCAGCTTTGACCTGGACTGTCCGGTGACCCAGCCCTGCAGCTACTTCCTCTCCTAAGCTGAGCACTGTGATTGAACGGGACAAAATCAAAGCGCCAATCAGCCCCCCTATCATCCACGGAAGCATGATTTGAATCTGTGTCCAGTTCGTTCCGGCTACCCCGCCAGCGAACCAAAAGGCCAGATCTTGTCCGATTTGATAATAAATCGCAATCCCCTCGCTGAACGCGGAGAGCAGCGCGGAAACGGCAACCCCGGCCAGGACAAGCCGTACGGGTGTTAAGCCTCCTTTGGCCAAAGATCCGATTCCATAGACAATTCCTGCACTTAATGCAGCACCCGCAAAGGAAAACAAGATCAGGAATTTAAACTGAATACCGGGATAAAATGCAAAGCACACAGCTAAAGCGAAGGCGGAGCCCGCATTAATCCCAAGTAATCCCGGACTTGCAAGCGGGTTGCGCGTCATCCCCTGCATCATGGCGCCGGCTACGGCAAAGCACGCACCAACGAGAGCTCCTGCCAGTGCGCGCGGCAGGCGAAGCTGATGGATGATTTGCTGCTGGGTTATATCCGGATTAAAATGAACGACAGCCTCCCATACCGTTCTGAGCTTTATATCCGCTGCACCGACCGATATCGAAACAGCTAATCCGAGGCCTAATAACGCTGTCCCGATAATCAAAATGACAGCTGCAATAAAAGGGTGCGAGCGTACTTTTGTTGCTTCATTTGCAGCAGTGCTACCTGACATGTTTCCTCCATTGCGTTATGAGTGATACTTGACTGATTCCCAAGGATTAGAAAAGCCTTTTTGTTAATGATAATCATTATCATCTAATCGCCAAAAAAATAAGCACTCCTCTATTGGTAATGAGAATCATTCTCTCCTCTTAGTATAGTCAGTTTCAATTAAATTCTCAACCCCTCTCATAATGTTCCAAGTCAAAAGACCAGCTTGATACCGGTGTATCGAGATGGTCTCGGACTCTCATATCTATTGTTATGCAGGCCTCAATTTGAGGACGTATCCGGTTTTAGATTGACTGCCGGTTTCGATCTCCGTTCAAACTTAACAGCGGCGATCCGGAACAGAGTAAGAACGAGGACGGCGCCCGCCGTAGCGAAGTACATGGTTTTCACCCACGGATATTGCGTGTCGGTTCCGATGAAAAAGCCATGTATGAGTCCCATGAAATATCCCGGAAACGCCAGGAAATGAATGGTCCGCCACACTTTTTTTCCTAGATGCTTCATCATATCGGACGAGATGATCAGAATCAGAGCGATATAGAATGACAATGTACCAAGTCCGGTTAACACGGGATGCGAATGCGATGTGAACGGAAACAACAGCTCGCCAAGCGAATACCCTACATATTTGTCGAATAGCAGGACGCTGCCATGCAGTATGCCAAACAGAAAACCGAACCAGCCGCTTGATTGATGTACGGTGAGAAGTACGGATTTCGCGCGGCCGTTTAGCATTTTAAGGCTCATTATGATTCCGGCCGCAGTGGATAGGAATAGAAATACGTATGCGGTTATACCGGCAGCCCGCGTCGTGGACCAGACCGATAAGGCATCAAGAAATCCGTTCATATCGCAGCTCTCCTTCCTTGCAGTATTGCGACAAGTCCCCGCCGAATATAAGTGAACCGTCTTTGAGGACCCCTATCGCCGCATATCCCGGGCAAACCTCCTCCAGCCAGTCGATACCCGATCTTGAACCGAGAATGAGGACGCATTTGGCGTATACTTCGGCCGCCGTCAGGTCGGGAGCAAGCATTGTAACCTGTGCCAGGTCAGAAGCGCCGGATCTGCCGCTGCGGGGATCAATGATATGATTGTGTTCATTGCCTGAATCATCCTTCCAGCGGCGCTTGATCGTGCTGCTTGTCGCAATTCCCGCTGAACCCCGGATTTGAAGCGTAAGCAGATCCTCTCCCGGATGATAGGGGTCAGCCACGCCGATCTCAAACCCTTCAGGTGGCGCTCCCCAGAGCGAAATATCTCCTCCGGCATTGATCGCGCCCGTTCTGATACCGTCCCGCTGCAGCATTTGCGCCAGCTGATGGGCGCTCCATCCCTTAGCGATTCCTCCGAGGTCGACGGAAGCCTCAGGAAGAAGCTGTACGCTCTTCATGGCAGGATTCAATTGGGCAAGAGGGCCGGTTAACGGTGTTTTAAGCAGACCTTCTTGACGACGGACTTCCCTCTGATCGGATAGCGTTTCAAAGCTTCCCGAGTACCCGAGATTGTTAAGAATCCTGCCCAAGTAAGGGTTAAACAAGCCCCCCGTTTTATGGTAATACCGGTCCGCTTCCGAAAGCGCCTGGTAGAGCAGAGCAGAAGCGAGGAAGGGGCGGCCTGCGGAACGGTTGAGTGCGGAAAGCTCACTCTGCGGAAGAAAGCGGCTGAGGTTGCGCTCGACGAAAGCAAACCAGCTCACCGCCTTTGCTTTTGCCCGGTCCGGGAGTCCGGATGTTACAAAATCCGTGTTCATTGCTCGGAATGTATGCATGTCCACACCCCCTGGTTACGAACCCTGCGTTCTCATTCGCCCGGTGAAGTTTCCTTGAGAACCGCTGCCTTGATTGTTTACCGAGCTGTCACTGTTCATATCGCTGCCAGAGTCATTGTTCGTTCCCCCATATGAACTACTGCTCTGATTGTCACTCATCCACTGATTTGACAATTCATCCTGAGTCGATGTTTGAACCGTGCCGCTTGACGATGATAACTTTTCCGTTTGTGTCAGCGATTCGCTGTTTTTGGATGCAAAGCCGACAAATCCGGTAAATAATGCTACGCTTGATAACCCGATCAGCCATTTAGACCATATATTATTTGCCATATTAATCATCCCTTCTAAATAGGTTTGTTATTGAGAAGTCCATATCCATGTCTTCATTATGCCGTGCACATATTAAGTTTAAATGAACCTGATCTGAATGTTTGCTGAGCATCTATGGATGCAAAAAAGAAAGACTGCCGAGCTCGGCAGTCTTGGCAGTCATTCCGTCCGTACATTCCCGGCCGCCTCCATTATTTCAAAGGAATAAGCACTTCCGCCTCGTCCGGCCAGACGGGCTTATCAAAATAGTATATTTCCAAAGCGAGGGCCCTATTGTCGTTTTGTAAACCGTTGGTATTCAAGTAATCATGAATGACTTGATACGGATCGCCTGTGGACTTTGTCTTCGCATAACGATGCGGAGGGATCGTAAAACCGATCATCCCTTCCGGCACTTCCGAGAGGTCCTCGACTTCCATACAGATGAGGTAAGTAAAAAGAACCTCCGAAGAAAAACTCGGACTTATGTATCGCTCCGGATGGATGACGTTTGGAATCTCACCTTTACGTTTATAGAATTCCTGCTTCATGGCTTCCACTCGTTCGGGCAGATGGCCCTTGAAGGATGAAGTGACCGATAAGCCTACAAGTCTTATCTCTGGAATCTCAAGCAGTTCAATCCGGTTTTCTGCGTCCATTGCAAAACAATCCTTTCGCGATTATCTTCACATAACCAGCAGGTTCTCCAGCTTACGGTACCCTTCCATCTCCAGCTGTTTGATCCGGGTCAATATTTCAACCGCTTCCCGGCGGCGGTCCGGATCTTCGATCCTCGTGTGGGGCTGGCTCCATGGAAACAAGTCGACCAGGGAGCGAAAAGCCTCGTGGACGAACGTATAATGGTCAGCGGCGAGGCGCAGTTCTTCGGAAAAAGCACCATCGAACCTTTCGCTGGCCTCCTTCAGAAACAATTGAGCGTATCGGCGGCTTTCGTGGCCTATGTCTGCGAAATAACCCATATAAAACCCGAGGATCGTATCGGTTCGCAGCGTTTCGATCCATCTGTCATAGGCCGCAGGTCCGCTATAAAACGTGCGCCCGCCCCATTCATAAGTCTCGCGCCGCGAGAAATCAAGCGCAAAACGAAGTGCTGCTCTAAGCGCAGTCCGGTCGTCGGATGGTGCAGTCAGGGATGCCCAATGCAGAGATATGAAACCGCCCTCCTGCGGTTCACCGGTATATACCGTTTCATTGGCCCATTCCCGGCTGCGTTTTCTCGCTTTACACATAGCGCATGGGCAATAATTACGGCCAAGCTCGGTCCACGGGATCACGTCATCGAAGCCTTCATGTCCGCTCCCGGCGTGCCATGAGTGCGTATAATAGCCTTCTTCGTCATAAGCGTAAACGACAGACGTTTCATTGCCCAGATCCAGCTCCTTGGCGAAGACGGGCAATCCCTGATCGAGCGCGAAACGCGCTGCATCCCAGACTTCGCTCTGAAGCCGCTCAAACCCGGCTTTATCCGCAAAGGTATGGTATCCTTCGATGTCCAGCCCTAAATGGCGCGCAAGATCGAACATTGCTTCTTCCGGCTCCCCGATATTAGGAGCGGAAACATCTCTATCGATCACCGATATGAACGCGCTGCCGGTCATGCCGTACACCCAGGCTGGGGAGCAAGGGATATTTAAATAATCAAGACATGACTTGATTGCGCCGACGTGCGATTTATGAAATCCGGAGAAGCTGTAACGCTCCAAGATTACTTTGTTGATATAACTCACCACCCAAACTTAGATTCCATAACGGTTACAGTGCTTCAACGACATTGCGAAACGCCTCGATGGCCGCTGCGTCGTGATGCTTCGCTTCACCCAGCAGTTTAGCGGCCTCCAAACGGCGTTCGGTATCTTCAATTAATCCCCGCGGCTGTTCCCACGGGAACAGCCGGTACACTTCATTGAATTTCTCGCGAACCGCGCCAAAGCATACGATCGCGTCGTCCAACGCTTCAGGCGCACCGCTGCCAAGGCGCTGCTTCGCCTCAAGCAAGAACTTGTGTCCGTTCGTGCGGCATGTGTCCCATTCGTGCGTGCTGTAAGCGAAGAACCAACCGTCCACAGTACCTTGTCGCAGTTCGGCTGCCCAATGATCGTAGGCCGCGGAGCCAATGCGCGTCTTCGGGCCTGTCAGCTTGCCATCGGCGAAGTCCACGGCAAGCCGCAGCGCATCGCGCACCGTACGCCGGTCGTCTTCAGCGGCGCCGCCTGGCGTCATCCAATGAAGATCGATCAGTCCGTCGCGCTCGCCAAGCGACTGCCAAGGAATGTATTTCGTGTCGTGCCAGCAGCTGATCACATACGCCGATGACGCCTCGTCATAGCCTTGAACGACGCTTGTCTCACCGTGATCGAAGTAAAACCCGCGGCCGAAGCATGTATAACCCGCATCGATCGCCCTCCGCGCCGCAGCCCACGCTTCCTCGCGAAGCCGGTTCAATTCGTCCCCTTCCGCCACAGCGCTTATACCATCGATCCGTACGCCCAGATTGTTCAGCAGCCCGACGATACGATCGTGGGGCAATTCATTAAGTATAGGCGCAGAGTTGACTTCCTCCCCGACCCGGAACATGAAAGGTATGGCGATGGCCCCGTACAACCAAGGCGTATATACATGCGGCCTGCCCCAATGCTTGAAACATGCGCTATAGGCGTTTATGTTCGCCAGATTGCTTCTGCCCCCGTGGTACTTGTATCCTTCGATGATTTTCTCCGTTTGTGCGTTCATTTTATCGCCCTCCCATCGTTACTTCCAACATTAGACCAAGACACCGATGTAACCGTTCCAACGAGAGAACCCCGGCTTTTTCCGCGTTTAGAGCTTGCTCCAGCAGCGCGACTGCAGAGGCAGCCATCACTGGATCATTGGGCGATCCTCCCTTGGGAAACGGGAATAGCCGGCTCAACTCTCCCAACGACGCAGCAGCAGCTTCGTACTGTGCTGCGGCTTCGGCCGCGACTGCCGCCGCTTCGGTGCGTCCGGCTTCTTCCGTCAGCTTACGCCCAAGCCCCCGCACGAATTCGGCAGCATGCTTTCTGGCATCCACTGCGACCTCCAAGGTATACGCATTGCCCAAGGGATCGACGCAGCGCCTATTAAAGGCGTCCTTCCAGCAATCATAGGCGGCTAACCCGCACACATACCCGACGAATGTCATCTCCCCGTATGCATGCCGGATGATCATATCGAGCGCATTCCGGACCGAATCCCAGTAGTCCCACTCGCTGTACGGTGTCTGACCGGTTATGGAAAGAACGAACAGTCCGCCCGATGCACCGCGGCCGAACCGGTCGTATGGGATAGCTTTCTTTGCCCGCGCGTCTTCTGCGTACAACAGCTGCTTCGCGTCGTCGTAACCGTAGATAATACCGAATTCGGGCGTGAACAAATCCCAGGCAATGACCGGCATCCCGCGCGATATGGAGCGCCTGATGTGCGCAATTCCTTTGTTCAGCATGAATGGCGACGGAGGCGCACCGCCGTCGCCCGCATGCTCGCTCTCCAGACCCAAGTTAAGCAGTCCGTCCCGAAACTTTGATTCCCAGAAATACATCGTCGGTCCCGTCACGTCGATGCATTCCTCCTCAATCGTTAACCGGAACGCTTGTCCCGTCAGCCCCATAACGTCCGTCAGCGTGTATCCTTCCTGCCCTACGCATGGCAGCACGGCATAGACCGCACCGGCGAATGACGTTTTGCACCGCTTCCATTCACCGGAACGAGGCCCTTTCCTCAGCGGCAGCTCCGCCCTTTCGGGCACGCCGTTATCCCTTCGTTCAGTGACATATTCCCGAAGGCGCACACGTACGCGCTCTTCCCGGATTTTCTGCCTTGCGCGGGCCAGCGACTGGTAAACGTTATCGGTCGTTGTATCGAATAAGCGGGCAATTTCCCCGGGCGACAGCTCCCGGAAGAAGTGGGCTTCGAAAACCGCCCGTTCTTTCACCGCGAGACAGCGGAGAAGATGGCGTATGGTCTGGAGGAACTCTTGATGCGCCAGCTGCACGGAGGGATCGCCGCCTTCGCCGGTCCGGTCCTTTTGCCCGCACATATAGTGCAGAATGCTGTCCAGATCGGACCAATTGACGCCATTCGCCTCTCCCCCCGCTGACCTGAATCCGGTGAAGGTGCGCTCTCGTCCTGAATTCTCCCCTTTGCGCAGCTTCATGAGTGCCTCGTTACGAACAATCCGGTGCAGCCACGGCAGGAAACGGTCCATGTCCGCCAGTGTTCCGAAATGCATGAAAGCCCGCAGCAGCGCTTCCTGGACGATGTCCTCGGCCAAGTGCGGATCGCGGGCCACGTTACGCGCCCAATCGAAAGCCTTCGCACGATGCCTGCGCACCAGTTCCCCGAACGCGTCCCGGTCTCCGCCGCGCGCCCGATCAATCAAATCGCTGTCCGTTAACGCGCAGTCCATCGTTTTCCCCTCCTGATTACTAGATGTACGAGGCAAACAAAATCTGAGGCGAAAAATCCAATTTGAAAATTTATTTGGGAGAAATTTCATCGTACAGATCATTTACTCTTAATTTTCCGGCTTGGTAGAAACTTTTATTTGAACAACGGCTTCAAAAAAGCCGATCGCATCCTGTATACGCAAGAGGATGGGAACGGCATGCAGCGAAATTCACAATATTCATTCCAAGCATTACTATGGACGCATAATTACAGATCCGGATAAAACGCTGGAATGGAAGCATTAAAGCTTCATCTCATGCGTCACTCTTGCATCATCAGTCCTCGCACTAAACCCAAGCGACCTGTAAAACCGGTCCGCCTCGGGGTTTGACGTACGAAGCACCGCATAATCATAATGCTGCCGGGCCAACTCAAGTACTGCGCCCATCATTCGCCTTCCTGCTCCGGACCGGCGGTGAAGCTGCGACACATATACTCGCCTGACCCGGCCAACTGGGGCATTCTGCCGGTCGCAGTGGTCCCTGTTCAAGCCGCCGATTCCGATCACTTCCCCGTCCATGACAGCCGCAAACAAAGCTTCCCCTTCACGGCCGAAACGATTGGCACCGCTCTCGTAAACATCAATCAAGCGCCTCAGATGACGATACCCTTCCCGCTCGCTTTCTTCCACTAACCGAATAATCTCGGCCTTATTCAAACAATCCAGCTGTTGAATTTGTAGTTGCCGCATTTGCTTGTACCACTCTCTTCAAATAAAAGTCGTGATCCATCCATATCAACAGGCCGCCTAAGAATCTGTCTTTTTGATTTTTACAGCTGATGTCTGAGCGGGATAAGAATCCAGGGCTTCATTAAACCAAACATCAACCATGTCCCCGAGTTGAAACCGGCGCGTGTTTACATTGCTTATCCAATATACATTCGGATATTTGCCGGACTTTAACAGATCGTTCACCGGAATGGTTCGGTCTTCCTCTAATAGCCCTCCGATAACAAGCACACTGTCAAGCTTTTTGTCCATTTGGACGATGGTGCCGGTCAGATTCGGATTTTCTTCAATAGGGGTAAACGGATTGCGGCTTACTACTACTCCCTGCGTAATATAAACGGTCAACATACACAGCAGGGCGGCACCAAGAAGCAGCAGTGCGAATAAATCCGGACGCTTCACACCATCACCTGCCCAATATTATGTATTTGCGGAGAAAATAATAATGCCGTCTCTTTTCATCCATCCGGCACGATTCCAGAACCTGCTGCCGATTTCATTATCTGCAACCACGAACAGGTGACACTTCATAATACCTGCGGCCTGAAGCGCCGCCAGGCTAAGATCCACAAGCCTTTTGCCGATTCCATGGCCCCTTCGCTCAGGCAGCACCGCAGCATGGTAAATATAGCCTCTCCTGCCGTCATGTCCGCACAATATCGTGCCGATGATCCGGCCGCCCTCTTCGCAAACAAAGCTGCAGCCCGGATTGCGCTCCAGATAACCGTCAATCGCCTGCTTGGAATCGGCATCGCTCAGTACCATCCCTTCGGTCTCGGTCCAAAGCGAATAGGATGCTTCATAATCGTCTATCGTCATTTCCCGAAAGCTCAAACCCATCTGCTTTAAGCCTCCCACAACCGCTTAACCGCGATAAGCCGCTCGCCATCGAAATCCAATCGGTAGATGTCCGGCTTGCTCGTACTGTTCCAGAAATCATAGCCGTAACTTTCGTCAAAGTAGTTCATAATAATCGTCATGATGTTACCGTGTGTGCCTATTGCAATCTTCCTGCCCGCATACTCCTGCAGCAGCCTGCGAATAACCGGAATTGCCCGTTCCTGCACATGTCTTGTCGATTCGCCGCCTGGAAGAGCGTAATCCTTATCGATAAAAGATTGCTTGATCGCGCCCTCGAGCTCTTCCCAGGCCGTACGGTAGTCGAGCCCTTCAATCGCCCGCTCCCGCAGTTCCTCGAAGCGGGTTACGGTTAGCCCTCGCTCATCGGCAACGCCCTGCACTGTGAGCACGGCTCTCTCATACGAGCTCGACACCACCACGTCGACCTGCTCCGGACGCATAATTTCATTTATAGTCAGAACTGCTTCATGCCCCGCTTCAGATAGACCGCGCGTGCTCTCTTCTCCATGCACGAACGGAGATTCCGCATGCCTGATCATGTAAATATGGGTTGTCATTATAAGTCTCCTTTAGCGGTATGAATCGTGTATGAGCCCTGCCTGAACGTCTTCGCGGCTTCCCGCGGAGCCTCTATCGTAACTTCAAGCGGAAAAACTTCCACTTTCTTATCCGAGCCCAGCCAGTCACGGTTCAGCCCGGATAAAATAATCAGCCCGTGCGCATCTCCTACCGGAATGAACACCTCATTGCTGTTCCTATAAACTTGTAATCCGAATTGCTCACAGAGAGCTTCTGAGGTTGCCTGAACAGAGGTTACCCCAAGACCAATTTCACTGACGCACAATATATCCGTCAAATCAAATTCGCCGCCGGAATCGGATTTAAGTCGGTGGTGTGCGATAAACTCGACGACATTGCCGGCCGGATCGTAAAAGTAGATCGAGTCCGAATCCCACGAACTCGAATAGTATTGCTTTTGACCGTTAATGAGGTTAATCGTAAGCTCTCTATCTTCCAGCCACCGGATCGCACTGTCTATCTTATGCTCTGAAATGTTGAAAGCAAAATGGTAATAAGGCCTTTCATCATCATTTCCAGCAATAAATGTTAATGCCGAACTACCCGCCTGTATTGTTACTTCAGCTTCGCCTTTCGATGTAATAGGCAGTCCAAACAAACGACCGTAGAAATCGGTCATCGCCTCAACGTCGTGCGTCAATAACTTAATGCCATTAATGTTCATCGTCTTCGCCTCTATTCCTGCCAGCCCATCCGCTCACGCAGCGACGTGATGTGGGCAATGTGATGAAGATTATGCCAAGCGAAGAAGGACAGTGCGCCATCCAGCGTCCACAGACCGTTCTTCGGATGACGGTATCCGCGGGTGAAATCCTGCGCAGGCGTCGAATTAAGGAGCAGTACCCAGCGCTGGTGCAGCTGATCATGAAGCGACAGTGAGAGCTCGATCGGCGCGCTCTTCGTGTCAGGCAGTTCAGCCCAGCCTTCTTCGTCAAACGGTCTGACCATAGGCTCGTCTTCCGTAAGCAGCAGCTTGGTGCGGATATAACAGTTCATATCCGCGTCCGCGAGATGGTGCACAACCTGTCTGACCGTCCAGCCGTCCGGCCGGTATGGCGTATCCAGCTGCTCATCAGTTAAATCGGCAGCCGCCTGCCGAAGCTGCGAAGGCGCTTGCTCCAATACGCGAATGAAGCCTCTCCGCGCTTCTTCGTCTGCCTTTTCCGCCAGTTTAAATGCACCGATAGGGTATCGCAGTTGTTCCATAGCATTCATCCTCCCACTTGTCTCAATTTCTCTCATCATACGTTATGCCATAATGTTACAATACAGGTGATTCAACGTCCACCACCCGGGGGATTAACCTTCATAAACACAATTCCATGAATGGAGCGTGCGCCAATGTTGGATTTATATCGCTTGGACAAGAATCAGCAGCTTGACCTGAAGGATTTCAATCCGGACGACACCGCTTCCTTCCGCAGCAAGGAGGATGTTCAAGAGGAATTCTCGCATCTGAAGGAGCAGCTGCAGGAGGAGCAGGAGAAGCTTTTTGCAGGGAAGACGCACGGTATCCTGATTTTGTTTCAAGGTATGGATTGCAGCGGCAAGGACGGCGTTATCAATAAGGTGCTCTCGAACTTGAATCCCCAAGGCTTCAGGGCGGAGAGCTTCAAGAAACCGACCACTGACGAGGCATCCCACGATTTTTTATGGCGCACCCACAAAGTTACGCCTGCCAAGGGCTACCTGACCGCTTTCAACCGTTCTTATTATGAGGATGTGCTGATTACAAGAGTTCACAGGCTTATTGACGATGAAGAGGCGGCAAGCCGGATGAAGCATATCCGGCATTTCGAGAAGCTGCTGCAGGACAGCAGCGTTATGGTCATTAAAATCTTCCTGCATATCTCCCCCGAATTCCAGCTGGAGAAGATTAAAGAGCGGATTGAGAACCCCGAGAAGCTGTGGAAGTTCGACCCGTCCGACCTTGAGGAGCGCAGATACTGGAACTCGTATCTTAAAGCTTATGAGGATGTTTTTGCCCGTACAGGGTCAAAACAGTGTCCATGGTATATCGTTCCGTCAAACAACCGCTGGTTCCGCGACTATCTGGTGCTAAAAATCATTGTTTCATCATTGAAGGAGTTGAAGCTGTCTTATCCGAAGGTCGACCTAGACTCTTTCGGGACGTTAGGGCGGGAATAGAGCAGGAAGACGGCGGGCAGGTCCGAGCGTGAAATCGGCACTCGCACGATATTCGACATGCAGTCCAGCTATTTGCGCTGGACATAGAGGCCGTCTTCTTCCGACCATTCCGCATAGATTACGTCGGCAAGATGCGTAATTCCCTGGGCCTGCAGCTCTCGAAGCAGCCATGCTTCGTCACGGCCGATCTCTTGAAGCTCTTCCTTCTCGATAAATCCTTTATCTATAAGAATACGGGGAAGCTGCACCGGCTTCTCCGTCAGCCGGAGGTCCGCGCGGGTAACGCTGTCGGCAGCGGACGTTTTAAGCACGCTAAGATTGCCGTTCGTCTCGAATATCGCGTACGCCACTTCCTGTACGCTGAACACATTTTGCTCCCGCAGCATCATGCCGACCTGGTGCATATCCAGCTTGTTGCGTCTCATCGCCCGCTCGTCAATGCGCCCGTCCCGGATGATAATATCCGGCCTGCCGCTAAGCGGAGTAGATAACCAAGGAAGAAACTGCACCACCTGCTCCAGCAGCAGCGAAAGCGCCATCCAAAGCGCCAACGCAAATATCAGCTCCCCGTAGGTTGCTTCTCTATCGTAAATCGTGTTGCCTACCAGCTCGCTGAGCATGAGCGACGATATGAAATCGAATGGCGTCAGCTGCGAGATTTCTTTCTTGCCAAGCAGCTTGGTCATGAACCAAAGCCCGAAAAATGCGGTTACCAGCTTGACCGTAATGTACATATAATCCATGCGTATCCCCCCATCGTTCTCACTATCCATCCTTAACCATGGATAATGGGGACGAACCGGGCTCTAAAACAAAAGGACGCAGACCTTTTTCCGGTATACGCCCTTACGCTCTCTTATATCAGCATAATGAAATTGCCCTTTTTCTCAGCCATCGCATCTGCCCTCTATGATTGATTTCATCTTCATATACGTGGAACCACATGAAATAATGATTCGCCTGCTTGCCGCCCCAGAAAGGACTTTCCACATACAGCCACTCATCGCTGCGTTTCCGGAATTCATTAAGCGTGCTTTGCCTCATCGCATCAAGCTCATTTATATAGAAATCCAGAGAGTAACCTTTTATTTCTTTGCGGCCCAAATCCCCGAGCTCGAAAGCCGGCTGCCATTTCTGAAGCTCTTCGGCATTCGGTTTTCTTCTCTCAAACGTTTCCAGCTGGTAGCCAAGCTCGACGGCCGCAAGATGCATTAATAATGAGCCGATTGAATTGCTCTGGTCATCATGAAGATAGTCCAGCTGCTGTGTAGTAAGTCCCTTTACCGTATTCAGTGTCGTCATCCGGGCATAGTTCATCATCGACACCAATCTGCCGATTTGCGGAGTAAATCCATCCACGTCGGTTATTAGATAAAGTCTCTCATTGTCCATCGTTCACATTCCTCTCGTCTTAAAATCCTCGCGCACTTTGTGGTCCTCCGAAAGGCAGTTCGTCCAATGTTGTTTAGCAGCTCGCAGGAAAAAGACACCTTCTTGAATGACTGCAAGTGCTTTATCCACTGAATTTTCTTGCGGATAGTAATCAAGTAAAGCTTGATGAAAGGATTGAATTGCTGTTCCTGCGGAGCACATTCCTAACAAAGATATTGCTTCTTGCTTACTCAGATTCCATATTTTAATGCCATCCTTGTGAATAACGGTTAACAATTGAAATAATACCGGCCATACGATGGTGCATAACAGCCTTGCACTTCTTTCGATCCGGTCCTCCCCATGGTCAAACAACCGGTGTGGGTCAAACGCATTATCAGGATTTAATTCACTTAACGCCTTCACAGCATCAGTGAGCAGCTGCCCGCTTGTCGCTTCTGGAACAAGGAGTCTCCCTGCAATTAACCGATAGGTGCCTTTTATAGGGCCTAAATAGGAATTGGTCTGAGGCGTGAGAACGCTAAACTGTATGTATCGAAAAGGTTCTACATTAATTTTGGACAAATCCTTATGAATATCTAGACACAGCTCTAAAGGCAGCTTCTTCCCTTCATTTAGGATCGAGTCTTCTAAATAAAGAATGAAATCTATATCGCTGCAGCCTTGAATAAATCCGCCTTTGACGGCAGACCCTTGGACAATCAACCCGATAAACGCAGAACTTGTGTGATTTAGTATTACGCGACGCACTTCCTCGATAATTCGTTCGGCGTACTGAACTGGTTCCAGACATATCCCCCCAACCCAAAGAAATAAATTAAGCAATCATCCCATATCCTTACATTCATGTCAACAAAAAAAACGTTATCAACTTGGTCTTCCCGATTGAATAGGCTAATATCATCCGCAGCACTTATTAGAAAGGTGTGTATAATCATGGCGTTTCAGTTCCCGGCAGGAATTCAAACCGGCTCAATCATTTCGCTCGGCATAACCATTTACTATCCGCATGTTATCGGAATGCCGAATCTGAACATCCAGGAACAAATTAACCGGACAATATTGAATACTGTCTATGACATGCAGCAGGAGCAAAACAAGGTTCAAACCGGCACCAATATGCAGGTTACCGGCCATTACGAAATCAAGACGAACGAACGCGGCATTCTCAGCCTGATTCTCAGCAACTACGCCTATTCGAAGCCAATGGCACACGGTTTTACGGTTGCAAAATCGCTGACCTTTGACATAAATACAGGCCGGACCTACAACCTATCCGACCTGTTCAAACCCGGCTCCGGCTATGTGGCTGTACTCTCCGGTCTTATCAACCAGCAAATCAGGCAAAGAGACCTCCCTCTGTTGAACGGCTTTACCGCCATCAAACCAAACCAGGATTACTATTTGGCGGATAAATCGCTCGTCGTTTATTTTCAGCTGTACGAAATTACCCCTTACTATGTGGGCTTCCCGATGTTCCCGATTTCCAATTATCAAGTACTTTCGATGGCCGTGGCCAACGGACCGCTCGATATCCTCTCCGTAGATGTGGTTTAACGCGGAACAAGGCTGCCGGAGGTGGATCTGATCGATCACTCCGCAGCAGCCCAGTGGTTGCGATTGAGCTCCTGTATTAACTCACTTTAAACACAAAACATTCAAAGAATACGTTGAAACGATCGAAAATCGGATGGACTCCTGCCCGACATCCGGCAAAGTCTCAGATAACTGTATGCATATTTATAATGATGGCCATGCCTACTTTCAGCTAATGCCTGTTCCCAGTAGGAAGGTTTCAATGGATTCAACTCGGTTACCGTAAAAGCGGAATTGGCTTCAACCCGATTTTGCTCAAGTGTATTTGCATAAGTCAAGATGTTGATTCTTGCATAAAAGGCTGGATCGAAGTTGTCGTGCACATCATTGCAATAAGCTTGTTTCAGTTCTACAATAGCGTGACCATGCGTCAGGATATGCCCCAACTGCATATCGCCTTTCTCCATTCGCAGCGGTCTCTGAAAGTTATGGAACAAGTCAAGCACAGTCTCCGGAGTCAACTGTAATCTTAAACCTGTATTTGGTATGCCGTTAGGATCAATGACGATATTCTCCCCATTCACAGTAACAAAACCAGGACCTGATGATGCGAAACTTCTAACAATTTTCTCCATGGCATCAAACAATTCGACAGATGCCGGAATTATGGAACGCAATAGCGTACTCAGCAAATAGTAAGTGTAAATCACGTCATGCCCAAGAGCATGGCATGTATGGTGATTTTGGACAAGCAGCCTCATCATTTGAGCAGCAAAGCCATCGTATTCCTTGCTTACCCGATACTGCTGTTCGTTAGCATGTTCATCCACAATTTTCTCAAGATTTTTACGTATCAAATCTTCCATCAAGGGAGGTGCAAGTTTTTCTTCCAAGAGATTAGTCAAGGCTATAACCGCACACGCCCAATGTCCTTCCCACATATTGCTTTGCGACGATTCGATCATTTTTTGGCAAGCCCATTTCCTATAGAAATCGATATCCAAATCAATCATCTCCTCTCACTCTGATACAACAAATTTTGGTAAAAATTGTACACAGTGATTTTATCACACTTTTTAAACTTAGCAAATAAATATGTATGTTAAGTGTTGTATTAGACTCGTTGCAACTGTCAGTTGAACGAAACTATACACTCAAAGAAAAACGAGCCTAGAATTGCTTCTAAGACTCGTCAACGGGTATAGTCAAATAGCCGTACTCGTGTACACGAACTTTAACCTTGCGCCTTACTGTATCTCTATTCTTAACAGCCTGGTTCTCGTCACCATGCCCGCACTTTCCAAAGTCCTCTTTGATGCATGGTTATCATACCCGCAGCCGCATATTGGCGTCAGATTGTGTTCATAACACCACTTCATCAGTTCCAGTATGATGCTTCGCCCGATACCTTGCCTTCTGACTGCTTCATCGGTGCACATACCGATGCTGGCGAACCCGGGCAGCAAGGAACTCTTTTCAAAAACGCCGATTCCAAGCAGCGCAGCCCCCCGATAATAAGTGAACAGCTCCCCTTTCTCGATCAACTTGTCATAGTCTCCCGGAAAGTCACGGGAGCAGACCCGTTCGATATCCTTAAGGTCATCTACCCCGCCCAGGCGAAAAATAACATCGCTCAATGAATCATCTGCAGGTATAATTTCTTGGCTGTCCTGAAAAAAGTAGGCTTGTTTCCTGATGGTAATGTCCTTGTCTAACGCCAGGCTTATAAACAGCTCATCACAGGTTGGAACAAATAAGAGATTCAGGTCATGTTTATCAAGCACCTGGGTAAAGATAGCCTGCGCATGCTTCTGAGCCGACCTGCGGATATAGAACTGGGTAAGAAGCTCATCATCTCTAACGGCATAATAACCAACCTCCATTTCCTCGTTCAAAACAATATAAAACGCCGATTTTAGAATGTGCTCCTCCAGGAAGGAGTCAAAGGGCGAGGACAGCGTCTGAATATATTCTTCAATAAGATGCTGTATTTCATCAATCTTGCATGGTTTCGTAATCATCGGAATCTTCCTTTCGCGAAGGGGCTCGCGGCCCCTTTTAGTCATTCGATTTATTTGTTTCGCCAGGTATTTGAATAATCTTCTTATCGACCAGATGGAACGTGTCGTTCCCGCAGCTGCGGCATCCCAGATTTTTGAGTTCTTCTATTGTGGAAATATGACCCTGAAAGCCGACTTCTACCGATTCACCGCACTTGATACAGCGGTATGAGCGCATCGTGCGTTTCACTTCACCCGTATAAAGCGCGTCTGCGAAAAACCCGGTATATTCCTGGGTCGTCTGCTCCGTTGTCTTCAAAATAATCATCTGGCTCCGGTTCGCAATCATTTCTGCTCCTTCATAGGCATTAAAACGCGGCAAAGTAGCATTGACCGTCAAACCCATCCGTACCAGCTCACGCTGCATGGCAAGCATGAATTCAGGCGATTTGTGGGCAAAGGACAGAAAGATGGGAAGCCCTTTTCTATTCTTTAAGGCGCTGATTCCCCGGGAAACGAAAAGGGTCATGCCCTGCAGCGTATAAGGCGGATCGGTGAAAAAGCAGTCGAATTGGTCATGCAGGTCTTCGGGCAATGGCTGCCGCAGGTCCACTTGCCGGCACTTGACAGGAAGCTTCTCCGGGCCAGCAATATCTCGAATAAACGTAAGAAACCGTTCATCGATGTCGACAACTTCAATCGTCGTCTTCGAATGCTCTCCACCCGGAAATAACCTCTGCAGCAGCAGGCCGATCGAAATACTGACCAAATCATCATCGCCAACGCACAATATCCGTTTTCCGATTAGTGAATGCTGTCTGAGGCAAAGTATTGCCCTTCGCAGGCTTGTTTCAGGGGTGCATTTCGATTGATCGATCTGCACGTTCACTTGCGGACGCAAACGGAACAGCTCTTCCAGCCGGGACAATAGATCTGCGAGCTCGGAGCCCCAAGCAGCATCATCGGCCATAAGCTCCCGGTGCAACTTGTTATTTAATCCGCGGTATCCCCATTCCTGTTCAATCCATGCCTTTCCTTGGGCGGTGCAATAGACCCCGCGGTCTTGTGCCAAGGCTCCCGACTTGATCAGCTCCTTCTTAATTGCTGCTGCAACCGGTATCGGCAGCAGCGTCTTGCGTGCCAGCTCCTTTGTTGAAACACCAAAACCGAAATAGCATTCAAGCAGAAGCTGTTCGATAATTCGGGAGCCCTCCTCAATCCGGACATTTTCACTTGCCTCTTCGATGTAATTCTTCACGCAATCCCTCCAGATAAATGTCGATTCAGCAAAACAGAAAAAGGGCGAAGAAATGAACATAACGTTCATTCTCCGCCCTCGCTTGGAGACGCCTAAAAAAGAGCCCGATAAAACAAAAATCCGCACTGAACTCAGCACGGATTGGGCGCAATGATAGGTGTACACCTAAGGCATTGTATGATATCCGTTGTTCTTAACTAATTCCGAGGATGCCGAAGTGACCATGACAAATTAAGAGCTGCTTGGATAAGCAACCGCTCATGGAACTGCAGAAACCTCTTGTATGGAATTGTTTAGTTAAGAACGAACCCCGACATCAAAATCTCTCCTATTTTACAGATAAATACATTGTAGTTTGCTCAGGCGGCAAAGTCAACGGGTGCGAGCGTTTCATAAAAAAACCAACATTAGTTAGTTACCCCTGAAAAATTCATTTTTGCTCGGGGCGCTCTCCTGTGACAGGGGACTTGGTGCTGCGGACGCGCAAGCTCCGTACGAATCAATTCGCCCAATTTACACTGATTAGAAAATATTTTTTGAACTCGTGCTCAATTAAACTGTAGTACCCTCTTCTTGTAACGTTACCGCGCGAATTATAACATCCGGATGCGCAGCTTGAATTTGTACCTTGGCATCTTCTATTCCATTTGCCGTAATATCGCGGTAAAAGACGACATTGTTGAAAGGGAAGACATATTCGACCGTGTACCTGTCTTGTTTTGTGACCATTCCAATCAGCTCCAATCTCTCAAGTGAGATGCTCAATATTCGATACGGTACTTTTTCTCAAGCTCAGACAACTCATTGAACTGCACTATGGTTACCGGTTTTATGATCGTAAATTCCCATTCATCACCAAGGGAGCGGCGCAATTGTTTCACTCGCCCGGTGACCTCTTCATCAATGAACAAGTCATTCATCTCATCCTCATTAACGAAGTTTACGGTGACAGAATGAGTGTACCGCTGCGGCTGACCTGTATCGTCCCGGCAATCGACAATGACGGAAATTTCACCTTTATCACCGGGAACAGCCTTACCGGTATACACTTCAATGAGTACATCACTCCCTTTTATGGGGCTGCCCATTTCAATAGCGCCAAATTCGTTTTCGGGATAGCCGTTCATATTCGGCAAACGATGCATTCCTTCGGGGAGCTGGAGACTGATCCGAACACCGGTTATACCTTCAGCGCCGGGAAACTGTTGATATTGAATCCATATGTGATTGATGCCCTCTTCGTTTTCCATCACGGATTTTTCTAATTTCACCGTTATCATGAGCCGCGGTCCCCTTTAATAAGCTGAGAGACTGTTTCAATCATTTTTTGCCTAAGTTCTGCAGAAACCCGGGGACTGAGCGTAAGGTAAACGTCTTCGCTAACTTGATGAGTTTCGTTCTCGAGAATGCCATTTGGTTTATACATTGTAAGCTTCTCACCGATTCTTATGATATCTTCCATGGTGAGGCCATTTAGTTTTTCCTGGATGGAGGCAAGCGTTTCTCCGGTCCTCGACAATGTTAAAATCGCCCGAAAAAAATGAAGGTGTTTGTCTGTATAGACACGTTTGTTGCCAACCAATTCGAGCGGAGGAATGATGCCGATTTGTGTATAATACCGGACGGTTCGTAAATTCATCTCCGGGTCGTCATTTCGAAGCTGGTCCGTAATCTGTTTGGCTGTATAGGTATTCAAATGACCTCACTCCTTATGACAGTCAACTGTTGTAGTTACAGTATACTGTAACATTAACAGTATGATGTCATTATATTTAGAGCCCGCTAAAATTGCAACAAAAAAGACAACTCTGAGCAACAAGTTGTCTTTAAAAAATGGGTATGCTGTTTCTGCCCACACCAGAACCCAGATCCAATACGGATAAATATTCTCTGTCATCGAAGGCTGCGAGGTATTCCATTACCGTCTTCACAGGCTTATGCAGCCATGAACCGGCTTCAAACAGCTTATAATTCTCGTAACAAGCTTCATGGTAGTTTCTCTCTTCAGTTCTGATCTTTTCAATTCTGTTATCCATATTGAAAACTTCCTTTTTATCGTTTATAACCCATAATGCCATATCCGTCATTTACATCTCGTTATTTAGCCAATATTCCAATTGAGGAATCATCTCCGCATAACGCCTAATGGCATTAATTGTTCCTGTTACTTGCTCAGTCCCCATCTTCTGTTCTTCCTGGTCTGTGCATTCAATCCATAACGACCGTTTTAAACTATATTCCAGCCAGCCTAATTTGCCTGAAAAACCACTTGCCAATACCATTCTCCAGTTTGCTTGAAGTGTTCCATATCTCTTCTTATATCCGCCGATGAAAGCTAAAAATCTTTCTTTGTCAATGTTTCCTGTTTCAGTTTCGGACCAGTAAACAGCTGTTTCAGTCAAGTCCTGCATTGGATTTATATGGCCGGCTGACTCCCAGTCAATCAGGATAGGATTGTCATGGTTCCACATCACATTTTTCGGATCCAAATCCCCGTGGCTAATAACCTTCTCTGATGCAAGCAGTCTTGCTGATTCATTCGCCTGAGCATTCCAATCGTATAGGTTATCAATGACTTCAAGGAGCAGGTTAACCCACACTGTATTATTTTCTTGTCCTTGCTGCAAATAGGAATTCCAATCCGTTAGCTGTGTATGATCCGGCCAATTATTACTGGTGGCTAACACTGAAAAATCCGTCATATGCAGATTCGCAAGAATGGCACCTATTTTCTCACAATGGACAATATTGATTTCACGAGGTTTCAGACTGTTACCATCTACCCAATCGAAAACAAGATAGAACTGATTGTCTAATTCATGCATGAAAGTGCCGTTAATTCTTTTAGCTGGTACAGCAGGTATATGATCGGCTGCAATATTGGCAATTCGTTCCGACCTGGTAAAATTGTGCATGGCCGCAGGTCTAAGCATTATTTGCGGGTTTAATGCTTTAATTGCATATTTGCCCTGCGTGGTTTCAATAGCATACATTCTGTGTAAAAGCCCGCCAGACAGCGCTTCAGGAGCACCAATTATCTCGCCAAGCTGTAATAGATTACTTAACTTTTCAATTTGCAAATTATACGGCATCTCACTCACTGTTTAAGGATCACCTCTACTTCCTCCAGGTTTTTACATATGTATTTGGGCTCGATGTCCACCGGTTTGGTCTTCCCCTTGCGGTTTAGCCACACAGCATCAATCCCGGCTTCCTGGGCTCCGTAAACATCACTGACTATAGAATCGCCAATGTGAATGACTTCGCCGGGCTGCAGATTATATCGTCTTAACGCTTCTTGAAACAACTCCGGTCTGGGCTTGTAGGATCTGACGTCTTCACTGGATATAACGCCATCAGCCCAAATATCGAGATGCTCCATAGCCGCTCTGATATCATCGGAATCAATGTTGGACAGTATATATACGGGTTTTTCCTGGCGTATTAATTCGAGAAAAGCATGAGTATCAGCGAATATATTCGGCTTTCTCCAATGGTCGAACTGCTTTTGAATGATCTTGCTTGCATCGCATTCGGACTGGAATGTCCGGATCGTTTCCACTAGAGATTTAACACCCAATTCGCGCTGAGTTTGAAACGTTTGTCCGTTGCTGTCTTGAAACATCTTCGAGAAAGTTTTCCACCAGAATCGTCCAACTTCTTCAATCGAACATTCAACAGCAGCATTAATCCTTACTTCTTCACAAATAAGCGGAATGATATCGTCATCTTCATGAACCAAGGTCCCATAGAAATCCAAAAAAACCGCTTTAATTGTCATACGGCCTCCTTTTTGCTTCAAAAGATTGCTCCGCCGTAATGCTGAAATCCATTCCGTATTGAACCATATTCAACTTCTGCGCGATTCTTTGTGAGCTCATATTATCCCAAGAAGTACTGTACAGAGGTATTAACCCGCCCTGCCGCACTTGGTGAATCCATTCCGCCACAACCCGCTCTGCGTAACCATTCCCTCTATACTGCTCTATTGTTAATAGACCTGCTTCTGCAGCAGCCTCGCTTTTTCTTGCACAACTGCACACCGACACCGCTTGCCCATCGACTATCAATCCGACTACGGGACTTCTTAATTCAATCTCAGGTATTAAAGCCGGAAAATATTTGGATAAAAAATGGCTATTTTTTTCGGTCATGACAATCGCGTTATTAGCAATGTTCTGGCGGCTATCGTTTGATGGACATACAAATGCAGGTCCCATCCAGATGCTTGTAATCTTTCTGTATTTCTCAAGAACTCTGCACAGCTCCATTACATTGATTGACTCGGAGAGAATCCGATTGAGAACGTTTACGATATGTTCCGGGAGGTTGTGATTATAATAGAATTCAATAGATTTCTTAGTCCGGCCGATAAAAAGTAACGGAGCACCTGCCTGCTCCGGTTCATTAATGCCGACAATCCGGTTCTCCTCATTCAACACGTACAGCGTTTTAGCTTGTATTTTCATTAGTTCGGTATCGGTCAGGTGAATAATATTTCACGCCCCTCTGGCAAAATATACTTGTAACAGGACCCTATGTCCCAGATAAATACAATTCTATCTTTATAAGTTGTAAAAGAAAAGAACCCCTCGAAGTTGAGGGGTATGTAACGCTATTCACAGTTCTTTTTGTTAATAAACAGCCTTCCACTCTGCAATATTGGCAGCATCGAATTTATACGGATCGCCGAGCATGATTTGCGTGCCGTCTCCATCCTGTACGACTTCCTTGTCGCCCAGACGAGCGGCTTTAAGCTTGTCGCCTACTTTTCCGGTAATGGTACCGCTTACTAATGCGTCAGCTGCATAACCGGCAAGATATCCGACATCGATCGGATTCCACAGATACATCCACTCACACACGCCGCTTTCGATATATTCGGCCATTTCACTTGGCAGACCAAGCCCTGTCAGGTGAACTTTACCTTTCAGTCCTTTGTCCGTCAGCACTTTGCCTGCTGCTGCAATTCCGACGGTCGTCGGAGCGATAATCCCTTTCAGGTTCGGGTAGGATTTGAGAAGCGCCTCGGTCTCGGATACGCTCTTATCGCGAAGATCATCGCCATATGCGACTTTGACCAGCTCGATATCTTTATATTTCGGGTCTTCAAGCTCCTTCTTCATCCACTCGATCCACGTGTTCTGATTTGTAGCTTGAGAAGTTGCGCTCAGAATCGCGATCTGGCCGGAACCGCCAATCATGTCGGAAATTGCCT
The DNA here is from genome assembly GCF_019550795.1 of Paenibacillus sp. sptzw28. Taxonomy (NCBI): domain Bacteria; kingdom Bacillati; phylum Bacillota; class Bacilli; order Caryophanales; family Paenibacillaceae; genus Paenibacillus; species Paenibacillus sp. sptzw28. The sequence goes on from NZ_CP080545.1 coordinate 5,851,666, forward strand.
GCACCTGGACACGGCCGATCCGTTCCGGATCAGCCTGGTTCACATGCACCATGCGGCTTTTGGCGTTAACGGCGGAATCGAGGGAGAGCACCTTGATTCCTTGGTCCATTGCTTTTTTCAATGCCGGCTGAAGAGCATCCGGGTCGTTCCCAACCATCGCGATCGCGTTCACCTTTTGTGAGATCAGCTCTTCAATCATCTGGATTTGCGCTTCTGCCGTCGGCTGGTCCGGCGCTTTCAGAATCGCTTCGTGGCCCAGCTCTTCAATTGCATTCTTGTAGCCTTCCATTTCCTTCTCACCGTATGGGTTGCCGGTGTTTTTAAAGATAATGGCGAATTTCTTTTTGCCGCCTGTATCGGCGCTCCCTGTATCGGTGCCGCCTTTGTTGGTCGTCCCGCTTCCGCAAGCTGCGAGCAGGGTCATGGTGAGTACGATAGACAAGCACATAAATATTACCTTTTTCATTTTTTCTTCCTCCCTTTATTACCTTTTGTTTTTTATATACATAAACAGTTACACTGCAACCGTTAGACGCCAGATTATGGCGGCTCGGTTGTCAGTACACTGCAACCGTTAGACGCCAGATTATGGCGGCTCGGTTGTCAGTACACTGCAACCGTTAGACGCCAGGTTACGGCGGCTCGGTTTTCAGTTACACTGCAACCGTTAGACGCCAGGTTACGGCGGCTCGGTTGTCAGTACACTGCAACCGTTGTCCGGTGAAAAGGTGCAGAGGCCGATTCGGGGCTGGAGTAACGTAAGTGGTCGCCTTTTGTCAGCCAGATTTCTACCTTTAAAGAATTGAATCTGGGGACAACTGCGATCGGAAGCCCCGAATCCGGCCGGCAGCACCTAATTCAACCGGCTTCTATACACCGAAATGCGCGGCTCGGCCTGCAGTTAAACTGCATGTATTACGTTTTGCGCAGCTTGATCCGGCTGAATTTCATCTTCGGGATCATGACAGCCACGATAAGAAGCATTCCAAGAATGATGAGCAGCATCTGGGCTGGGACATTAACCAGTCCCAGGCCGTAGCGCAGAAAGCCGACAAGAAAGACGGCGAGAATCGCACCGATCATTCTGCCCTTGCCGCCGGCTGTGCTTATGCCGCCGAGAACAACCATGGCGATAACGTCCAGTTCATAGCCCATCGCCACATTGGGTCTGGTGCTGCCCATCCTCGAGGTGAGGAATAGGGCGGTTATCGCCGACATAAGACCGGCGAGGGTGAACACGATGATCCTGATTTTGTCGACCTGAACGCCGGAGAAACGGCTAGCGGTCATATTGCTGCCCATCGCGTAGACGCGCCTGCCAAATGTTGTCCGATGCAGCAGCAGACTGGAAAGTACGGCAAATACAGCGAATACGATCAGAATGAACGGAATCGTTCCGACATAACCCCAACCGAGGAAGCTGAACCAATCGGGAAACTGTCCCGAGGCCTGATCCTCCAGAACGATATAGGCAATGCCGCGGTAGATGATCATGGTGGAGAGCGTCACGATCACCGAAGACAGCTCCTTGAACTTGACGATCAGCAATCCGTTGATCCATCCGCACAATGTTCCGATGAGCAAACACACAATCATCGCGATCGGCATCGGAACGCCGGAGTTGTATAAATCCGCCATAATGACCGAAGACAACGCCACGATTGAGGCAACGGATATATCGATATCTCCGAGAATCATGACCAGCACCATCGGAAGAACGATTAACGATTTATCCAGAAAGGTCATCGTTGCGTCCCGCAGACTCTCGTAGCTCCAATAGAATTCCGACAAATTCATATTCATAATATTGACCGCGATAAAGAGGACGACCAGCATCCATTCCCACTGTAGGAAGAAACGCTTCCATGAAAAATCTCTCTTATTAGTCAGAATTCTCGTTTCCATGGCTTTATATTTTCCTCCTCATGAGATGATTGCGGTCTACCCCCCGCTTGACCAAAGCATTGATCAATACAGCGACTAGAATAATGGACCCTTGGATGCCCATTTGCCAGAATGGGGAAACGTTGATCAGCGGCAGCGCGTTGTTCAGAATGCCAAGAAGAACAGCCCCCAGAATAATGCCTGAGATCTTGCCCGAGCCTCCGGCAATGCTTACCCCACCCAGCACGCAAGCTGCGATGACGCTAAGCTCGTAACCGGTTGCGGTATCACCCTGGGCGGAAGCGAATTTGGATACCCAGAGCACCCCGGCCAGACCGGACAGGCCTCCCATAATGGAATAGACAAGCAATAGAATGCGGCCGTTATTGATTCCGCTCACGGTTGCGGACTCCGGGTTACTCCCCACTGCATAGATTTGCCTTCCGGTTCGGGTGTGGTTCACAAAATAGTAGAAGACGATATAAGTCATAATTGCGATGAAAATCAAATTGTTTATTCCCGCAATGGAACCGGTTGCAATTCCTTTGAAGCCTGCCGGCATCTGATGGGCGCTTACCCATTTGCCGCCGCTGACCATAAAGGTCAGCCCCCGAAACACATTCATCATTCCAAGCGTCGCGATGATCGGCAGAATACCGAACTTCGAAACGAGGAAACCAAGCACCACGCCGCACACCAGTCCGACAACGACGCCGATTAGAATGGCGAGCAGCGGAGGAAGCTCCGGATACCGGCAGACAGCCAGCGCCGCAATCATTCCGGATAAAGCGAGCGTCGCCCCAATCGATAAATCAATCCCTCGCGTGACGATAACCAGCATCATCCCGACCGCCAGAATGCTTAGAATTGCCGTGTTTGTCGCCATATCATTGATGTTTTCCCACGTCAGGAAGCTGGGATTTCTGATTTGGACGGCTGCGGAAAGCAGGACAATAAATCCGAGCAGCCCAAGCTCTCTGAACTTCGCGATCATTTCGAGCAATTCCGGCCCTCTGAACGTTTTGCCGTTTGCCGTTTTTCTTTCCAAGCCTGCTTGTGCCATATTCGTGCCCCCATTTTTTACATTATCCCGATGCGCCCATGGCCGGCTGTCCACCGACGCCCGCCATTGAAGCCTGTAAAATCGCTTCCTGCGTGACGTCTTTGCGATCCATCCGTCCCGTGATTCTGCCCTCCCGCATAACGATAATGCGGTCGCACATGCCGATAATCTCCGGCATTTCCGAAGAGACGAGAATGACGCCGTATCCTGAGCAGGCCAAATCTCCGATCATTTCATAAATCGCCGATTTTGCGCCTACATCCACGCCTTTAGTCGGTTCATCAAGGATGATGACATCCAGGTCGGCCGTAAGCAGCTTCGCAAACACAACCTTCTGCTGATTCCCTCCGGAGAGAGAGCTTACGAGATCGTAAATGCTGCCTGCCTTCACATTTACCTTTTCCGCAAGTTTCTTCGCAACTTCCGCTTCTTTGCCTGTATCAAGAGTCCCCTTCGCTTCGAATTTCTCCAGTACCGGAAGCGTGATATTTCTGCCTATTTCCCACTGCAGCACCAGGCCTTGCTTCTGCCTGTCCTCAGGAAGATACCCGATCCCGCACTTCATGGCCTCGAGCGGGCTTCTCAGCTTCACTTCTTTCCCCTTCAAGTAAATGCTGCCCTTATCGTAGGGAGCAATCCCGAATATCGCCTGGCAAACTTCCGTTCGGCCCGCGCCTACAAGTCCGGTGACGCCCAGAATCTCGCCCCTGCGAAGCCTGAAGGACACGTCGGCGAAATACCCTGTTGACCCCAGTCCATCCACACGCAAAATTTCCTCGCCGATCGCCGCTTCTTTTTTCGGAAACAGCTGGTTGATTTCTCTTCCCACCATCGCGACGATTAATTCATGATTGGATATTTCGTCGACATTCCAATTCCCGATATATCTCGAGTCCCTGAACACAGTGACTTTACTTGCCAGTCTGTACATGTCTTCGAATCGGTGGGAAATAAAAATAATGGCCGTTCTTTGATCCCTGAGCCGCTCCGCAATACGGTATAGCTCCTCGCTCTCGCGCCGGGTGAGAGAAGCCGTCGGCTCATCCATAATGATGATTTTCGCATCTACGGATAACGCTTTTGCAATTTCGACGATTTGCTGCTCGGCAACGCTGAGCGCCCCCATTTGTGTTTTGGGATCGAAGCTTGCGCCGAGCTCCCGCAGCAGCCGCCCCGCTTCCTGGTGCATCTCTTTCCACCGAATGCGCTTCGTTCTCGGATGGATTTTTTCATGTCCCATAAAAATATTTTCCGTGACGCTCAAATCCGGATAACAGGTGATGTGCTGATAAATAGCCGCGATCCCCGCTCTCTTCGCATCGTTCGGGTTATTAAATTCCACTCTCTGCCCATTCAGATACATTTCTCCTTCATCAGGCGAATGGACACCGGTAATTACTTTAATGAACGTCGATTTGCCCGCGCCGTTCTCACCCATTAAGGCATGAATCTCTCCGGCCTTTAGTTGAAAATGAACTTGATCAAGCGCCTTTACGCCAGGAAAGGTCTTTGTAATCGCTTTCAATTCAAGTATGTATTCACTCATAATGCCTCCCCAATCCAAATCGAATTCGTGTTCCTTGATGTTTGTTTATGATCTTTTGTTTTCGTTGTTTATTATTTTCGTCACATGAATAACAATTCCTGCTTACTGATAATAAAATTTATGCAAAAAAGAAGAAAGAGATGACCCCGTCTCTTTCTTTTATCGTTTTTTTGTGTCCTTTTGGTTTCGATTGAGTTACTTACCGCCCGATGCATAGTATAATATCCGTTCTTGTGACGCCTCTTCTCTGGAAAAGATTTTCCGAATCTCTCCCTTATACATGACGGCAATCCGGTCGGACAAACCCATCACTTCGCCAAGGTCGGAAGAAATCATGATGATGGAGGCTCCTGATAAGACTAATTCATTCATAATGTTATATATATCGATTTTGGAAACGATATCGATCCCGGCTGTCGGTTCCTCGATGATCAGAATCTTCGCGCCGGAAAACAGCCATTTGGCCAAAATGACCTTCTTCTGATTGCCGCCGCTTAAATTCGTGACGACATCGCGTTCGTCCGCCTTGATCTCAAGCCGTTCGACCAAATCTTTGGCATATAGCAGTTCTCTTCCGCTCTTGATGAAGCCGGCGCTTGAGATTCGTTCCAGGTTCGGGAGGGTGATATTCTCCGTAATCGTCGAATTCAAGATCAGGCCTTCTTCGTTGTGAATACCTGCCGCATAACAAAGACCGTTTTGCCTGGCCAAATGGGGCGACATCCTTGTAAACGCTTTCCCATTCAAGTGTATCTTTCCTTCGGAAGGCTCGTGAATCCCGACAAGCACCTTCGCAAGCGTGCGCCTGCCTGACCCGCTTAGACCGGTAATACCGAGAATTTCTCCCTTTCGGACATCCAGATTGATATTGCCGATCATTCCTTGATAGCCCAAGCCTTCTACGCGCATCGCTTCTTTCCCGATCTTCACCTTAAGCTTCGGATAACGGTCCTGGAGCTCCTTGCCGACCATCGCCTTCACAATGAGATTCCTGTCGATATCCCGGACGCCGCAGGATTCGATGACCGCCCCGTCCCGCAGCACAGTTACCGTATCGGCAATCTGCTGAATTTCTTCGACCCGGTGCGATATATAAATGATGGATACGCCTAATTTCTTCATATCACGAATGACCTTAAACAGCAGTTCGATTTCCTGCTCCGAGAAGGCTGCCGTAGGTTCGTCCAAAATCATGATTTTCGCGTTCTGTGACAGCGCCTTGATCATTTCCAAAAACTTTTGCTGTGCAATGGACAAGCTCTTCACAATCGCCTTGGAATGAAAAGAGAGGCCCAGTTCATCGAGAACCTTCTGGGTTTCCTTATAGGCTTTATCCCAGTCGATCAGACGCAGCCATTTGATGTTTTTCAGAGGCTCCCGCCGCATGAATACATTCTCGGTTACATTCAGGTCCTGGAACAGGTGAATCTCTTGATAAATGATGGCAATTCCAAGCTCCTGCGCCTGCTTCGGATTGCCAATCGCAACGGGCCGTCCTTCGAGCAAAATATCTCCCGAATCAGGAGGAAAGAGGCCAGCAAGAATCTTCATCAGAGTGGATTTCCCCGCGCCGTTCTCACCGATAATCGCGTGAACCTGTCCTTTATCGGCAGTAAAATCGATACCGTTCAGTACGGGATTATCATTGAATTGCTTGGAGATTTTTCTCATTTCCAGCAGATGGCTCAAACGTTGTCCCTCTTTCCATCATCTGTATGGTTTTGGACCATGGGGGTTATTCCAGTTCAAACGCGGTGTAAAGCTTGACCGCTTTCTCGAAAAAGAATTTTTTGTATTCGGAAGGAATCTGCTTGTTCGTGATCACTACGGGGGCCATCAATAAATCGCCCAGCCGGGCAAAGCCGGTGCGGTTGAATTTGGTGTAATCCGCCACGATGACAATCTCGCCCGAAATTTTCTTCACGCTCTGCAGGACCATCATTTCTTCATAGCTATCGACCGTATATCCGGTGTCAAAATTCACGCCCTTGACTCCGATGAACGCTTTGTTGATAAAAATGCCTTCCAGCGTCTGCAGTGCGAATCCCCCTACAAGCGTGGAGGTGGATGGAATAAGATCCCCGCCCGTTAGAATAACCTTCATCCCAAGGCTGTTCCTAAGCTCCAGAGCGATCAGAGCGTCATTGGTGACCACCGTGATTTTCTTCGATCGGATGTTGCGGGCAATTTCCAGGCATGTCGTGCCCGGACTCAGAAAAACGGCATCCCCTTCCTCAATCATTTGGGAAGCGATTTTGCCGATCATTCGTTTTTCTTCGGAGGCGGCTTCGCCGGGTTCGGTGACGGCTGCCACCGCGAGGGCTTCCTCTTTCAGGACAGCTCCGCCGTAAATTTTCGTAAGAAAGCCGATTTGTTCAAGCTTGTCCAGATCCCTGCGGATCGTCACTTCCGTCACTGAGAAGAGCTCGCTCAATTCGTATACATCGACGCGTTTTTCCTTGAACAGGATTTCTTTAATTTTGTTTAAGCGCTCAATAGCAAACATTGGATAACTCCTTGGTGGCTTTGACGGCGAATCATCAAGCCCATCGGGATAAAAGAAACCGATCATATTTTACTGTTTGATTATATCATAATGATGTTCGTTTGTGTTCGCCCGGAGACAGCAGATTTACAGACCAGCCTGCCGGCATGAACGTGTTTTATTAACGCTTAATCGATTTCATGCCGCTAAAATCACAGCCTCTTTTTGTCACATGTTAATTATACTTGACATAATGTAAAGCTGACAATACAATATGAACACAATACTTTACTTATTTATAATAATTGGTAAAAAACAAAGCCAGGTGACACCACAGACATCGTTGAAATCGAGAAAGGCATTTGGAAGAGGGTTTTTCGTTTGAGGAAAATTAGGAGGGGTTAGAAATGACAAACCGCAATACCGAGGCTTCACCACTTTTTTATTCCAGAGCCACAGGGCTGGGGCTTCTACTTATGGCTGTACTTGCGATGTTTTCCAATTTCTCCGTTATTGAGGGCCTTATTGTACCGGGTGATGCAGCCGCAACTGCCAATAACATCATGACCAAAGAGATGTTATTTCGGGGTGGATTTATTGGATTTGTGATCGTGCTTATACTTGATGTTCTGGTATCTTGGACACTGTATGTGCTACTCAAACCCATTAATAAGAATCTAGCGATGCTCGCGGCATTGTTCAGGCTCGTATACACCGCCATTTTTGGAGCAGCCTTATTCAATTTTTTGAATGTTCTCCAGCTTCTAAGCGGTGCTGAATACCTGACGGCATTCACAACAGATCAGCTGCACGCTCAGGTGATGTTACTGATTGGTGCATTTAACAATGGATGGCTCATTGGATTGGTACTTTTTGGATTTCACTTATTGGTCGTTGGTTATTTAATAATCAAGTCACGAGGCTACCTGCCAAGAATCATCGGGATCTTCTTGGTCATAGCATTCGCAGGATATGTAATAGACAGTATTGCGCATTTTCTTCTCCCGGGCTACACTGACTACAAAACGATATTCCTGCTGATTGTAGCCATACCAGGTATCATTGGAGAGCTGTCGTTAGCTTTCTGGCTGCTGATTAAGGGTGTTAAGGTCGAGCTGACAAAGTCGCTATTCATGCGCAATTAACCAAAAGGAGCTGCCGCTTGGCGGCTTCTTTTGGTTATCGAAGTGTTTGGAAATTGCCAAAGCAAACGTCTTTGGATTCAGAAAGCAGTCGGGATGTTCATCTGGCTTATTAGATAAAGCATATACAGCAAAAACAGTGCCAGTCCGCCGTAAACTAAACCGAATCCAACCCTCGCTGCAGGTGGAACGTCATAGTAAGCGATGTTTTCATGCGCTTGGCCCGTAACTTCGCAATGTATGGCGAGTTTCGGCTCCTCTTCATTCAATTGCCGGACGATTTTGATAACCTCGACTTTTCGGATAAGAGTTTGCCGCGGCAGCTCTATCTCCCCCTCCAGACCGAGTCCTTCCCAGCGGACCACGACCCGCTGCCTGCCTTCCAATGTCGAATACGTGTTGAACGGGAGTTCCCTCCGGTGGTCCTCGCCTGGAATGAAATAGCCCTGGTCAAGCAGCGGCTGCAGTGGTACAGCGAAACTCCCCTGTACGACGACCTTTTCTCTGTTTCCTCTGCGGCGAATATACTTATTGTACAGATCGATCACGAACATAACCCAGAAAATGGAGAGGATCCAGGCGTTTAAATATATAATGGCCAATGCTCCCCCGATAACACCAATCACCCACAACCAGCGTGTAACCGCCGTAGCGATTCTCCCACCGTCAAGCGGATGAAGCGGGAGCAGGTTGAACAGATTCAGGATAAACCCGATCTTCGCAATGATAATCAGGATATACCATTCGGCGGACCATCCCGCCTGGGTCGCCCCCCATCCGATTAAAAACGCCGCCGCGGCGCCGATCGTCCCGACGAGCGGTCCGCCTATGGCAATATAGGCTTCGGTTACCGCATCTCGAGGATTTCGTTTTAACAAAATCAATGCACCCAAAAAAGGAATAAAGACCGGAGCGGTTACCGGCAGACCTTTTCTCTTCGCAGCGATCACATGTCCCATTTCATGAATAAAAATCATAGCGACCAGCCCGACAGCCACTTGAATTGGAAAAAGGATCGTATAGGCCCATATCGTAACCAGCATACTTATGAGGGCGCTGCCGAATTTACTGAACTTCAACAAAGCGAGGAGGGCCTTTCCTTTCCCCAGCAAAAATGCTCCGACAGCGCCGATTAGCCACCATGGTTTTTTTTTTCGATTCCGCTTATCCTGCTTCTCCAGGTTCCGTCGCCGCCTTTCCCAACCGATGTTTTGATTGCCAGTTGCATTGAACGCAACCACCCGCCGATAAGAGGCAGGTTTTGGGGCTGAATGTACCCTTGTTCACTTATTATACCTGTTCATGCCGCTTGTATGAAATTTCATGTCCGCACCTGTCAAAAGCTGATTTTTCAATTGTCGTGTTTCCTGCTCTTGACATTATACCAAGACTCGAATACAATTTTAATATGCAAGCAACCACTTGCACACAAAAGGGGTAGGCAAATGACCAACAATCTAAGTACTAGCGATAAGATTCTGCTTGCAACAATCGAACTCATGGCCGAAAAGGGCTATGACGGCACAACCACCAAGGAAATCGCCCTTGCTGCCGGAGTCAATGAGGTTACGCTATTTCGCCATTTCGGAACGAAGGTTAAGCTGCTTGAAGCCGCATTTAGCCGCTATCATTATGGCGAAGAGATGACAAAGCTTTTTAATGAAAGCCTCAAAGGGGATCTGTATTCGGACCTTCTTACGCTCAGCCGAACGTATCATAAAATCATGAACCGGAATAGAAAATTAATATCTATCGCGCAAAAAGGGAGCAGCAATCTCCCTGAGGAGGTTCTTCAGGAGGCCGGGCGCCATCCGAAGCATCTGAAAAACCTATTAACGGAATATTTGACCGCCATGTCGGAACAAGGTAAGGTCGCGACGCCGAAACCTGAGATGACTGCGTTGTCGTTCATGTGGATGAATAACGGCGCATTCATGAGCAGTCTGAACGCAAAAGAGTTTATCTCAGAAGGCTCGTTGGACGAATTCATCGAAGAAAGTGTACGATTATTCGCTAGGGCATTAACCCCCTAGCTTTTTTATAAAGCATAATGAAAGTATGTACTTGCGTGCAATATTTGAGAGGAGTGATTAACCTTGAATTCTGACTCACAGCAGCAAAAAGGTTTGATCTTAATGCGGTTAATGATGTTAACCGTCATGATGTCATCGATGAGCGCCCTTATGTTTAACGTTGTGCTTCCGCAAATCAGCGAGGAGTTTCATCTTACCCTTGCTCAGGTGAGCTGGCTGTCATCCGCCTATACGCTTATCTATGCGTTTGGAACCGTGACCTATGGGAAACTGGCGGACAGATTCCAACTGAAGAGCCTATTGACGTTCGGTCTGACGCTGTTTGCAGCGGGTTCTCTAATCGGGCTCGTTTCCCAAACATTCTTATTCGCACTTCTCGGAAGGTGCCTGCAATCTGCGGGGGCCGCAGCTATCCCGGCGATTGCACTCATTATCCCCGTGCGGTATTTTTCTCCTGAGAAGAGAGGCTCCGCAATAAGCATGTCAGCCGTCGGGCTTGCGCTCGGAAGTGCTCTTGCGCCTGTGATTTCCGCGCTTATCGTCAGCTTTGCGAATTGGAGATGGCTATTTCTGCCTTCCTTGTTGATGCTGCTGCTGCTGCCGCTTTACCGCAAATATTTGGAGCATGAGGTGAAAGAAGCTGCTCGCAAATTCGATTGGCTTGGCGGGATCTTACTTGCTGCATCCATTACGCTGCTTCTGCTGGGGGTCACGAATCTGACCTGGTGGTATCTGGTGTTCGGATTAGCGGCTTTAATCCTCTTCATTCTGCGAATTCATGCGACAGAAGAAGCTTTTATACAGCCCCAATTGTTTCGAAACAAACAGTACACCATTGGACTAACGCTTGCATTTCTCATCGCCGGCATTGGCATTTCCTTATATTTGTTAACTCCGATCCTGCTCTCGGAAGTGTATCATTTGGGTTCCAATTGGATTGGTTTCGCCATGGTTCCTGCTGCGGCAGCCTCCGCGATACTAGGGCGAAAGGGCGGAAAACTGGCGGATTTGAAAGGGAACTCCTATCTGATCTCTGTTGCTTCCGGCTCTTTAATTACCTGCTTTGCCTTGCTGTCAATCTTCACAGGAATCTCGCCGCTTTGGATTTCATTCATTCTCATATTCGGGAACGTAGGCCAATCTTTCTTTCAAATTGCGATGTCGAACTCGATCTCGAGATCATTGCCCAAAGATCAAATTGGAGTTGGTATGGGGCTCTTCTCGATGATCAGTTTTATATCCCAAGGAATAGCCGCTGGCGTTTATGGCAGCGCAGCGGCGCATGGTTCATCCGTTAATTGGAATCCGTTACATGTTGATCCGAATAGTTACCTCTTCAGCAATATTTATCTCGTTCTTGCCGCAATGCATGTGGGCATCTTGTTGTTCTACCGCTTGCAATTCCGCACCAGGAATTCAAGTGTTTCAATATAATATGGGACAAATTCAAATTTACGGGTGTAGAAGCTGAAAGGAGAAGACATGTGATGTTAACAGCAAATTTAATCGATCAATTGCTTACATGGCCAGAGGTAACTCAGCAGCCACACCGCTTCGGCGGGATTGAATTTCGGTTTAGAGGTAAGGAAATCGGACATTTGCATGGCGATCACCTGGTCGACTTGACTTTGCCGAAATCATTACGCGATGAACTGGTAATCTCAGGGCGTGCGCAGCCCCATCATATGTATCCTGATTCCGGTTGGGTATCCGTTTATTTAACCTCTAATGAGGATGTTACTCGAGCCATTGAAATTTTAAGGCTCAAGTATGAGCATCTGGTTTCAATCCAGGATGAGTAATGAGATAAATATATGGTGAAACGGATTTATAAAAATTAGAATTTGAGAAGGAGGATGTAAAAGATGGAACACTTAAAAACGGTTAATTCCAACAGCACTGAACTTACGGATACCTCAATCCGTCCATTTCGCATCGCGATCCCCCAAAGTGATCTAGATGATTTGCAAGCTCGCCTGACCCAAACTCGTTGGCCTGCCCAGTTACCTGATATTGAAGGAAATGATGGTGTTCCACTCGACTATATGAAGGAGTTAGTGGAGTACTGGGGTACCTCATATGACTGGCGTAAACAAGAAGCTCAGTTAAATGAGTTTCCTCAATTCACTACAATGATTGATGGTGCAAATATACATTTCTTGCATGTTCGGTCACCCGAAAAGGATGCATTTCCGCTTATTCTTACCCATGGCTGGCCGGGTTCTATCGTAGAATTTCTTGATATCATTGGTCCATTAACCGATCCACGAGCTTATGGTGAAGATCCTGCCAACGCTTTTCATGTGGTAATTCCATCGATCCCTGGCTTTGGTTTTTCCGGTCCCACTCCTGAGAATGGTTGGAATGGACAACGGATTGCTCTTGCTTGGGCGGAGTTGATGAGACGGTTAGGTTATGACCGATATGGAACACAGGGAGGAGATTGGGGTTCAGCAATTTCTCGTATCTTAGCTGCGGCCGATCCGGAGCATGTCTGTGGTGTTCATCTAAACTACCTATTTTTTATACCAAAACCAAATGATAAACTTACTAATCTGTCTAAGGAAGATGAGGATAGAATTGCACAGTTGAACCGTTACCTAGCTTCTCCTGCTGGTCACAGGGTGCTTCAGTCAACGCGACCGCAAACACTATCCTATGCGCTCACCGACTCACCTGTTGGTCAACTAGCTTGGATCGCAGAGAAATTTATGGAATGGGTTGATCCAGCATATCCTATTGGAATCGATCGTCTGCTTACTAACGTAATGCTTTATTGGATCACAGGCACTGCTGGATCAACAGCTCGTCTTTATTATGAGAGCCAGCTCATCGCAGCCCAATCGAAGGGACGCCCTATGCCCTGCCCAGTACCAGTAGGAGTGGCGGTTTTTCCACACGATTTGGCTTTACCTGTACGTCGTCTCGCTGAGCAAGAGTATGATATCGTACACTGGACAGAGTTTGAACATGGTGGACACTTCGCGGCAATGGAGGTTCCTGACTTGTTAACAGAAGACTTACGAAATTTCTTTCGTCGTTTCCGCTGAGACAGGGGAAACGACTATTATGTTCATTCGATTGTTAACCCTCAGGGATAATTCACTGAGGGTTTCTTATTTTGATATGTATATTTAACTACCCGACAATTGACGAGCGACTGGAACCATATCTAATTATAACGCGACCTTAAATGTTCCCGCTTCTCCCAGAAAATCCAACCTTGTCAGACCCCGTTCTCCGAGAAGTTGTCTATAGCTGTTAATCGTTCCATCATGCGCAACAATAACAGCTCTATCAAGCCCTTGCTCTCTAATCCAATTGATCAATCCCAGTCCAAGCTCCTGGAATTTTTTCTCCTCAATAGCGTTTATCCCTTCAAGCCAAACCGGTTCATTGAAGTCATTCATCACGATGAAGCCAGGATATTCATTTATTATTCTTGCTCTCGGAAGGGCTATGTCACACCTGAATGCAGCCGATTCAGGACCTTGAGGAAACATTCTGGGGCCGACTGCGGGGCTTATGTATTTCTTGGGCTGAGTCAAGCCGTCAGTGAGAATATTGACGGTTTCGATGGTTCTCACCGTCGGGCTGACAATAAAGATATCCTCATTGCTGAAATCAAAAGAAGCTCTTAGATCCGCCACTTGAGCTTTACCCCTGTCAGTCAGATGAGGATGTTCAATATTTAACCGGTCCGGAATGTCCCGGTTATGCTCCCCTTGGCCATGTCGGACGAATATCAATTCCATCTTTGCTCACATCCTTTTCTTTACCGGGCAGTAAATCTTGACCTCATTGCGCTGATCCTCTGAATCTCTTATTGTTTTCCCATCGTACTTTTCGAAGTAATAATCAATGTCGTCATAAGAGTATCCGTTTTCCTGCAGCCATCCCGATGTGTAGTCATAGGCCGTTGACGTCCTGCCGGCCGGCCCTTTATAGTGTGTGGCGGAATACATTCTCGGCAGTAAATGAATGTGTACCATACCATGCGGCACATTGGCAACGGGGTCTACTTCATAGCAGCAATAGAAATCAAGCAAGCCCGCATTTCCCTTGTAGTTCGGAGCCAGCTCCCTATTAACTTGGATTAATCAAACATGATCTCTTGATCCGGGTTTCTATATAACTCAAACAGTTTGATAATCTGCTTCTCCGTGTTTCGTTCAAGGGATAACGCAGGCAATTTATCCTCTTCAAAAAATTTAACCTCGAGTGTTTCCATACCCTCCATCGCTTCACCGCCGACAATTTCGCATAATATGAACATTTTGTAAACATGAAACGGTGAAGGCGGATGGTCATGAAACTTCTTGTCTATAATCCCTAACAGCCGGACAGGCATTACATCGAACCCGGATTCCTCTTTCACTTCCTTTACAGCCACTTCCTTTGCAGACAACCCGATATCCGCCCATCCGCCGGGCAATGCCCAAGCCTCGTCGGTACGTTCCTTCACTAATAATATTTTGCCATCATTAAAGACAACACCGCGTACATCCACCTTTGGAGTCGCGTAACCGGTTTCGCTTGCGAATAAAGCTCGTATCTTGTCCCTTTCAACGTCTGTATACTCATTTAAGATTTCAATGCTGAGAGCTCTCAGCTGCTCGAATCTGTCCAGATCATAGATATCCTTTGAATAGGCTAGTCCAGCTTGGCTTATCGCCTGAATTTGCTTTGCCCACTCGAGCCATTTGAGCTGCATATGATTCCCTCTTTTCTTCTTTTTTGGGCAGTATCTTAAAGATGTACCAGATTTACCGAAGTTTTCTGAAGGTATTCAACCTTGGCTGTCTATTACCCGTTTTCGGTTACTATCATAAATCTTCTTTCTGGGAACAGCCGGTGTGTCGAGCTTGTAGTCCGGATGGTTCTCAATCAATTCTTTAACCGATACGCCATTTATCCGCAGACCGTCAATCAAGCAGTTTTCTATATTTGTGTTCACTAAATTTGAGTGATTAAATTTTAAGATCACACTCATTCATTGTCATGTCCCACCAGGCATTGCCTTCGACTTTCATATCCGTTAAGTTGCTTGCATGTACTGCCGAGCCACTTAAGTCAACGTGCTTAAACCATGTTTTTCATATTCGCATACATGACCGACGTTCCTTCGAGACTGACACTTTGGAAGTTAGAGTATGATAAGTCCCCTTCACAAAATCTTGTTCCACTCATATTAAATTGCTCAATGGACGAGTTAAGAAACTCGACTCCCTTCCATTGAATGTTCTCGGGTGAATCTTGTTTCTTTGAGCTATGTTCCATTTCAAACCGCCTCTACTTGTTTTTTAGTTTAAGCGCGTTATCTGACGGACTCGCCCGCCTGAATACGTTTGCGAATAATTCGTATTTGTCCTCTATGATTGATCTCATCTTCAAAAACATGAAACCACTTAAAATAGTTATTTACCGATCGGTTGCCTAAATGCGGTTCATTTTCAGATTGCTCCAGCCATTCATCCTGTAATTCGGACATTGACTTTAATGTCATGCTTCTCACATCATTGAATATTTCAATATAGTAGTTTAGAGGGTTGTTCTTTATTTCCTTTCTTCCTCTGTCCCCCAGCTGCAGCGCTGCATCCCATTGCTTATGTTCTGCCTCTGTCAGTTCCCTTTTTACGATGGTATTCAAATAATAGGCGTATTCGACTGCTGCAATATGTTTAAGAAGAGATCCAATTGAATTGGATTGATCATCAGATAAATAATCCAGTTGGGGAACACTTAAACCAATTACCGATTCGAGTGTTGTCCATCTTGCATAATTCATCATTGAAACCAATCGACTAATTTGTGGAGAAAAACCAGGCAGACTACCAATCATATACAGTCTCTCATAATCCATTATCATGAGATACACTCCTTTCCCCTCTTAAGCGGCCGAGAACCGCCGCAAACGCCATTGCGAACACAGCGCCGTAAAGCGCCAACTCCATGTCATGGTGCGCATCCCACTGATCGCCTTGGCTGCCAAGGAACAGTGCGCCTTTCTCAGGAGCCAGAATTAGCGCCACCCACATTTCAATAAGCTCATAGAACGCGCCCATCGCCAGAATGATGCACGGCACAAGCACATATGTCCAGCTTTTGCGGATCCGGACGACTCTGAGCATGAATTCGTGAACGGGATAGGCAATGAGCAGTCCGAAAGCGCAATGCACAATCCGGTCATAATGGTTCCTCTCATTATGAAATATCCCGTTTATCCACTTATCCACCGGCGTCGTATTATAAGCATAGTGCGCTCCGATCGTGTGTAATATGACAAATCCGATTATCATCAAATAAGACATATTGCTGAAGGAAAAGAGCCTGTAGGTAGAAACAAAGCCAGCGGCCGCCGCAACAACAAGCAGGTTTTCGAGCCACCAGTCAAATTGGTCGTATGGCCTGGCCGCCAGCAGCCCCCAAATGACCAAATATAAGATAATAGCTGCTTGAAGCAGCCAATTGCGCGCGAACGCCCTCTCACGCCGAAATAGGCTGGCATGAGTCCGGTTCAACTCCGGCATTTTTCTGTGACCCCCTCTTTATAATGGAAAAACGCCAGCTATTCGGTTATCGTTAACAAATGTTATTATCACTCATCCGCTATTCCAACGTAATCGTGTCGTGCAGGTGAGCCGTTACCGGGCCCTTAACTGGACCGCTCTTTTCATACTGCTCCAAGTGCCACGCACGCAGCACTCGCTCGTAGCCATTCTCGGCAATCCACTTATGCAGAAGCTCATACGTCTTGGATATTTGATTTACGCGTCCGCGGTGAACCGTAACCGCATAAGATTGCGGCGGAACTGTAATGGCTTCCATTTCCTGCGGAACGGAAACGAACTGCTCAACCTCGACGCATGCCCAATACCCGTCTTCTTCCGCCGACTCGTCGCTGACGAAGAATGCGCCGATGATCCGCTCCGGTTCGATGCGCCCCGGAATCTCTTCCAATCTGCGCGTTAACTCGGCGAAAGCACCCGGGATCTCCTCCGCATACTGTTCGCCGGTCTCGCATACGACCCGAATGCCGACGAGCTTGATCTCGCCAAGCGCCACAACCTTTACCTCCCGGTCATGCGTCGGGAAATAGATTTCGGTCACGCCCTTCGGCTGCAGCTCCTTATTGAAAATCTCAAACCGCGGTTTCTCGATATTCAAATTGTAGAGCGCCTGATTATCGATGCTGCAGAAGTAGTCCCAAAAGTCTGCAATATGCTTCTCCTCAAACCTGAACACCGCATACTCGTCAGCCTGGATGGTGTAGCCGACCATTCCCACCGGCACATCGGCAATGGCCGACACAGGCGCCGCCACAAGCAGACCGCCCGGTACAATCACCAGATATTCGTCCTCGCTCTGCAGATTGACGATTTCGGCACGCCTCTCTTTCAAATGCTCGAATAGAAGACGCTCATCCTTAACCCCGATCGGGCTTATGAAACCGACGAGTAGGGTTTCTTCAACCACAGCCGTTCTGACCTGCATGAAATGCTCCATATCTACTTGAATCGGCATATCCAGCCACCCCTTTCTTATTTTTAATGCTTTATTTAGTCCAACCAGCCTTCCAAATCGTTAACACTATGAATGTTGAACCTTGTTAACAGATTCCGGCAAAAGCGGCGAATACATCATCAGCGCATGATTCTCTGTTATATATTCATCGCCTGCGAGCTGGCCGTCCCTGCTATAGACGCGCCTGAAGAGCGTATTGTGCCGGACATAGCCGCCCCAATATTGCTGCGAAATCAGGTGATCCTTTTCGTACACTTCATACGTATGAAGCGGTTTTGTGAGAGCGCGCCATTCACCTGTCAACCGGTGATTCCTCACCTCCAGCTTCAGCTGATAGGGAGAATCTGTTCTGTTTGCAATCATGAGGTCCAAATAATTATAAGCGCATGTCGCGCCGCTGCCGAATGGCTGCGTCCGGTTGGAATCCGGGAACACATCGTAGCTGTGGCGGTGCCTTTCGACCACCGTGAGCGGTGTGTGGAGCGTCATCCAGTAGATCAGATTCGACAGCTGGCACAGGCCTCCGCCAATCCCCGGTTTGAACCCGCCGTAGAATAACACCATACCCGGAGCATATCCTTTTCGCCTGGTTGGATTTCCGATCAGTTTCCAGTAGGACATCGTTTCACCGGGCCGGATAATGAGCCCGTCCAGCCGCTTTACTGCCAACTGTAAATTGATCTCCTTGTTGTGCTGGAGCCACATATCAACGTCCTTCAGCTTTCGCAGCGTCGGCGTTTCATGCACAAATACAAGGTATGGATAGTCATCCTTTGCGAACGTTTTGGCAAATCTGATGCCGCCGAAACACCATTTTAGATACCGCTTCCATCTAAAAAAGGCCATTCCCGCCGCAAGTCGAACTTTCGACCGGGGTACCGGCTTCATCATCTCTCACCGCCTGCGAATACTACTAACTACTAACCGCTCCCGTCATAATTAGAAGCAGCCGATGTAAAAATCAGCCAAGAGGTTCCAATTTCTACTATACCAACGGATGAATAGGTTGAATAGTCGAATTCATTATTTTGCATATTGAATATTCCTCATTGACAATTAGAGTGCGGGAGAGTATAACAAGAATATTCCGAAAATTAAAATTCGCAGATGGGAACACGCGCATTTGAGTCATGGCAATCTCCAGAGAGTCGGCGTCCTGCTGAAAGCCGACGTTTGCCGCCTGATGCTGCATCCTCCCGAAGAAGCCGCGCCGAACAATTCCGGTCTGTGTATATGACAGCAATCCGGTGCACAGGTAAGCGCGGACGGAATCCGCCGTTACACGGAGCGCGTATGCTTGTACGCGACAAAGCGCCGAAAGCCTCTTTTTGATTTACGAGAGCGGACGGAAGTAGGGTGGTAACGCGAGATAAATCTCGTCCCTTATAGGGGCGGGATTTTTTTGTTATTCAGAAGACCTAACGATTGGGAATGACTAAGAGGAGAGAGGCTGATGGTAATGGCAAACGAATCAAGGAACTCTGCCGGCTATACGGTCGGGTTAACCGAAATCGCGCAAGCGCAAATGCACGTCAAAGAGGTGGCGGCCCGCACTCCGCTTCTGCATAACCGGGTATTGTCGGCCCGTTACGGCTGCAGCGTGCTTCTGAAAAGGGAGGATCTGCAGGTAGTCCGCTCCTTCAAGCTGCGCGGCGCCTATCATCTGATGAAGTCGCTGCCGGCCGAGAGGCTTGCCCGCGGCGTCGTCTGCGCCAGCGCCGGCAACCATGCGCAGGGCGTCGCCTATTCGTGCCAGGCGCTCGGCATACCCGGCAAAATCTATATGCCGAGCACAACCCCGCGGCAAAAAGTTACTCAAGCGGCCTTCTTCGGCGGACCCGACGTTGAAATTATCCTTACCGGAGACACTTTCGACGACGCGTTCAGCGAGGCGGTCGCCGCCAGCCGCAAGGACGACCTCGCGTTCATCCACCCGTTCGACGATCCGAAGATCATTGCCGGGAACGGCACGATCGGCAAAGAAATTATGGAGGCCGTCGAGGCCGCTCCCGACTTCATCTTCGTCACCATCGGAGGCGGGGGCCTGGCCGCAGGTGTAGGCGCCTATGTGAAAGCCGTATCGCCGGGCACGAAGCTGATAGGCGTCGAGCCGGAGGGTGCCCCGTCGATGCGGTTATCGCTCGATGCCGGAGAGGTGCTCACTCTGGACACCATTGATAAATTCGTCGACGGCGCCGCAGTCAAGCGTGTGGGCGATTTGACGTTCCGCATGTGCCGCGAGCTGCTGGACGATGTTGTGCTTGTTCCGGAGGGCAAGGCCTGCACAACGATGCTTGACCTGTACAACGAGAATGCGATCGTCGTCGAGCCTGCCGGCGCGCTGCCGATCGCCGCGCTTGATCTTTACCGGGACCAGATCGCCGGCAAAAGCGTTGTTTGTATCGTCAGCGGGGGTAACAACGACGTTGACCGGATGCAGGAGATCAAGGAACGGTCGCTTGTGTTCGAAGGGCTGAAGCATTATTTCATGGTCAACTTTCCTCAGCGTGCCGGCGCTTTGCGCGAATTTCTCGACGAGGTGCTCGGTCCGGACGACGATATAACTCGGTTCGAATATACGAAGAAGCATAACAAGGATAACGGTCCGGCGCTTGTTGGGATCGAATTGAAGCACCGCGGGGATTACGAGCCTCTTGTCGAGCGTATGCGCCTGAAAGGGCTGCAGTTTCTCGAGCTGAACAAGGATCCGCTCCTATTCAATCTGCTTATCTGAAATGACTTGCAGCTTGGGATTCATGTCCGAGCATGCGTAGAATTCGGGCTGCATAGGTTAAACTGATAGTGAAGCGTCCCAAGTTGTTCTTACACACCGTTTATGCGGCGTTCATTCCCGGTTTACAATTAGCCTATACACTCATGTCAGGAGGTGTGCCCCAAGATGACTGGCCTGACCGGAACGAAAAGCCCGAAGCTCATGATATTGTATGCCTCTTACGGCGATGGCCACCTTCAGGCCGCACGGGCCATCCGCGATGCGCTCGCGGACCGCGACATGGAGCAGACCGTTCTCGTCGATCTGCTGGCCGAAGCTCACCCGTGGATTAATGAAATGACACGCCGGGTGTATATGAAGAGCTTCACCCTGCTTCCCGGCTTATACGGCTGGGTATACGACCGCACCAAACCGATGAAGCACGATTCGCTGTTTGCAAACTGGCTCCACTCTTTCGGGCGCGACCGGCTGAGGCGAATCCTGCTGAGCGAGAAACCCGATGCGGTGATTCATACGTTCCCGCTGATGGCCATGCCTGCGATGAAAGAACGGATTGGGCTGCGGATTCCGTCCTGTTCCGTTGTCACCGATTTTGATCTCCACCAGCGGTGGGTCCATCCCAACATCGACCGCTACTATGTGCCCACAGAGGATATGAAGCGCGAGCTCATATCGCTCGGCATTCACGACGGCCGTATCTGCGTCAGCGGGATTCCGCTCAAGCGCGGGTTCCGCACGGTCACCCCGGACCCGGAGCTGCGCGCAAAGTATGGGCTGCCTGCCGGGAAACCGGTCGTGCTTATTATGGCGGGCGCCCATGGCTTACTCCCCAATATTAACGCCATCGTTGCGGCTCTCCTGGAACAGCCGGCAGTGACCGTCGCTCTTGTCTGCGGACGAAACGATTCGCTCGCGCAAACGATGCGCAGCAGTTTCGAAGGCCATCCCGAGGCCGACAGACTGCGCATATTTGGCTATATGGAACAGATTCATGAGCTGATGGCTCTGGCAACCTGCCTTGTAACGAAGCCGGGAGGCGTAACGCTGTCCGAAGCGCTGGCAGCGGGACTGCCTATTTTCATATATCGGCCGGTTCCCGGTCAAGAACGCAACAATGCACTGTATATGGAAAAAAAGGGCGCCGCCGTCATTACCTATTCCCCGGAACAGCTTTCTTATGAAATAATGAATCTAATTCACGATCCGATCCGTTTAATGAATAGCAAAAAAGCCATTCTGAGTCTGCAGCGCATCAATGCCGCGGACACAATCGCCTTGGACTTTTGCTCAAGCTTGCATATAATGGAAGGAGTGTCTTCCGTTGTCCCGCAATGATACGGGTCGCTTGAGCGGCCCCGTGCATGCACCCGGGAGCGGCATTTGCGAATAAGGATTAATAGGAGTGAGTTGTGATACGTAATCGCTGGTTCGCACAGGAAATCGTACTGCTTTCGATTATTTTGTTTTTCGTCGAATTTGTCCGCGGGGCTATGCTGATCAGCTTTCTTCCGATTTTCGGGGAAAAAACGCTCGGCCTAACGCTTGATATTATTGGCGTGGCGATAACCGCACATTATTTGATAGATACAGCGCTCAAAATGGCGATAGGCTATCTGCTGGACCGTTTCTCGATCCGTTTTGTCGTACATACCGGCCTTCTGGCATCGCTTGCCGGCGTGCTGCTGTTTCAATTCTCATTCATGCCGTGGATATTCATCGTAGCTGCGGCTTTATACGGAGTCGGCACTTCGCCGATCTGGATCGTCTGTCTGACGAAAGTGACGGAGGACCGGCGTGCTACGCAGATGGGTTTTCTCTATACAATCTGGTTCGTAGGTCTCGGTTCAGGTCCGATTGTGACCAATATTTTGCTCGACTACAGTACGCAAATCACTTATTATTTGCTGATTGCACTGTCCTTTGTCTGTTGGGGGCTCGCGCTGTTCATCAGCAACCGACAATCCTCTGCAGTGACATCACTGCCGGTGCGGGAGCAATTTTCCGTTCTGTTTGAGCGGCTTCGTCATATGCGGCTTCTGCTGCCCGGCATGGTGCTCCAGACGATGGGTGCGGGAATGCTTGTACCGATCCTTCCAAGCTTCGCCGAGGACCGCCTGGGCTTGAACGGCGCGCAATATTCGATGCTGCTGCTTGCAGGGGGCGTGTTCACTGTGCTTGGCCTTATTCCGCTGGGGCGCCTCTCGGACAAGCTAGGAGGGAAGAAATGGTTTCTTGTTATCGGCTTTGGCGGTATAGGGTCGGGGTTGTATGCGCTCGGCATGGCTCCGCCCCTATGGCAGAGCGTGCTGCTGGCAGGTGTGCTGGGTCTTTCCTATGCTGCCTTGCTTCCGGCTTGGAACGCTCTGCTTGCCAATTACGTGCCGCCGATGCAGCAGGGACTTGGATGGGGAATATTCTCAACGGTTGAAGGGATCGGCGGGATGATCGGACCGGTGGTCGGCGGGACGCTTGCCTCATGGTACGGACAGCCCTCAGTCATTTGGTGCAGCGCAGCATTTTATATCTTAATCGGATTATTCTACATTTGGTTTCCGTTCCGCGCATTCACGGATAACGCCAGTGGTGCAAATAAGCAGGGGGATTAGAAAATAATGAGTCAGTTCAACGATTGGATTCATCAGCTTAAACAGATTGATCTGGAACATCTGCAGCGCACGCTGAGAAGCTATTCGGCCTACGGTCCGCTGCCGGGTATATTTTTGCCTATGCTGGAGTCATTTTTACCGATACTGCCGCTGCTTGTATTCGTCGCAGCGAACGCTAATATTTACGGGTTTTGGCTTGGCTCTCTCTACTCATGGCTTGGCGTATGCGGCGGCTCGATCATTTTGTTCTGGCTTGCCCGCAAGCTCGGCCGACGCTTCGGCAGCTGGATTCGGAGACGGTTTCCGAAGACATCGCGTGTATTTGACTGGATTGAGCATAAAGGGTTTACCCCGATATTTTTGTTTGCGTGCTTTCCCTTCTCGCCTTCAGCACTCATTAACGTCGTTTCGGGTCTCAGCAACGTTCCGTTTCGCTCGTTCGTCCTGGCCATTACGCTTGGCAAGGCGGTCATGATTCTTAGCGTCTCGCTGCTCAGCTTCAACATCAGCGAAATCGCGCAGGAACCGTGGCGTCCTATTGTGACGGTACTGATGGTTGCCGGGATGTGGTTTGGCGGAAAGAAGCTGGAAGCACGCTACCAGACGAAGTAACTCCTGGGGAGGGCGGTGCCGCTTGAATTTGCGAAATGGAATGCTTCCGCTTGTAAGCGTCATGAGCGGCATCGCTACGGGAATCGTCCTGCTCTTCGCTACCACGCTCATCGGAGCCATGGTCTTTATCATTCGGCTGACGACTCAAGATTCGGGCAAGCACAAGGAGCTGAGGGAGTTCGTCGAAGCGCTGTTCGGAACTCCCTCACACCTTCGGCCCAGCGATGCCGGTGCGGATGAGCATAAAAGCGAGCGGCCCGTCCGGGCCGACGAGCCGTTCAGCGAGCCGTGTCCTGCTTGCGGCGAAACCGTAACGCACGAGCATGCCGAGTGCCCTTCCTGCGGGCTGCGGCTGCTGTAGTCCGGTCCTCAAGTTAAGACCTTTCGCACATAGTATTCTTCCTGCTGCGGCAAACTGTAGAAGTACTCAAGGTTGAACCCAAGTCAACCTTACCAAGACTTTTCTCAGGAGGCCACAACGATGTCGGGCGAACAACCTTCCAACAGGCAGCGCAAAGCGAGCCAGGCTCAATCTTTGGCGGACCGCAAGGGAACAGGCAAAGAGAAGGCAAGCGAAATGCAATCCGAAGCCGACCGCAGCGCCGTTCCCAAGCACGGGCTTTAACAGCCCGGATTCCGTGGCTGCGCCTATATAAGGAGGAAACAACAATGAGCGAAAAGCAGCGCCATTTCGAGATGGAACCAATGTCCGGCGAGCCGGTTGAGGTCGACGGCACCTACAAGAATGAATGGGGCCGCGAGGAAAAGCTCGAGCGCGGACAAGTGTTCCCGGCCGATCCGATGCTGGGAACAACGGAATGGGAACTGACCGAGCTGGACTTTGACAACCATCACAAAGGCCATACCGACCCGAGATTGGTTCCGAAGGCCGATGACGCCTCTAATGAAGCCAGTCTGAAGCATCCCCGCGGCCACATCGACCGCGGCGATAAATAAGCAAACGCCCTTTCCGTGCAGGTGATGTCTGCACGGAAAGGGCGTTTATTTGTACGCCGGAGCTCAAGCTTCCGCTCCGGATGCCGCTTCTTCTTCCCGCTCAAGAACTTGTTCGGCGACCCGGTCAAGTCTGCGGAGATGATAAGCGTATTCGAATATCGCGGACGCAACGAAGACAAGCCTCTTATGCTCGTCGGGGTTCTCGTTCAAATACGCCGTGATCTGCTTAACGAGCCGCGCTTCACGCGCTTCTTCCGGTTCGATGTCCGCGTTTGCTTTCATTTTGCCTTCGAGCTTGAGCAGGATTTGCTCGTGATACTTCGCCAGCTCCTCGATCAGCCGGTCAAATTGCTGAGCCCATTCCCCGGCTCCCGGCGCGGCAAAATAATGCTCCTCCACCACATCGAGCAAATCGGAGCCCTGCTGCAGCGCTTTGATCATCTGCTTGGACAGAAGAAGCTGTCTTGCACGGGCCAGCTTGCGCCGCGGCAGCAGCGAGCGCTCCTCCTCGAAGAGCACATACCGCTCGTCGAGCTTGCGAAGCGTTCCATGGAGCTTCTCCTTCTCCTCGCGGTGCACATCCTCCTTCATCTCGTTGGAGATGGCCATCCGCAGCAGAAGCGAGAGCTGGCCGTATGCTTCATGCACTTGTACAATAAATTGCTTGCGCGGGCGCGGCGGGTATACAAGCACATTGACCACGAAAGCGGCCGCCATACCCGTCAATACCATCGAGAAACGCTCCAACGCGAACAGCCATCCCTCTCCGGTCGCTTCCATGACGGCCACGACGGTCACGAGCGTAAGCCCGATCGTGTTCTCCATCCGCAGCCGGATGCTGATCAATATGACGATAATGCATACAAGACCAAGCGCAATGGGGGTGCTTCCGAAGAGCTTGACTGCAATGATTGCCACGACCGCGCCGAGCAGATTCGTTTGGAGCTGGTCCGTAACCTGCTGCCACGAGCGGGAGATCGACGGCTGGATCGTAAAGATCGATGCGACCGCCGCAATGATCGGTGACGGAAAGCCGAACAGTCCGCTCAAATAAACGGCTAATGCAACGGCCATGCCGGTCTTTAATACACGGGCGCCGATCGTCATGTCGTCCCAAGCACCTCCTCTTCTCCCGCACCCCGTGCAAGAAGCATCACTTCCGTCTCGGCCACCGGATCGCCATTGACAGTGAGGTGCAGCCGGTGAAGACCGGGATAATGTTTGCGGGTTGACAAATCCGTCCAGTCCAGACGCTTGCTTCCTTCCAATTGAGAGCCGGCGGCAACGGTCCGGTCAGTCAGCAAAAACCGTTTTTGCGAGACCCTCCCGCTTGCTTTTACATAATCGACCCCAAGCTCGATCCGCAGACGCTGCGGCTCGGTATCACAAAATACGAGCCGGTAGCGCAGCTCGGTGCTTCCGCCGATGAATGCGGACTTCTGCTGAGCATCAATGCGCGCCTCTCCCACAGCATCGGCTGCCGAAGCGCCGGAGTATCCGAATAAGGCCATTGTTACCGGGTCGGCTTGGCGGATCAGCGTCCGGCAGCCGCGGCGGACAATCCAATCCGTCAAGGGATGTTCACCGCTCCACCGCGCCGCGACATCCCGCACAATATCCGGATGGTCCTTGGCAATATCGTTTATATTGTTCGCCACGCTCTTTCGCACATAGAGCGACGAATCACATTTCAGCTGCTCCAATATCGGCATTATCGGACGAGGGTCCCGTTTGAACATCGTGAGCGCAGACGCCCACGGCAGGCGCGGCCGGCATCCTTCGCTGGCGAGACGCCGAACATGCTCGTTCTCGTGCTCCGCCCACTCGCGCATGCGGGCCATAGTCCGCTCCGTCTCTGCAACCAGAAACGGCCGAATTGCAAACTCCGACGTCGAACGGGCAGTAAAACGTTCCAGTGCCTCCATCGACCTCTTCCAATCACCCAGCCCGTTCACTTCAACAAAATCCGGGAAAAATATAAAGGGGAAGCCGACGCATCGCTCGTCGATCGCAAACAGTACATCCAGCGCCTCGGCGTAACCGGGCGGCAGAGTCGATCCGAGCGCCTCAGTAACGCGCCGGATCCTCCCCTTAAGCTCGAGCCGGTCCCAACCGTCCCCGACTACGAGCTGAACAAACCTTTCATCGTCGAAAGACGCCCATTCCGAACGCACGAGCGCCCCAAATTGCCGTAAGAACGGCTCGTCATACATCTCTTTCCTTGGTTCGGCCATCTGCTGCCATCGCCTCCTCAAGCTATTATAACTGAATATCCGGGCAAGCAAAAACAGCCGGCAACCGCTCTGCTTCCGCTGCGGTTACCGGCCAAGCGCGCATGAAGCTAGAGCGAGCTTTCTTCCTGCCGGTTCCGGTGGATCGGCGTGACTTTGGCCGCGCCGTCCGTTTCGAAGATGTCCGGAGGGGAATAGGGCAGTATGATTTCGAATGTCGTTCCGACACCAAGCCTGCTTTGCGCCCGAACGCTCCCTTGATGATTATGGACGATTTTATAGCTGACCATCAGACCGAGGCCGGTTCCTTTATCTTTGGTCGTGTAGAAAGGCTGACCGATCTTGCACAACTGCTCTTCGGGAATGCCCGGACCATGGTCGTCGATGCGCACGACGATCCGGTCTCCCTCCCGCTCGCAAGTGATAATGATTTTGCCGCCCTCGCTCATCGCCTCGATTGCGTTCTTGAGCACGTTGATGAACACCTGCTTGAGCTGATTCTCGACTCCTCGCACCCAGAGAGGTTCCTCCCACAGAGCCGATTCCATCTCAATGTTGTGCAGGATGGCCTGCGCCTCCAGAAGCGTCATCGTATCGCCTATAATATGCCGGATATCTTTATGGGCAAGCTCGTAAATCTGCGGCTTCGAGAGCATAAGCAGCTCGCTCACGATCGATTCGATCCGGTTCAGCTCCGACTTCATGATATCATAATAATTTTTCCCGTTCCCGTTTTGCCGTCCTGAAGCAATCAATTGCAAAAAACCTTTAAGTGATGTGAGCGGGTTCCGTATTTCATGAGCAATACCGGCTGCCAATTGACCGGCGACATACAGTTTTTCCGAATTGATAAGCAGCTCTTCATTTTTCTTACGCTCGGAAATATCCCGGATTATTACTTGAAACACCGGTTTCCCCGATAACCTCGTGCAGGTTTGGACCACTTCGGTATGGAGCATTTTCCCTTTCAATGTCATCCAATCCAGTTCGATCGGGGCTTGCCCTATACCCTGCTCAGTAAGTTTAAGCATCCGTCTCATGTCTTCATGGCATTTGGGCTGCAGATGCTGATAAATCGATATCCCCAGCAAATCCGTCTGGTAATCCGCTTCGAACAGTTGAAGACCCGAATCATTAATATATTCCCAGCGTTCGTCGCGGATAATAGCTATCGTATCGATTGAGTTCTCAACCAGCAGCTTATACCGCTCATTCATTGCATTGAAGCGCCGGTCAACGAAACGCGCGAGAAGGCTGAAGGCGAAAATAAGCAGTGTGGCAATGCCAAGTACCACGGAGAGCATCTTCATATAATCGTTCAACCGGTCCGACGTTAGAACGAAGCTGTATTCAACCGTGAACGCTGCAAGCCCAAGCAGCTGAACCGCACTGCCGGCCAGACCAAGCAGCATGCCGGGCAGAATCAGATAGGCGCCATTCTTACGCTCGAACAAATAGTAGGACCAGGAGGTCCCCAGGAAGCTGACGGTAAACGCAAAGAAAGCAAGCTGGAAATTTATATGGAAATTCTGAATCTGGCCACTCATCAGAGAAGAATAATTCAAGAAATTTGCTCCTGCGGCCATGATGATGCTGCTGGCCAGCAGCTTCAGCGAAAAGTCGGTTCTGGAACCAAGCAGGAGGAACGAGACATAAGCGCAAATCATTACCACCGCTACCTTGATGATTGATGTCCAGTCCATAATAATCATACTGTCTGTAGCCAGCAGCATGATAAAGTGGCTCATCCACAGCCCCAGCCCGTATACCGCGGCTCCGCTCAGCAGCCAATAATGGCGCAGCATCCGAACAAGCTTCAGATGGCCTATCATAATGTACATGGTAAAAGAAGCAAACAGATTAATAGCTAAAGCCAGCAGCAGGAATATCCATTTTTCAGTCTCGATCAGTTCGCTCATCTCTATCCTCATGACCTATTATTATATATTTTAATGTGACAATTTCGACATTTTTCCAGAAAAACCTTTTTTGAGCGACATGAAATCTCATTTTGAAATAGCGAAGCGGCACGTCTTTCTATCGAATCGCCTCTGAGGTATAATGAGAATCGCATAGAGAGTATTACATTAGGGAGAGGAAGTACCGATGGTGAAAATTTTAAAAGAGTTCAAGGAATTTGCGGTGCGAGGGAACGTGCTGGATCTCGCGGTCGGCGTTATTATAGGCGGAGCGTTCGGTAAAATCGTCACATCCATGGTCAACGACATTATAATGCCTCCTATTGGCAGGCTGCTCGGCCAAATGAATTTCGCCGACTTGTATTTAAGTTTGAATCCGGAAATAACAGAAAAAGGTGGGCATGCCCTCTCATTGGCAGCTGCGAGAACAAACGGCGCAGCCGTAATTGCGTACGGCAGCTTCATTAACGTAATTATCGATTTCACCATAGTGGCATTCTGCGTTTTCCTTATCGTGAAAGGGGCGAACACGCTGCGGCGTCTCCAAGCCAGCAATCCGGAGGATACGGCTGAGCCTACCGAGAAGGTATGCACTTACTGCTTGTCCAAAATTCCGGTGAAGGCAACAAGGTGCGCCCACTGCACGTCGCATTTGACTGATGAACCCGAAGGCGTCCAAGAGGGGCTGTCGTAATATGAGCGGCCGCGGTCTTGACCGGCCCCGGGAGGAGCGCTTTGATATCTACGACGCCGCGGGCAAACCGATCGGCACGGCTTGCCGCAGCGAGGTTCACGCCAAAGGCTATTGGCACCGCTCGTTCCACTGTTGGCTGATCCGCCGCGAGGGAGACCGCCGGCTCGTCATGTTTCAGCAGAGGCAGACGGATAAAGATACCTTCCCCGGCCGCTTCGACATCACCGCCGCAGGTCACCTGGAAGCAGGCGAGACCATGCGGGAAGCGGTTCGGGAAGTGGAAGAAGAATTGGGGGTATCGGCAGCGTATGATATGCTGATCCCGCTTGGAGAAACGCGAAACGAAGCTGAAGGCAGCGCAAGAGGTGTCCCTTTCATCGATCGCGAGATCAGCGAGGTGTTCGGTTTGCTTTACGATGGCCCGCCCGCTTCACTCCGGCTGCAGGCCGAGGAAGTGGCCGGCGTGTATGAATCCGAACTGGAAGCGATGATTGATTTGTTCGAGGGACGGCGCAGGACTGTGACAGCAGCAGGCGTTTCTTTATGCCCGGAAGACGGGTTAAAGGAGGCTTCGGTGCAAGTGTCGGCTGCCGACTTTGTGACAAGGCCATATGCTTACTATGCAGGCGTGTTTCGCGCTTTGCTGCGGCATACATAACCGGACGCCTTGCTGCGTCTGCCTCTGCGGCGCGCCGCCGCCCGCCCGCCGCACGGGCAGCCCGAGCTCTTTTATCGGAAGAACGGCCGTTTATGCGAACCCCCATTGCACGTTCCCACTGCTGATACCACTGGTCGATCATCCCGTGAATATTGTAGAACACCGTACTCCGCGTGGCTATGTCAAAATCGTTCAAGTCCGGCTCGCGGAACAGCCTTGCCGCCTCCTGGTGGAGACACCCGTGTAAATTCGATCTCTCCAGAAATAAGCCAAGCTCATCCGCCGAGCGAAACGATTGCGGATTGTTACGAATTCGCATCTCCGCCGACATGTCGTAGCATGGTGCGCGGCGAATAGGCTCGGGCACTTCCTGCCAGGGCATCACCAGCTCCATGTCGTATCCCTGTTGTTCGTACCAGCGCAGCGCTTTGGCGATATACTGGCGATGAAAGTCCAGAAACATTCGGCCGTAGCCAGTGGGCAGCTCGGATGGATCGTTATGATGATTTACGTGATGCCAGTGCCTGTGCTCATCGAGCAGCGCGGCCGGAAAATTTGGAATGGCCGGCATTATCTATCCCTCCCGCCGTTTACCTGTTTATTGACATTTTATGCTAAGCCCCCTCTATCCGTGCCGTTCGCCCTCCCGCTTGAAGCCCTGCTAATCGACAAAAAAATCCGCCGCCGCACATTGGCGACGACGGACTCCGGCGGAACAGGTGAGCTGCCCGCAAACGATTACAGCAAGTTCGCGCATTGACCCTGTGAAACACAGATATCAAAGGTAATGCGAACGTCGCAGCAATCTCCGAATACACAGCTGATGCGAACGCAAGATAATCTGCCCTGATGGAAGAAGCAGACTACATGACAGTTCGGTCCAATCAAGTCTTCAATTACTTTCTTGTTTTTGCAGCGGATAGCGCGGACGAGTGCGGCAGCGACTCTCTCATCTTTCAGCATGCAGAACAGGTGGCATAGATCTTTACCGGCATCCTGGATCCCTTCAACCGCGCCATCCTTTTTCTTGCAGCATTCGGACGAAATGCGCACGCTTTTGCGGCTATTACGAACGACCTTGACATTTTTGAATTTCATTTTTGCTGACAATTTGATCCTCCTCCTTTCAGACGAGCTTACATTAAACTATGAAAAGGACCTGCACTTCGTATGGTCGGTATTTCCCGCTCATTCGCATAATCTGAATCCCGCCGGATATCCGCAGGCTGATGCCGCGGCTGACGGATGCCCTATTAAATTGGGAAATACGTATGCTAAAATACCCCGCCGGCGCTTCCGGCGAGGACACATACTTGCGGCTGAACATTAAAAAGCGCGGCTCCCGTGACCGAGAACCGCGCTGTTATTGGTTATGAATGGTGCTGGTGAAGGGAATTGAACCCCCGGCCTACGCATTACGAGTGCGTTGCTCTACCCCTGAGCTACACCAGCAATCTCTCGTCGCCGACGCGACTTTTATAATATATCTCAAAAACAAATAGGAAGTCAAGACCTTTCTAGCGGGGTTTTTTTCATATTTTGTAACGATTTATAGACGGATAGAAGGCTGCCGGGTGCAGGTAAAATTGGTATTGAACTACCGTGCTTTTGTTCTATTCTGTTCTTTTCTCCAGCCGTTCCGCTTCCGCCTTGGCCGCAGGAGGCCGCACGGGAAGATGCAGCGTGAACGAGCTGCCCTTCCCCTTCGCGCTGCGCAGTGTCAGCGAGCCCCCGAGCAATCTTGCGAGCTGCAGACTGATGGAGAGACCAAGGCCCGTCCCGCCGTATTTCCGGTTAATAGCGCCGTCCTCCTGCCGGAATGCTTCGAATATAAGCTGCTGTTTGGCTGTATCAATACCAATTCCGGTATCGGTTACCGTGAAAGCAATCCGCTGGGGCGGGTGCGGCCTGGTCGCAGGCCGCCCCCAAGAGGCGGGGTTCCAATTGCGGATCCGGCGTCTCCCGTGAGGGCCGGGTTCGACGGTAGGGGAACCCCCTTCAAGCCGCACAATAAGCTTGACAGAACCCTTCTCGGTGAATTTGAAAGCATTGACGAGCAAATTCCGCAATATCTGATTGACCCGCAGCGCGTCGGTTTGCAATGTGTCGGGCGCAGAAGGGGTGATTTCCGTCTCGAACACAAGCTTCTTCTGGTCTGCGACCGGAAGAAACTGCTGGTAGAGCATTTGTACGAGATCGTGCAGGGAAACAGGCTCGAACGCGATGTCCATCTTGCCCGCTTCCACTTTCGACAGATCCAGTATGTCATTGATGAGCTGCAGAAGATCGTTTCCGGCAATATGAATGAGGTCAGCGTAACGAAGTTCTTCGCCTTCAAAACGGCCCTCTTCATTGTCCAGTATAAGCTGCGAAAGCAAGATAATACTATTAAGGGGAGTCTTAAGCTCATGCGACATATTGGCCAGAAATTCGGATTTGTATTTGGATGCCAGCATCAGCTCGCGCGCTTTCTCCTCCACCTCGCGCTTCGCTTGGCGCAGTTCGCGCGTTTGCCGTCTAAGGAGCATGTTCATCGTCCGCAGATCGTCTACCAGCTGCTGCTCCTTCTGAAAATCGCGAATGATAAAAATGAATAGCCCGCTGAGAAGCACCCTGAGCGGGAACGCATAAAAGCCTAGGTCATGCCATAGACGATATTGCGGCATTACGTTTATGATCTGGAACGATACTCCTGCGCCTATGGCATCGACGGCATTTATTCCAAATACGACTATCGTCGCCTTCCACAAAAAGCGCCAATTGACACGTTTGAGCCATACGTTTAGTCCCATGCCCGCAAACCCGATTACAACCATCATCAGAAAGCCTGACCAGCCGGTCGCGTCGTGGCCCATACACAGCCGTCCGACCCCTATTCCAAAGCCGATTATTGCGATGGCCGATGGATTTGGAAAAACGAGCACAGCTACGATGACCGGCACAAATCGCAGATCGAGCAGGTTGATGTCCTCTACCTTGAAGCCGAATATCATAGCCAGCCATCCTGCAGCAATAAATACAGCTACCGTGATGCCGTATTTCATTTTGACCGATGTATGTTGGAAGATATATTTATAGCCCAGGTTGAACAGGTACGCCAATGCAATGAGTAGACTGAGATTGGCGAAGAAAGCTTTGATAATCGTCAAGCGCGACTCCTCCTGCCATAGGTCCGGCTGTAACAATTTCCTAGTTTGATTGTACATCAGCTCCAGTCGTTCTTTCCATATCTCCTTATGTGCAAATAAGACCAAAATTTACGATATTCAGGATAACTGACTACGTTCCTGCCGAAAATACGCTTATGGTCATTACCCTTTCTTACACTCGCTGACACATGACGCCATATTGTCATGAAGACGTACTATAAGGGTAATTAGAATTGTTTACATTTAGCCGGATTGGAGGTACTACGAAATGATGACGTCGATCACCTTTAAGAAACGCTCTGTTCCCGTTCACTATTCTTCGGGGCAAAGGCACTGCCTTGAGCTGCTTCACCGCAAGCTGAAGGAAATGGATTACAACTTCGATTTCTGCAAAAAATGGCGAAGGATCGCGTCGGTCGAGCTGGTATACGATGTCGCGATATTACAATACAATGACGGTACAAAGCTGTATCTGGAAGTTTGTTGACCACTCTTACCGGGCCATTCTGCCCGGGTTGCCGGTTCGGCCCGCGCGCATAACGGAAAGCAAACACGCCAGCACCATCAGAGCTGCCATCACCCAGAATACCGTATGCAGCCCGTTAATGAAGCCCGATAATGATTGAGCGGGATTCTTCAGCCCGACCTGCGTCCCCGAGAAAATCGCCAGCATCGCCTCCTTGGGAATGCTGTGAGTTACAAGCGGTATTGTAAATGCGACGCTGAGCATCATGCCGAGATTTGCTGTGAGCGACCGTATACCTGACGCTTCGCCGCGAAATTTGGGCCCGGCTGCGTTCATGATGCTGCTCGAATTCGGCGAGTTGAATAGTCCGGATCCAATGCTCATGAGAGTCATCCACAGCGCCAGCTGCCAGTATGGTGTATGCAGCCCCGTATCGAGCGCGAATCCCACAAGCCCAAGAAAGCTGAACACAATGCCGAAAGTCGCCGGAGCTGTCTCCCCATAACGGTCGCCGAGCCAGCCGGCGATCGGCGAAACGATCAGCAGACCCACAGCCAGCGGAATAGTAAGAATTCCTGCCATTAACGCGTCATACGAAAGCGCGCCCTGAAAGTAAAAAATGAGCATAAACATCACTGCCATCCTTGCAAGGCCTGTCAAAGTCGCGGTGGTAATTCCCAGGGAGAATACAACATTCCTGAACAGCGGAAGATGCAGCAGCGCCGAAGGATGGCGGTTCTCGATCCGCAAGAACAGTGGAAATGCAATTAGGAAAGCCACGAATGAGATGTAGACCACAGGGGAATCCCACGCTTGAATCGGCCCCCAAGTGAGCCCCAGCAGAAGCCCGGTCATGAAGATCATATAAAGCACCGACCCCGCCGCATCGAACTTTTTGGCTGCGCCGCCGGTCTTGACATCCTTCATCCCCATCGCCCACATGCCCCACAGGATGGCGAGTATGCCGAACGGAACGTTGAACCAGAATGTCCACTGCCAGCCGTATACCGTTGTCAGCCAGCCCCCAAGCACCGGCCCGATAATTTGTCCGACAGCGACGACCATGATATTGACTCCAAGCGCACGTCCGAGCTCCTGCTTCGGAAAAGCGTCGGCGACGATCGCCGTGCTGTTAGCCATAACCATGGCTCCGCCAATTCCCTGCAGGACACGAAATATGATAAGAACCGGCGCGCTTGAAGCGAATCCCGAGATTAACGAGAATACCGTAAATACGATCATACCCCACATGTACATTCTTTTCCGCCCGAAGCGATCGGCCAAACTGCCCGCCATCAGTACGGCGACGGTCTGAGCCACCATGTAAGCCAGCATAATCCACATCGCCTGAAGCACCGATGCGTGAAGGCCTTTAATCAAATCGGGCAGCGCTATGATCAGGGTGCTGAAATTGAGCGCAGAAAGCAAAGCGCCTAAACTGGTTACCGATAGTATCCACCATTTTCTGTCATTCATGCCGCTTTACCTCCGATTCTTGATTTGGCACCGGTGATTTTATTGACTCAACCTTGTCCAGACGTTGCTGGAACCGGGCCTTCATCTCCTGCATGCCGGCTATCTTCTCTTCAATTAATCTTATTTGCCGGTTCAGCAGCGCCGAGGCCTCGTCCAGCAAGCCGGTGCGGTTAACGTCGGATGTTTCCTGCTGGTAAGACTGCCGGATCGTCGCCAATTGCTCATCAGCATCCATGATGGAACGAATCTCCTGCAGGGTGCAGCCGAGTACGTTTTTCAATCGCAGAATGTGCTCCATTTCCACGATGACCTCTTCCGAATAAAGACGGTGGCCGCCGCTTGTCCGTTCCACATTACGCAGGAGTCCGATTTCTTCATAATAATGGAGCGTACGAGCGGTAACGCCGAGACGCTCCGTCACTTCCTCCATGCTGCGCTTCTTGTCGTTCATTCCATCCCTCCTTTGCTTTGAGTGATAATTGCTTAATCCTATTTCTTTATTATATACCTAACGTTAACGTAAGGATACGTTTTTTTAATCCGATTGGCAAAAGCAAGAAAGAGGCTTTCCGCTGCAGTTGGATACTGCTTTCGGAAAGCCTCTTGAATGATTCGCATGAGGTATATTATAAGTTTTTCTTATTTTCTGATAAATTATAGGACTTGGGAACCGAGCATGCGCTTGATATAATAATGTTTCGAGCAATACCCTTTACTGAGGGTGCGCCTCTCGCATTTCACCCATTGACAGGTAGTAGGATGAGCAGGCTGGCGGACTTTGGTCACTATCGGGTCACCATGCCTTCTCCAACGTTGATGGTGCATCGCGCACATATCTTTCGCTTTGACAGGCTTATCGCAATTTTCGATTTGACAAATTTTCATGCGGGTGTTCCTCTCGTTTCAAAGGGCGATTTTAGGTATATATACTATTATGAGTCAATTATTGATAATAAGAAAGTTCGATTATAACCGTAATTTCTGCTGAATTCATTACCATTGACCGGAAAATCGGCCTTTATAACCATTTTGTGCAACTAAGTTTAAATTTTTAACCAGTTTTATTCATCAATAACTTATATATAGCATGATAGAAACTTAATTAGAGGATGCGCTCAAAAAAATGATATTATTCGATTCGATATTCAATGCGTTAAAATTACCAATGGCGATCATGGTTGGAGGAGAGGGTGAAGAGCTGCGGTTCGTTCATACTAATGAATCGTTTATCCGCCTCACCGGGCTATCGGAAACCGAGCTCTACAGAACATCGCCGCTTCTGCTGTTTACAGCCTGGAACGGGCAGCACACGAATAACGGCCAGCTGCAGGGCTGTTTTCTGATGAAGCATTATAAACATAAGATGCGCGTGCATCTGTCATGCCAAATGATAGAGAAGACCGTGCCGTCCACACTTTTATTAATTGCGGAAGACATAACAGCCAACTCATGGATCGAAACGATGACTAAAGCGAAGAAAGTGCTGTTATCGGGAATAGTATCACCCGACTTTAACATTGACCGGTTCATACATAATTCTCCGGGTCTCATACACTACAAATTACAAGGCGAGAACTCCAGCGCGTTTGAGTTCATTCATGAAGATGACCGGGAGCGGGTAATGTTCATTGTAGAGCGGTCCGTCGCGCGCAATCAGACCGAAACCGTCACTCTGCGCACGAAAATGCTCGTAAATGTCTTTCAATTGGAAATCACCGCAACGTTCTGCCCGTTCTTCAATGGCGACGGCAGCCTGAAGCATTATGGTTTTGTCGTAACGGATTTGCAGCCTGTTCCAGTCGAGGTGGACTCCTCCGTTCAGCTGAAAGTGCTCATGGCGCGGTCTAACAAATCCGCACAGCAGCTGGCATCGGATACCGGTATTTCGCTGCAGACAATTTCCAAGCTGCGCAACGGAAAGATCAGCAAACCCCAGCGGCTTACAGCGGAGCTTATCGCCGCCGAGCTCGGAGTTTCACCGCATGAAATATGGCCCAATTTATAATTTTTCCGGTTATACCATGCAGCAATCTGTAAGGCGGCTTATCGTTCATTCGGACGAACGGCCGTCTTTTTTCGTGGTTCGGGAACAACGAATATGTCCAATGGTACATAACCAAAGTGCATTCAGGAGGGCCCGCATTATGAAAACAGCTTTCAGTTATGGATTATCCGGCATTATGCTCCTTGCATTACTCGTCACTCCGTTCACATTTGCCCAGCTTATACCTTCGATGGAGCTTGATGATTCGCTGCAAACTGACCCCGTTCTAACGAAAATCGCATATAGAAATCCGGCAATCGAGAGCATCCCTTACGACTGGGCGCAGCGGTATCCGCTGATTGCTCATGCGCTCGGCGGTATCGGCGGATATCCGGGTACAAATAGTCTTGAGTCGCTGAAGAGGGCTTACCGCAGCGGACTCCGCGTTTTTGAGACGGACATAGTCGTCACATCGGACGGCCATCTGGTTCTTCGTCATGACTGGGTGGCGGGCAGTTATCCGGTGCTGGGACAGACAGTTCCGAAATCGCAAGAACTCGGGCCGATGACACTGGCGAAGTTTAAAGCAACCAAGATCCAGCACCGGTATACGCCCGTTTCATTCAAGGAGCTAGTCCGTTTCATGTCGGCTCACCCCGACGTCCAGCTTATAACTGATACCAAGGAGCCCGA
This sequence comes from Paenibacillus sp. sptzw28, assembly GCF_019550795.1. Classification (NCBI taxonomy): domain Bacteria; kingdom Bacillati; phylum Bacillota; class Bacilli; order Caryophanales; family Paenibacillaceae; genus Paenibacillus; species Paenibacillus sp. sptzw28. The sequence goes on from NZ_CP080545.1 coordinate 5,889,522, forward strand.
TTCATTCACAGCCGCCTCTATATTCAAATTAATCGTCAGGGAAACCAGTGAAGTTGACCCGCAGGTTCTCCGGCGGATCATTCCGCAGCTTTACCGGGAGGATAATTTCGAGGCGGTGAGCGGTGTATACCCGTTCAAGCAGTATATTTACACGCTATATATGAACAACGATTCCATGGACGAAGTGGTCGACTTTGCCAGTCGGAATGAGATTCGCGTCGTTGTTATGGATGAGAACAAGTACACTGCCGAGTTTGTCGATGCACTGTGGAAGAAGGGAATTTATACTTACATTAATACGATAAATGACGTCGGCCAAATCAAACGGTACATGAATTCTGGTGTTCAAGGCGTTATGACCGATTTTGTCATACCCGCAGATTTGAGACGAGATGCGAGCGGATATCGGCAAAAAACAAAAATCGCAGGGGTGCCTGATTAAGCGCCCCCGCGGCTTCCTATTATTGGGCGCATCACTGCATGGATTATGAGCGTTTAGTCTTTAGAGAGAAGAGACGATATGTTATGCTTGGCTCATGGATGTGTCACATTAATAATTGTCAAATTTATTATCCGGAGGCGTAAGAGATGACTCGATATGAAGTGTTGGAACAGAGGGATACTTATACGATTTACACGCTTAACGACAAGGAAACGGGTTCGTCGGTTATCCTATGTCCGGAGCGCGGCGGCATTGCCATCAGCTGCAGGCTCAGCGGCGAAGAGCTCTTCTACCTGGACCCGGAAACCTACACCGACCCGGACGCCAATATTCGAGGCGGCAATCCCGTGCTGTTCCCCATTTGCGGACAGCTTGAGGGCGGCCGCTACGAGTGGAACGGCGTTACATACCCGATGCGAAACCACGGTGTGGCACGCAACCGGCCCTGGGAAGTAATTACGACTTCAGAAGACGGCGAGGCATCTGTCACGCTGCGGCTGCAGAGCGGAGATGGAACCCGGGCCGAGTATCCCTTTGACTTTGAGCTCCTGTTTACGTATGCGCTTGTCGATGGTACGCTTCACATTCGCCAAACATATCACAACCGGTCGGACAGCGCGATGCCCTTCTACGCGGGCTTTCACCCTTACTTCCGGACGGCTTCGAAGAAGCTGATTTACGGTACGGATGCGACTCGTTACCTCGATTACAATGACAATGTGGTCAAACCGATTTCCGGGGGCGAGATTGACCTTCACGGCTTGAAGGAATCCGTCGCTTTACTCGATGCCCGCAGCAGCGAGATAACATTGCCGGGACCCGATGGCAGCGGACGGGTCCGTCTGTCATACAGCGACGCATTCAAGTATGTCGTGCTGTGGCAGGTCGACGGAAAGCCGTTTGTATGCGTTGAACCGTGGATGGCGTTAACCGGGGAATTGAACCGCCAGGACGAGCTGTTTATGCTTCCTGCCGGAGAAGCGCTGGAGGCGCGGCTATCGATCGGTTACGAGCGTGCTTAACTTGAAACGGGAGACAAACAAAATGGCGCCTGCTCGACAGGCGCCATTTTGCATATTTAAATCATTACCGCCATTAAGATTTAACTTCATAAATCGCAGACAACTGACCGACCATTCCCGTCTCCGTTTGTCAAAGGCGGCAAGCTGCGCGTCGCCTTCGCCTATCTTGTTCAGCGCTCGCAAAGAGCCTGGAGTTGCCGATCTATCCGCTTAAGATGATTTGCCGCTCGAAACGGCCTTTGCGCACGACGCAGCGGCCCTCGATAACGAGCCCCGCCCGGGCAAGCGAGCCGTCGATATTCCCGGTCGTGACAATTACGATCCGCCCGGCCAGCCGGCGCGCGCTTTCGAGCATCTCCAGCCGCTCGCCAGCCGATATCACCGAGCATAGATTGTAAGGCAGATCGACAATCGCAGCATCGTAGCATCCTTCAAGACTTCGCATATCCGCAAGACGGACAACATCCGGCATGCCGAAATGCGCGAGATTGACCCGCGCACCGCGTACAGCCAGCGGATTATTGTCAAAGCCGGTTACATCAACTCCCATGGACAACGCTTCGATCACAACGGTACCGATACCGCAGCAAGGATCGATCAACCGCGTTCCGCTTATCACCGGAACCGCAATATTAACAACCGCACGGGCCACCCTCGTGCCGAGGGCCGTTGAATACGGCTGCGGCTTCCAATTATGCTTGAGCCACTGCGCACCGCTCTTCTCATATTCGCCGAACAACCAACGGCCCTGAACGCAAGCGACTCCATACAAGCGATCCGGGGACCGCATCTCCGCTTTGCCGCGAATCCGCCAGCCGATCTGCCTCTCGGCCTCCCGCCGCATTTCGTATGTAATGCCGTTGTCCGTTTCCATGAAGACTACTTTGAACGTACTGCCACCAAGCTCCAGCCCGCCTGCATACTCTGCGACCGCTTCAATATCCGGCCCTTCTGCAGCGACGGTCAGCTTGGCGCGGATGAAAGGGCTGCGGCCCGGATCGATATTTCGGCCGCTCACTGTACAGCCGTCTGCAGGCTCACATCCAAGCAATGCCATAAGCTCCATCCGGTGCAGCTCCTCCTCATCTTCGTGACAAGCAGAGGCATATACATACTTCCCCGGAACCGGGATGCTTATGGCGCTATTGCCCTCGTTACCGTCTTTGCTTCGGCTGACTCTCATCCGTGATGCGACACGTCCTTCGCTGTATTCTGGCAAATGCATAAAGACTGCCAAGCCTCTCTTGTATACTCTTATCCTCCGCTTGTGCTCCGGTAAGTGCGGAACACGATGTCCTGATTATAGTTACCGAATCCTTCCCCGTATATCGTAAGCCCGCCGATATGCACCGCATCCTCGGGAACCGCAAGCTTCAGCTGCCATTCATTGCGTGCCATGACGATATCCTGCAGCGTGACATCCGATAACCGCTGCCCGTCGATGAACGTACCGGCTGCCGTAATACGTATGACTTTGAGCCAGCCATACTGATTCACGGTCCACCAGGACGGTGTCAGCTTGCCGCGGCCCTCTCCCGAATCTCCGGGACTTGTCCACACCCCCAGAAGCGTATCATTGAGATAGAAATGAATGTCCGACGGCCAATCGGCACGGACCCCGGGCGCTTCGGACCCTATCTCAAGCGAAATTTCAATTTCCTCCAGCGCCTGACTGGGCAGCACATAGTTCGGAATGCGGTACTCTACAAAGCCTCTGCTAAACCATAGTATCTTGGCGTACATCCGCTCCGGCTCATGAAAATACCGCGGGTCGTCATACTGGCCGATTATCTTCTCGAGAGTGGCAAGCCCGCATGTCGGGTGTACATCGAAGCGCGAGTAATGGCCGACGGGAACAGACACCTCCTGAAAGTCCCGCGCCTGCGATTCCCCCTGCGGCAGCGTTAGCTCCACCCGGCTGAGAGCCAGCGAGCATATTTTGTGCGTGCCGCCTCCCCGCCGAACAAGCTCGGTGCGGATTAGCCCGCCTTTCTCAAGCTTCTTGGTGTGCATCGTCACGATCGCGCTGCTAAGCCCAAGTGCCGACGCCAGCTCCTTAACGTTCATCGGATTTACCGAGATCAGCTCAAGAATGTGCAGACGCACATCGCTCGCCAGCGCTTCATATAGCGGAAGCCACTTCCTGTCAGTATTCGTTCGCAGCATAATCAACAACCACCTTATAATAGCAATTAGTAGATTTATAAATCCAATTCCGTGATAAAAAAAGCTTGAAATCGCTTACTCGATCGTGTTTAATAATGATGTACAGATTTTTTTTATTAATTAGTTAATACATTTATAAATTTAACACTGAGGTGAAGATGATGTCAAACAAAGCTAAAATGATCGTTGATAAGGATTTCAAGATTGGCGAAGTTGATAAACGGATTTACGGCTCCTTTATCGAACATTTAGGCCGTGCCGTCTATGGCGGTATTTACGAGCCGGGACATCCGCAAGCGGATGAGCAGGGCTTCCGGGGCGATGTAATGGAACTGATTAAAGGCATCGATGTGCCGATTGTCCGTTATCCGGGCGGCAACTTCGTTTCCGGCTACAACTGGGAGGACGGCGTTGGTCCTGTTGAATCGCGGCCAAAGCGTCTGGAGCTTGCCTGGATGACAATCGAGCCGAACCTGTTCGGGCTCAATGAGTTCATGGATTGGTGCCGCAAGGCGAACACGGAAGCAATGATGGCGGTTAACCTCGGCACGCGCGGTCCGAATGAAGCACGGGAGCTTGTTGAGTATGCGAATCATCCTTCCGGCACTTATTTGAGCGACCTTCGCGCATCTCACGGCTACAAGCAGCCGCACAATATCAAAACATGGTGCCTCGGTAACGAGATGGACGGTCCTTGGCAGATCGGCGCCAAAACCGCAGCCGAATACGGCCGTATTGCAGCGGAAACGGGCAAAGTGATGAAATGGGTGGATCCGACCATTGAGCTCGTCGCGTGCGGCAGCTCCTCGCTTGGCATGAAGACCTTCCCGGACTGGGAAGCGACTGTCCTTGATTTGTGCTACGAGCAGGCGGATTATATTTCGCTTCATCAATATTACGGCAACCGCGACAAAGATTCGGCGAACTTCCTTGCGCAGTCGATGGGTATGGATTCATTTATCAATACGGTCATTTCCACAGCAGACTATGTCCAGGCGAAGAAACGCAGCAAGAAGAAGATCAACCTCTCCTTCGACGAGTGGAACGTTTGGTACCATTCAAACGAAGCCGACCGTCAAATCGAGCGCTGGAGCGTTGCGCCTCCGCAGCTTGAAGATGTCTACAATCATGAGGATGCGCTGCTCGTCGGCTGTATGCTGATCAGTATGCTGAAGCGGGCTGACCGTGTAAAAATGGCATGCATTGCACAGCTCGTTAACGTTATCGCTCCAATCATGACAGCAAACGGCGGCGCGGCTTGGAAGCAGACTATTTATTATCCATACATGCACGCGAGCATCTTCGGCCGCGGCACGGCGCTTGTCCCGCTTATTCAATCGCCGAAATATGACGCGAAGGACTATACCGATGTGCCATACCTGGAATCGGTCGCGGTGCACAACGAAGAGAAGGGCGAAGTAACCGTCTTCGCGGTCAACCGGCACTTGACCGATTCGCTTCCGCTTGAGGTCGATCTGCGCAGCTTCGGCGATTGCCGTCTTATCGAGCATATCGTCCTTGAGCATGACGACTTGAAAGCAGCCAATACGATTGATGCTCCCGACCGCGTCGCCCCTCATACGCGCGGCAGCGCAGCAGTAGACGGCAGTAGGATCGAAGCGACGCTCGGCAAAGCCTCTTGGAACGTTATCCGCTTGAAGCTTGCTTAATCGCGGCATTGATTATTTCCTCTAATTTGAAGAAAACCGTCCCGGACCGGGACGGTTTTTCTTTACTGTCGGAACCCGGTTCTATGATCGTCTTGCTTCTGAGAGGTCAGGACTTGTCATCGAAGAAAATATGTTTGGCTCTCAGTTTGCCGGCGATTATCTCCATGATTCCGAAAGAATAGCGCAGCTGTCGTCTCTTATCCGTCGGCGACCCAGGGTTGAATACGTGAGTGCTGCCTACAAGCCTGTGAACCGGAATATGCGAATGGCCGAAAATAACAGCCTCCAGCTTAATGCCGTTAAAGGCCTCCAGAGCCCTCTCTTCCGTATTCGGGCGCTTTCCTATTCCGTGGCCATGCACGACACCGATCCTGCACCCCTCGAAAGTCAGTATTTTACGGTAGCCAAACCGGTCGATAATATCTGGCCCGTCGTTATTCCCCGCTACCCCATCGGTCGGCGCGAAGGTGCTGAGCTCCTCGTAGACAGACAGCTTCGTCCAATCGCCGGCATGTATGACGGCATCCGCCTTCTTGAGCTCGCGGACCAGACGGTCCGGCAGCTTCTTACTCATCCTCGGCATATGCGTGTCAGATACGACAACTACGATCATCGGTAAAACCTCTTTTCCACATCATCAGTCCGGACGCACACTTTGTCCTCTTGAGCTTATTCCTTTTACAATATTCTATTCAATTCGGCCGCAAAAAATATTACTCTTTCGCGGCGGCGGCCAGGCAATGCGTCTCAATAAAGCTCTTCGAAGCGGGCATCTCCGACTCCGCGGCTGCTTCCATAATGATATGTACGCCCGGCTTATGCCGACGGAGCAGATCCATATAGAGCTTATAGTTCATTTGACCGCGCCCGGGAGCAACCGTCACCAGCCGTCCGTCCCCGGTAAGGATCCGGTCTTTGGCATGGCAGGCAATAACTCTGCTGCCAAGCAGCCGGAACGCTTCTTCAATAAACTCATCCTGCCGTTCGAAATTATCCTCCGCGAGTAAATTGCCCGGATCAAGCACGACGCCGATATTACTGGAAGGCACTTCGCTCAGCATGCGGTCAAGCTCGGCTGCCGTACCGACGAGATGGCCGTGCGCCGCCTCCAGTCCAATGAATACGCCCCAGCGTTCCGCTTCCTCGGCCAATTCCTCCAGTACCAGCCTCATGACAGCCCAATCCCGGTCCGTATAATCTCCTCCCGGGTTGACGCCTGTCTCGAATGCCACCGTAGGGCAGCCGAAATCCCTGGCATACCGGAGCAGCTCCTTGAACCGCTCGATATTCACCCGCCGCTGCTCCTCATTCCTCTCGAACATATGCAGATAACAACCAAGCACCGACACGGATGCGCCGTGTTTATCGAATTCCTCCCCGATCGCCTGCGCCAATCCGGGGCTGAGCTTGCCGGGTTTGCTGAAATCAATGTCGCTTACCGCTTTCCACAACGCGAGCTGAACATGCCGGAACCCAAACGACCCGACCTTCGCAGCCAGATCGCGGTAAGGCAGGCTTCCCAGTAAATGTGCCAATACGCCTACAGACATTCCATCATCTCCTTGTCCGATTTGTACATCTTCTTCCCATTTGTATATCATACATGAAAAAACAGCAAGAGGCCGGGTCGTCAGACCGAGCCTCTCCCTCAATGCGCAACCCGCTGCAGCTTACTTCTAATATTGCCGGCCGATTGGCGTTACCAGACCATCGATGCTGATAGAATTTTTCTCGTGGCGGTAGGCTGTAAGGCCTTCCTCGCCCTTCGTGTCAGCCCATTTCCGCAAGGTTTCGCGGTCGCCTTCGTAAGAGAAGTAAGGAACGCTGTAGCCGCAGGAGGTTTGCACGGCATGCAAGGCGGCGGTTATAATCTGGCGGGCTCCCGGCATCATTTCAAAATGGGGAGCTAGCGTCTCCCACTCGTCCGTACCGGGCAGAACGACGCGGCCGGTCCCATACAGCCGCAGAATCATCGGCTGGCCTTCGAGAGCGATAAACATAAAAGTTATTCTTCCGTTTTCAAGCAAATGAGCGCTCGTTTCGTTTCCGCTGCCCGTCAAATCCAGATAGGCGACTTCCGTCGGCGAAAAAATACGCAGCGCATCATGCCCTTTCGGGGATAGATTGACATGCCCATCCGCCTTCAAAGGAGCCGACCCGACGAAAAAAATATGCTGCTTCCGAATAAACGCTTCATGCTCGGGAAGTATGGACGTGAAAAATTTACCCATCTTCATCACCTCTTACTTGGAAGAAATTTACTACATTATACACCTTGTATCCAGAGCGTTGAAATACATTATACTTATCTCTTTATTCACAATAACTATAAGGGATCAATAAAAGAAAGGCGCTGCAAGCCGTCCTTACGCAGCCTGCAGCACCATTATGAATTTCACGCCTTCGGGCGTGTTCTCAATTCCATACTCGGCTCCGTGGGCATCGAGCACCTTGCTGACTATATACAGCCCAAGTCCGCTTCCGCCGGTTGTGCGGCTCCGCGATTGTTCAGCGCGGTAGAAAGGCTCGAACAACCGCGGCAGCTTGGTCTCGTCAAGCTGTACGCCTGTGTTCAGCACTTCAAGCCGCAGCCGAGCGCCGCTGCCGGGTGCCGCCTTATCCCCCGTATTCTGCGGAAGCGAAGGAGCTTCGTCCATTCCCGCTTCGTCCATTCCGGCGAGCTCGGTAAGCCGCACTACCACCCGCTCTCCGTCGCCGGAATACTGCACCGCATTGCACACAATATTGGAGACTGCCTTTGCCAGCAGTCTTTCATCACCGATTACGATTGCCTCCTGCGGCATGTCGTACTCAATCGCCATTCCCTTGACCTCTGCCAAATAACTGACGCTGTCGATCGACTCGCAGACCAGCTCCGTCAGATCGATCTCGCGCATGAGGGGCAGGAAATCCCGGCTTTCCAGCTTGGACAGGTCTAATATCTCATGGACGAGCTTATCCATCTCTCTCATGATTTTATAGGATTGCCGCAAATACGTATCGCGGTCCTTGAACGCACCGACGTTGCCGATCATAGCCTCAAGCTGCCCGCTCACCGCCGTAATCGGCGTCTTCAGCTCGTGTGAAATCGTCGCCACGAACTCGCGGCGTTTCGCTTCGTGCTCCCGCTCCCGCTCGATGTCATCCTTAAGCTGCGCATTGGCATCCTGCAGCTCCGCCATCGTTGAGCGCAAATTAATCGCCAGCTTGCTTAAACTGCGTGAGAGCTCGCCAATTTCGTCATTGCGCTCAAGCGTCTTCTCCGCCACCTTGAAATCGAGCTTGGCCATTCGCCGGGCCACGAGGTTGAGCCCAAGCAGGGGCTTCGCGATCAGCCGGGAATAGATGGCAGCGCCCCCGATCGCAATAAAGAGAATGGCGATAAGCATGTAGGGCAGAAACCGTAAAATCACTTCCGAAGCCTCGTCCACAGGCTGCAGAGGCGCATCGACCAATATCGTGAACGGATCTGTGCTATCCGTGAAATGAATCGTCCGGCTCACCGTGTAAGTCCGGTTGCGGTCTCCTCCCCGCAAGCCGGCTCCGCCGGGCTCGCCGGGCCCTCCGGGCGGGTCGCTCCAACGCTCCCCCCAGTCCTGATTTTGCATCAGCTTCCGCAGTCTTGGAAACGCGCTGTCCCCCATGTAGCCGCCCGCGAAAGGCACCAGATTAACAGGAATGATGGTTCCGTTCTCATCGCGCAGAAACAGTACCGCATTATTAGCCCGGCCAAATTCCAGCATGAGGGCTTCCGCTTCCGAATAGGACTTTCCGTCAATTGCCGTGACAAGCTTATCCACTCCGCTGTCCAGCCGGGACTGCTTGATAGACTTATAATAGCTGGGCAGCATAAAGTACAGCGTCAAGTATATGAGCAGCGCGGAGACGACGAGCAGAACAGTCGTAACCGTGAAGATTTGAAACGTAATCCCTCTATGTCTCATCCTTCCGCTCCCGCCGGTTCATTCTCAAGCGAGTACCCGACTCCTTTGACCGTTCGAATGACGGAAATGCCGAGTTTCTTGCGGATATTCTTGATGTGGGCATCAACGATGCGTGAGTCGCCGAAATAATCGTATCCCCATACTTTATCCAGCAGCATATCGCGGGTCATGATGCGTCCGGCATTGCTGATGAGCGTATTCAAGATATCGAATTCCTTGGTCGTCGTCTCAACCAGCTGACCGTCCACAAACACCTTGTAGGCATCCGCGTCCAGCCGCAGTCTGCCGTCAAATAACGTTTCTTCCGGTTTAACGGCATTCCTGGTCCGGCGCAGAACAGCCTCCACCCGCTTCATCAGCACCTGGAATGAGAACGGCTTTATCACATAATCGTCCGCATGCATCTCGAACGCCTTTAATTGGTCCTTCTCCTCGCCGAGCGCCGTCAGGACGATCACCGGTGTTTCGGATTTTTCCCGGATCATCCTGCATACCGAGTATCCGTCAAGGTTCGGCATCATAAGGTCCAGAATTACCAGGTCGTATGTCTGCTGCTGGAATTTATTCCATCCCTCGATTCCGTCGCTCGCGACCTTAACTTCATACTGCTGCGAGCGCAGAAATTCGGCTATTAATTCCTGAATATAATGATCGTCTTCTACGACTAGAATATTGGCCTGCATAATGGCTGCCCCCTAGTAGTCAGTGGTAGCATCATCATAACAGACAGATATGAAAATAAAATGAACTCCGGCCCGCCTAGTTGGCAATTGCAGTCTTCCCGTCAAATGACCCGGATACCAAACAATCCCGCTTCCACAGGTTGTGGAAGCGGGATTGTATCATAATTTAGCCGCGTTTAATTCGCTTTATCGACAAAAGCGTTGGTATACGTAAGGTCCAGCTTTACATTTTTCACATCCGGCTTAAAGGTGGAGAGAATTTTTTGCACGTTTTCAGCAACGCCAGCCGGCATTTTTCCGTCCGTAGTGAACATCGGCAGCTGTCCCTTGAGCGCTTCGAGGTATAGGGCTTTATTGCCAGCCCAGTACTCCTGCGGCACCTCGTTGGCAATTTCTTCAGGCGTATGCGTGTTCATCCACTTCAACGTCTTCACATAAGCATTGGCCAGCTTCTGCACTACGTCCGGATGCGCCTTCACGTAATCGTTCATCATGTAGAAGCTGGTGGAAGCATATTTGCCGCCAAGCGCTTTCTCCGTACCCTCTTTGGAGCTCATATCCACGAAGGTGAAGGCCAGCTTCCTGTCCTTAAGCAGAGAAGCTGTCGGTTCGCTTGTGACGGCTGCGTTGATCCGATTGTTCTGCATCGCCACAATCAAGGTTTGCCCGGCGCCAACCGGAAGCGGTGTGTAATCGCTTTCCTTATTGCCGCCTTTGACCACATTGTAACTCGCCAGCATATTTGTTGAAGAACCTAGCTGCACCGGGCCAAAGAGCTCGGAATCCAGCTCTCTATTACGCCCGAATCGAGGGTGTCGGAGCTGTGCCCGAACCGGGAGATCATCGTCACCATTCTCGGCAATGCCATTGAAAATGCATTGGAAGCGATGAAAAATGCAAGAACAGAACTGCAAAATCAGAGCATTTCCGTCTTTATCAGCGATCAAGCGTCGGAGGTCCTTCTTATGGTTCGGGATACGGGACCAGGAGTGGATCCCAAATTGGGAGATCGGATTTTCGAAGACGGGGTTACGACCAAAGGGCCGGGGAGAGGCTTCGGTTTGGCGCTGTTATCTCGGTTGGTAGCCCGGGCTGGCGGGGATATCCGCATGCTCTCTTCTGCTGAGGGAGCTGCTTTGAAAGTGAGTTTGCCCAAATAAGGAGGGTTTGACTTGGCTCAGAAACTACTGCGGGTTGTTGTGGTGGAAGATGACTTCATGATTGCTAAGATGCATGGAAAATTCATATCCGAGCAGGAAGGTTATAAATTGGTCGGTACGGCCTATAATTACGAGGAAACCGTTGCCCTGATGAAGCAAACAGAGCCGGACCTGCTTCTACTGGATGTTTATTTGCCCGACCGCTCCGGCATCGAGCTGCTGCGGACGATACGTTCGCAAAACGTAGCCTGCGACGTCATTGTGATAACGGCGGCGAAGGAGCTTGAGATCGTGGAGGAAGGCTTTCGTCTGGGCGTTATCGACTATCTTGTCAAACCCTTTGAACTCAAGCAATTGAAAACAATCTTATTCAATTACGCTCAATTTAAACTGCGGCTCTCCGATTCAATTCGCCTGAACCGGGATACGATAGACGATTTTAAAGAAAATAAGGAGCACGGAATCCGTTGGTGCCCATATTCAAAAAGGTATCGACATCCGCACTCTTGAGAAAATCAAGAAATGCTTAAGCGAGGCGGATGCTCCCTTAAGCGCGGATCAAATCGCCAAATATGCCGGAGTCAGCCTCACAACTACGAGAATCTATCTCACCTATCTGGTAGAGGAACAGACTGCGCTCGAGGAGCAGCAATACGGAACAGTGGGCCGCCCTCTCCGGTTATACCGTTTGGTGAATTGAATCAATTCATGCGGTTAATGTCTCACTGTCATATTGTTAATGCGGCCCACGCGCGAGCTTTTCCTGCGCGATCCTTACCAATTCACGAACCATCGGGCCGCCGATTTCCCCGCCGATATGACCGGCCGATTCGGTGGTCAGTTCGCCGTTATCTCCCGGGGCAAGCGGTACACCAATCGATTTGGCCACCTCGTATTTCACATCATCGGGCCGGCTCGGATCGACTGCGTAGCCCTGGCGGCGCATCACCTCGGCCTTGAATGCGCTCATCTGCGCTCCCACTCCCGGTACTACGTGGTTTCTTCTGCCTCGTCTGGCCATCTCAGGAGTCCTCCTTCTAATGATCATAAATCAAGTCATTATAAGGTTCCCCCGATGACAAAAGTTCATTCCGCTCCGCTTAGGAGGAATTCTAAGGAAATATTAATCCTAACAGCCCCACTAATGCGCCCGTGGCATCTGTTCCACGGTCCGGAACTGCCATATAATTGACTTTAGCTAATTATAAAAGTTGAGAGGAGCACCATTTGTGCAAAAAATCCAGGCATTCATTCTTGTAACCCTGCTGCTGGTTCTTGCTTTCTCGGGTACCGTATCGGCTGCAGCGCAGCAGAAAGCCATTCGGGTATGGGTAGAAGATAAGGAGGTCAAATTCGATGTATCTCCGGTCTTGGCAAACAACTCCACCTATGTCGAGTTTAGAGCCTTGTTCACGGCGCTCGGCTACACAATTGCCTATGACGCAAAAAGCAAAACAATTACCGGTCATTCCGGTGCCGACTCGATTATACTGAAAGCTGTGACCGGACAAGCTGTAGTTAACGGTAAAGCCGCGGCTCAAAAGATAAAGCTGCTTGCAAGGAACGGGCGGACATTGGTTCCCCTGCGTTTTGTCGGAGAAGCCACCGGCAAACTGGTTGATTGGAATCAAGCCTCGCAAACGATCCTGATCAAAGGTAAAGGACCGACTGAAGCAGATAAGCAAGCTTTACAAGCATTCCTCGATAAACAGAATGCGTATGAGCTGAATGGGGACGTACAAGGAATGCTGTCCACCCTCGATCCCAAGTCTCCGTTCTATGCGATGTATGCGGAAACGGCTGCATCGCAGCTGGCGAAGGCGAAAGTCCGCACCACTTCCCAAATAACCGAGGTATCCGAGATAAAGCCGGAATCCGCAGTAATGGTCGTCAAACAGCACTCCGAGAAGGTAGGCGGGGGCTTTTATTTAGATAATGAATCGGTCGGCAAGTTCACATTAACCCGTGGCGCCGACAAGGAATGGAAGCTGTACTCGGTCCAACTCATGCAGCAGGACTTTCTCAATGCGGATGAAGTGCTAAGTCATGAAGCAGAGGTACCTGCTGAGGTCAAAGATAAGATCGCCGCACTCGTTGACCGGCAAATCCAAACCATCAATGACGAAGACTTGAAAGGCTATGAGGCCACGTTCGTTCCGAAAACGCCGGGACTCGGCCAAATGCTTGAATCGGTCAAGCAGTTATTCAGTCACTTTGACTTGAAATATACCGTTGAGAAAGTAAGTATTGTCGATTACACAGGGACGGAAGCTGTCGTTAACATTGTCCAGAAAGTGGAGAAGATAAACGGCCCGCAGTTCCAAAACAGCCGTTTCAGCGTGGTTACATCGTTCAAGAAAACAGACGCCGGGGAATGGCTATCAACACTCGATTCGAAATTAATCCACATCGATGTCTTGAAGTAATACAGAGGAATGATATAAAAATCTCCGGCAGCATATTCCTTGCGCCGGAGATTTTTTAATTGTTCACCAATTCACTTGTTTTTTAGTCGAACCAGCCTTTTTTCTTGAACCATAGAAACATGCCGAGCCCGAGCGTTCCCATGACGATTAGTACCGCATAATAGCCGTCGTGCCAGGAAAGCTCCGGCATATTGGTGAAATTCATGCCGTAAACGCCAACGATGAACGTCAGCGGCATGAAGATCGTCGTGATGACCGTGAGCGTCTTCATGATCGTGTTCATCCGGTTCGAGCTAAGAGACATGTAGTGGTCACGCATATCCGAGGTCATATCACGGTTTGAGTCCACCATCTCGGAGAGCTTAAGCAGGTGATCGTAAATGTCGGTGAAGAAAGGAATATAATGATGCAGTCCGTCAATGCGCTGTGTATTTAAGATCCTGTATAACAGCTCCCGCATCGGAACGATCGTTCTGCGCGCCTTAAGCAGCTTGTTCCGTAGTTCAAAAACTTGTTTCAGCTTCTCCTGTTCCAGCTCATCCATACTGTCAATTCCCAAACTGATGAGCTGATCTTCAATCGCTTCCACCGTCGGAAAATATTGATCGACCAGCTTGTCCAGCACAACATAAGCGGCGTGCAGCGGACCATGCGGTTCCTGCCGTGGCTTGCGGAGCACCTTCGCCCATGCATCGTCGATTTCCTTCATAGCTTTCCAGTGGAAAGTAACGAGAAATCGCGGACCAATGAACAAATCGATTTCCTCCGCGCGAAGCGTGAGTTCATTCATCGCATGCAGCACGAAGAAATGGACCTCCTCGTAATGATCCAGCTTCGGCCGCTGAAGGTCGATGAAGCAATCTTCAATCGCAAGCGGATGAAAATTAAAATACTCGTCCAGCAGCTTCGCTTCTTCTTCTGTCGGCTCGTTGAAGTCCGCCCAAAACCACTGGATTTGCTCCCGGTTGATCTCCTGGAGCGGCTTATTTTGGATGAGCCGATGGTCTTTGGTCATGATGAGTGTACGAATCATGGCACCGCTCTCCATCCTGTTTTTCTTCCCATTGTAACATTGCCGATTTCGGGGAAGCAATTCAGGGAAGCGCCAGAGCGTGCGGCTGCTCGGCATCGGCGCTGCGGCCAAGTTCCGCTCTTCCGGACTCCAGCAGATGCATCACATGCTGGCGCAGCTGCACGAATTCAAGACTGGCGCGCCGGCGCGGTCTCGGCAGCTTGACAGGCAGCGTCGTAACATTCCCCCTTGCATGCGGACTCATTACGACGATTCGGTCCGCGAGGTAGAGTGCTTCTTCGACGTCATGCGTGACGAGCAGGAATGTAATTCGATCGGCCTGCCATAGACGGACCAGCTCATCCTGCAGCTTCTGCCGAAGCAGCGCATCAAGCGCTGCGAACGGCTCATCCATGAGCAGCACTTTTGGCTTCAGGCATAAGGCGCGCGCAAGAGCAACCCGCTGGCGCATGCCGCCTGAGAGCTGATTGGGATATAAGGACGATGAGCCGGACAGACCCATAAGCTCCAGATACGATTCGACCGTCTCCTTCAGCCTGGCACGGGAAAGGTGCTTCAGCTTCAGCCCGAATGCGATATTCTGACGTACGGTGAGCCATGGGAACAGTGCATAGTCCTGGAAAATAAAACCCCGATCCGTTGATGGTCCGCTCACTTGAACCCCGCCGCAGGCAATCGTACCCGAATCTGCGCGCTCAATGCCTGCGATCAGCTTGAGAAGCGTGCTTTTGCCGCATCCGGAGGGACCGAGGAGGCAGACGAATTCACCCGGTTTTACATGAAACGATAAGTGATGAAGCGCCTCTACCTCCTGACCCGAGCCGGTCTGGTACGATTTGGACACGCCGTCGACTTCAATAAGCATCGGATATTCACCTCTTTGCATGTTTGTTTTACCCTGAGACAGGCGTTGTCTACTACTACCGGTCACGTTTACCTCCAGCGGATCACGGCGCGCTCGATAAGGCGCACGAAAGCTGACGAAGCGTAGCCCAGCAGGCCGATGGAGAACATTCCGATAATCGACTGATCGTAATCAAGCAGATGATAGGCTTGCCACGTCTCATAGCCGATCCCCGTCTGCCCCGACATCATTTCTCCGGTGATGACCCCCATCCATGAAGCGCCTACTCCGACGGAAAGTCCGGTGAAAATCTCCGGGGCCATTGCCGGCAGGTATACTTTCCAGATGGCCCGAACCGGTCCACACCCCAAGATACGGGCCGCCTGCACATGCGTATTCGACACTCTCCGGGCTGCATCGCGGCTGCACAGAAGAATCGGAAAAAACGCGCCGACAAACGTAATAAAGATGATACTGCTCTCAATCGTTGGAAACAGCAGCATCGCCACCGGGAGGTAGGCGATGAGCGGAATCGGGCGGAACAGCTCCAGATTTGGGAACAGCACATCGCTTGCCCGCCGCGACAATCCGATCCATAATCCGAGCGGAACAGCCAGCGTAAGACCCAGCAGGATGCCGGTAGCGACGCGGGCGGTGCTCATCCATATGTCCTTGTAGTATTGAGCCTGCGTCAAATCAATCCGCCACGCTTCCAATATCTCGAGCGGCTTCGGCAGGTTGCCGAATTGAAGCGGATAAAGGACATTGTAATGCACGAGCAGATGCCAGATCAGGAGGAAGAGAAGGACGGAAGCCGCCCGTACCGCATAAGCGGCAAGGCCCTTCCGACCTGCAGCCGGCCGGCTTTTTCCCGTCGGGACGATTAATTGTGCCTGCTCCCTCTCCGTGTACATAACTAATAAACCTTCCCTTCAATCCAGTCTCCCTGCAGCTGCTGATCGGTCAAATACGGCTTGCCGAGCGATTTCAACGCTTCTCTCAGGTAGCTGTCGTCGATAAAGGATTCCAGCGGCAGCTTCTTCTTCAACTTGCCGATGCTGCTCAGAAACTCGGCGCTGCCCTTCAATGTCGCAATATCCTTCTTGTAGACCGCGGCGTCGAAACGGATGTTTTGCACCATTTTCTCGCAAACGTCACGCGGGAATTTACTCTCTTCCTGGAAAATATCCGCTGTTTCCTTCGGATGCTCCTGAATGAACGTGTGAGCCTCATCAAGCGCCTGCAGAAAGGCGAGCGTATACGTCTTGTTCGCCTTCACCCAGTCGAGATTTGCCACAACTCCCGTGAGATAGTCGATCTTCGTCTCTTCGCCCGAAAGCAGCAGCTTGCCGATGCCTTTACTTTCGATCAGGCTCGGGTACGGCTCCCAGGTGGCGTGCGCAGCGATTTTGTTCTGCTCGATGCTCTGCATGCCTACCGTAACGGACTGATCGACGATCGTGACCTTGTCGACGAGACCTTTAGCCCGCAGCGCTTCGAGCAGCATCCGGTGCGAGCTGCTTCCGATCGGCGTCGATACGGTCTTGCCGGCGAGATCATCCACGCTCTTGATATCGCTGCCATTCGGTACGAGGATGGCCTGATTACGTCCGCCGGCGCCTTTACCGTCAGTCGCCAGGAAGACGGAATGATAATTCGGCGCGGTGATGCCCATAACTCCGTTAAGCAGGGAAGGCATATCGCCGAGGAACGAAATCTGGATTTTGCCGCCGTTCATATTGTTATTAAGCACTGAGCCGGCGTGAGCGTCGAACCATTCGACTTTTACATTATCATTCGGTGCAAGCGCCTTGAGACGCTTCTCGAATAGCTTCTCGTGCTTGATGATGAGCGCTCCCCATGTTTGTGCCGTCGGCGACTGATAGCCGATCGTAATTGTTACCGATTCTTGGCCCTTACCCGCGGCGGAAGCCGCACCATTATTGCTTCCGCCGGTTGACGAGCAGCCCTGCAGCACCAGGGGAATCGCGATAAACAAGAATATAATTGCCGTTAGTTTATTAATACTTCTCATAGGCAGGTGACCTCATTTCAATCGAAAGGTAGTTATCTCACCAAGTAAGGTATATTGACGGTAACGGCGTCGACCGGGCAGTCTGTCTGGCACGGCGTGCAGTACCAGCATTCATCATATTTCATATACGCTTTGCCGTCCTTGTCGAGCGCGAGAATGCCCATCGGACATACCTGTACGCATATATCGCAGCCGATGCATTTGTCACGGTCGATAATGACGCTCGCTTCGACGCGCTGCTGCACATGATTGGCGGAATGATTGCTCATACGGTGGTTCCTCCTTTGACTAGCGCTTCTGTGTTTTCCAGCACGTAAGGCGGCAGTTCCTTCGTTGAAAGCTCTATTTCGCCGTTTGCGCCTTTCTTGACGATAACCCGTTTCAACCAGTTGGCATCGTCCCGCTCGGGGTAATCCAGGAAATAATGATAAAAGCCCCACCGGCTTTCCTTGCGGAACATTGACGCTCTGGCCATCATTTCCGCACAGTCGACGATACTGTGAATTTCCAGCGCCCTGCCCAGCTCGTGCGGATCGCGGGCACCGAGAAGCTTAAGATCGGTCCGGCGGAAATGCTCGATTTTCTCAAGGGCGATCTCCATCTTCGTGGTCGTCTTGGGCGGCATAAGATACTGCGTCACGATCCGGCGGATCTTGTATTCGACCTGCTGATGCGGCACGCCGTTCGGCTGAGACGAGAAAGCCTCTATCCGAGCAATCTCCGCTTCGATTTGCGCCGGATTCGGCTCGATCCGAGCCTCGCCAGCGGCGAAGGCGGCGGCGTTCGTGCCGGCAATCTTGCCGAACGTGAGCGCACCGAGCAAGTATTGGTGCGGTACACAGGCCATGTCGCCAGCGGCGTAGAGGCCTCGGAGCGATGTCTCCGCCTCGTGATTGACGAGGACGCCGGAGGCGCTATGCCCGCTGCAGAGTCCGACTTCGGAGAAATTCAGCTCAACCATATCGGTACGGTAGTCTTTGCCCCGTCCGGCATGGAACCGGTCGCGGCTCGGCCGTTCGTTATAGTGAAGAATCGATTCGATCTTGCCGATCGTCTCGTCATCCAGATGGGTCAGTTTCAGAAAAAGCGGCCATTCGCCTTTGTTGGCAAGCTTCCACATGTTCATTATCAGCTCGCCGCTCCAGTAATCGCAGCCGGTTACCCGTTCGCCCTTTACGTTTGCGGTGTAGCCCCCGAACGGGCCGGCCACATAGGCACATGCAGGGCCGTTATAGTCCTTCATGGTCGGGTTGATCTGGTAGCACTCGATTCCAGTGAGTTCGGCTCCGGCATGAAAGGCCATCGCAAACCCTTCACCCGAATTGGTTGGGTTCTCATAGGTGCTGTAGAGATAGCCGGAGTCTGTCAGTCCCATCCGTCCTGCCGCACCTGCGGTCAGTACGACTGCCTTCGCTTTGACGACGACCAGCTCGCCTGTATTCACATCAAGCCCGAGCGCCCCGACCACTTGAGCGCCATCCGTGAGAAGCCTTGTCGCCATAACGCGGTTAACGACCTTGCACCGGTGCTGCTTTACCTTTTTCGCCAGAATCAGCTTCAAATCGCTTGCCTTCGGCATTGGCAGCACATAACGGCCTTTGCGGTGAACGCGGTATACCTCATAGTTGCCTTCGGCATCCTTCTCGAAATCGACGCCCCAGCTGTCCAGCTCCTGAATGATCGGGTAGCATTCGCTCGCCTGCCGGAAGACGGCGCGTTGATCGATTATACCGTCATTGGACTCGGTAATCTCCAGGGTGTATTCCTCCGGTGTAGCCTTGCCCGGCACGACAGCGTTGTTAAGTCCGTCCATACCCATGCTGATTGCGCCGCTGCGGCGGATGTCCGCTTTGTCAAGCACAAGCACATTGAGCTCCGGATGCGCCTGCTTTGCCTTGATCGCCGCCATCGTCCCGGCCGTACCGCCCCCGATTATGAGCACGTCGGTTTCATACGTTCTCGTTTCCATTGATTGCATTCATCCTTTCGTAAGGGAGAATTAAAAAGAGACACAGAGAGCCATTCCGGACGTTGCCCAGTCCGATAATGATCCTGTGTCTCCGGTGGTCCGGTAGACAGTGCATTAATTCCTATAAAATTACTTGGTTTTATGGTCCTTACTTTAGCATCGGCCAAGGCAGACTGTCAATCGGTTGGCGAACATTGAACATGAATGAGGAGGAATGAGCAAGATACCCATTTGGTTCCATTTTTTACTCTTGCTGCCGTCCTAACATTTGCAGCACCATTCGGCTGTTATAATCCGCGATCCCCCGGGCAAACTCCTGGTCGTGAAATCCCCGGTGAAGCAGCTTCAATCCTCCCGAAGTGATCGAGACATGATGATGCAGCTTGTAAAAGTTCATGCGATGCGGATCCAGACCCGCATGTTTCAAATACCGGTTGTATATCGAATCTTGAAATCTAAGCTGGAGAAAGGTGTGCTCATGCTCAATGTCAAAATACTCACAGCCTTCAATATCGATCAGATACGGCTCCAGCCTGTCGCTCACGAAAACATGATCCGGACCTAACTCGCCGTGGATAAACCCGAATTCGTGCCTGGGTTCGATCGCAGCCAGGAGATCGTCGAACCGCCGGATGATTTCACTCTCATTCCGCGCGATATCATCCATATAACGTGACGCATAGGATAACTGCCGTCTCGCATTTTTATAAATAAGCGTCTGGCAAGAATCGGTCTTCCGCGGCTCCGCCGTTACGCTGCCATGAACCGGGCTTTTGCACGAATGCATGACGGCAAGCATCTCTGCCAGCTCTCCGAACACTTTGTCCCGGATACGGGGATCGGCATCGTAATAGGCCGCGATATCCGTCCCCGAAACATACTCCACAATGGCAAAATCAAAGGGGTAGCGGTCTCTTTCGTGGTTTATATAATAAATAGCGGGCGTACGGATGCCCAATCGGGTTAACAATTCGGTATTCGCCTCAAATTGTCGGCTGCCGTACGACTCTTCCGTTTCACCGTTTTCCCGCTTCTCCTGTTCAAAATAATTCATGGAGAGGTCCCAAACATACAGGATAAACGCCAAGCCTTCCGTACATTCCAGCTTATAAACCACCTTTTGCGCTCCTCCCCGCATTTTGCGCGCTTCCATGAGGCGGCACCGGTCGCCGGCGATTGTCCGAACATAGGCATCCAAATCCTCTCGGCTTATATGAAAACTCTTCCGTTCTTGTTCCAAACGACTCACTCCTTAAGAACATGTTTGAATTCGTAAAAAATATAACTAAAATTCTAAAAAAAATATAGACTGTTTCGAGTCCGATTGTTATGATGTTGAATAAGTTCTGCATAAAAATAGTCACTGGAAAAAGCCTTGGAACCTCTGTTCCAAGGCTTTTATTTGTTCCTTCGATAACCCAAATAACTCGGATTTGATAAGCATGTTTAACCCGTCGTTCCGCAATTGTCCAGCCGCTAGATGATATTTATTTTACATGCATCATATTGAATATTAACGGGGTAAATTGTATGATAATATTAATCCATACTTAACGGATCGGAATAATATAATTTAATGACCTGCAGCCAGAAAGGCGGGAACTTCGATGAGCGGCAGCAGCTTGAACCTGATTCAAATGCAGGAAGCCATGGATCTGCTCGGAATTAGCCGGTCCACGCTGGAGAATGGATTCGGGCCAACGAAGACGCCGCTATCGCCTATTTGAAGGCGCATATCCGCGCGCATCGGTTCATCCGAAGCGAGCCGTTCGCCGCAGCGCAGCTCATCCACCGCGCGACAGGATTTCCCGTGGATGTCGCGGGAAGTGTCATTACGCGCGTTCGCTGGGATGCAGCGCCATACGGGCGCGACCTTGATACGATGCGCCGTCTTGCAGCGCTCGACGGTTCATCGTATGGAACCCCAGTGCAAGTGATCGTGGAACCGGCGTATTTGTCGCAAGCGGCGCGCGCGCTGAGGCTGCCCTATTCTCCTGCCTCATCCATGGCGGACGACTGGGCGGATGACGCGTTATAAGAAGCCCCGAGAACTATCATCCGTTATTAGACAAGCCAGCCGTTCTTCTCCGCAATGCCGATCGCATCGATGCGGTTCTTGGCTTCCAGCTTCTGAATGGCCTCGGATAAATAGTTGCGTACCGTCCCGGCAGATAAATACAGCTGCTTACCGATATCACCGGCCGATAATCCCCCAGCGGCAAGCTTCAACACTTCCCGCTCACGTTCGGTCAGCGGGTTCTCCGCCTCCCAGAAGGTGAGCGCGAGCTCGGGACTGACTGCGCGGCCGCCGCTGTATACCTTACGAAGCGCAGCGACCAGCTCGTCAATTGGTGAATCCTTCAGCAGAAACCCGCAGACGCCTGCCCGCATTGCCCGCTGAAAGTAGCCTGCCCGTGAGAATGTCGTCAGAATGACGACACGGCAGGGATGCTTACGTTCCTTGAGCCTCTCAGCCACATCGAGCCCGGTCATCTTCGGCATCTCAATATCCATCACGCAAATGTCCGGGTCCAGCGACTCGATCAAAGCTATCGCCTGTTCGCCGTTCTCCGCTTGTCCGACGACCTCGATATCTTTCTCCAAACCAAGCAGTGCGCTTAGCGCCCCGCGAAGCATGCCTTGGTCTTCCGCCACAATTACTTTCATTGAATTTGATCTCCTGCCTTGTTCGATTTGGTCACCCTCGGAACGGTGAATGTTACGGTCGTACCCCGGCCTTTCACCGAGTCAAAATCAAGTTCGCCCTCGACCAGCTTGAGCCGCTCCTTCATTCCGCGCAGGCCGCTGCCCAAGGTCCAGCCCTCGCTTGCGGGCGCATCGGTCCCGCCTCCGTCATCGGCCACGGCGAGCTTAAAGAGGCCGGGTTCTTCCACCCAGTCTACCTTTAGTGTCCGCGCCTTGCTGTATTTCACGGCATTGGTGACCGCTTCTCTCAGGCACATTCCCAGAATATTATCGGCAAGCGGCGGAGCGGACCCATCCGTCAGATCACCATGAACCTTCAGTTCGATATTTGCGGCGGCCAGAATTTGCTTTGCATTGACCAACTCATCGCGAATGGTGACCGCGTTCATACCGGATACAAGCTCGCGGACCTGCTTGAGGGCCGCGCGCGAAGTGCTCTGAATATCCATCACTTCCTGGATCGCACGTTCGGGGTTCTTCGTAACCAGCTTCTCTGCAAGCTCGCTCTTCAGCGTAATTAGCGACAGCGTATGCCCGAGCGTATCATGAAGGTCTCTGGATATCCGCTGACGCTCTTCGCTTTTGGAGAGCCGCGCGATCTCTTCATTAGCCAGCACAAGCTTCTCCCGAAGCTCATACGATTTTCTGCTAATCCGGAGCGCGATCGGTATATAAAGCATGATCAGCATTGACGGCAGCAGCTGCATTATTGCTTGACCGTTCTCATACAGTTTGTAGTGCCAGCCAACTAACACGAATAAAGCGATCAGCGCTGTCACGGAAATAAACGTTTTCTTCTTCGTCGGCATTATCCCGATGATTGGCATGGAATAGAAACCTAAGTATAAAAAGCTTTGATCGAACCAAAAACAGAATACAGCTATAATAAACAGTTGAATGAGAACACATGTAAACAGGTATGACCGTTTCGTGAAGCAGTGAACATACAAGGCAATGAATACCGCAACCAGCAACAGACTCCCCGCCAGTTGCTCGAAAGGCAAATTAAACATTTTATAAATGGGAAATACAAGATAAATCAACCATACTAAAGTGAAAAGCATAGGCGGTCCCGTCCGAGGCCGCCCGCCCGTTTTTGACATATTACACCGCTTCCTGCTTTTTGATGATATATGAAGATAATACCATAAACACCAGCACGTAAGCAGAGAGAATGGCGACGCCGCCCCAATCTACCGAACCGCCGCCGACTATATTCCATGCGCCTTGACCGAGCCTGAAGGTCGGCGTGAATTTGGCGATGGTCTGCATCGTGCCGGACATCGCTGCGGTGGGGAACCAGAGACCGCCCAGAACCGACAGTCCCATGTAAACGATCATACTGAGCACCTGCACTGCATCCGCATTGCGCATCGTGCCGAGCAGCGCGCCCAGCGTCATGAAGGAAAATCCGCCTATCCAAATCCACAGGCCGCTTTCCACCCATGCCGCGGCGGACAGATCAATGCCTTTGCCGATTCCGCCAATGACAAACATCATGACGATAATAATCAGGTTGATCATCCCCTGAGCAGCCACTTTAGAGAACACATACGACCATGTGGGCAGCGGGGTAATGCGCAGCAGCCTGATCCAGCCCTGCGAGCGCTCTTTGGAAATCCGCTGCGCGAATGATGTCAGGCTTGCGCCGACTACACCGTAAACCGTCATTGACATGAGATAGTAAGAGGTCCAATCCACCTCGCCGATTTTTGCATCATTCCCCATCGTACTGCTAAAAATAAAGAAGAACGCAACCGGCATAACCACCGAGAAAAATACAAACCGTTTATTTCGAGCCGTCCGCAGCAGCTCTGCTCTGCACTGCGCTAGTGTCGCTTTCCATGTGTTATTCATAATCGTCATCCTCCCACTCGTTCTCGTTAATTTAATTTGCCTGCTGTACAAGCGCTTGGAATGCATCTTCCAGCCCACCGCTTTGAATCTCAATATCGCGCATTTCCACTCGCTTCTCAATGAGAGCAGTAATGAGCCGGTCCGTATTACCGCTGAACAGCTTCACCTTGCGGCCGCTCCACTCGATGTCGGTAACACCCGGTATTGCCAGGAGATACTCCGTCGTAACCGAGGCTCCGGCCGTGAAGGAGATAACGCGCCCCGTCGTTTCCGCTTTTATTTCACTGGGTGTTCCATCGGCGATGAGCTTGCCGTTATTAATGACGACAATTCTATCAGCTACGCTGTCCGCTTCTTCCAAATAGTGTGTCGTGAGCACAATGGTCCGGCCTCTGCCGGCCATGGCCCGGATCGTATCCCAGAACAGCTGCCTTGACGTTACGTCCATGCCTACGGTCGGTTCATCCAGGAACAATACTTCGGGATCGCCCGCTACCGCAAGCGCGAACCCGAGCCGGCGCTGCTGGCCGCCGGATAGTGCGGAGGCCATCTTATTCTTCTCGCCCTCAAGCCCTGAGACGCGAAGCAGCTGTTCAAGCGGAAGAGGCTTGGCATAGTAGCTGCGGAACAGCTCGATCGTCTCCGATACTTTAAGATTATCGATAACGCTGACGTCTTGAAGCATCGCGCCTATCCGGTCGCGAATCCGCTGATCCCGGGGATCGCCTCCAAGCAGCTTGACGCTGCCACCGGTCGGCTGATGCAAACCGAGAATCATCGATACGGTGGTCGTCTTCCCCGCTCCGTTCGGACCAAGCAAAGCAACCACAGTGCCCTGTTCAATTGTCAGCGACAAATTGTCCACCGCACTTTTCCCTTTATATACCTTCGTGACCCGCTCCAATTGTATTGCTGGCTTCATTAGGCTCTCACTCCTTGTTTTTATCGCTGTAAATTCAGCTGCTTGCTTAGTACCGTTCATCTGATTTCATCTTACCGAAAGCTGGCGCTTGCCGTAATTCATGAATGTAATATCTTGCGTATGACAAACGTCATATGCCGGACAATGGAAGCAATGATAACATCTCTTTACATTACACGGTAAATATGGTATTATAGATTTCTATATGTGGTGTAACCTCTGGTTTTCCCCGATTTTATTATGATGGATTTCCTCCCATCCGTTAGCACATTCCTTTTATCACGGCTGCTTTAAGGAACACGGATTCAAACTGGCGCGGTCATTGGAACCGCAAGGACGATTGAGAGGCAAGGGCTTTCGTTGTTTTCGTGCAAGTGAATCGAAGACCTATCAGGTTACACGAATATATTCATCGTACAAACATACCTTGAGCGGGTTCAGTCCGTTCGACGGGTTTATACGATGCCATTGAATAAAAATGACCCTCGCTAATTTAGCGGGGGTCGACCAATTTTCAGGCATGAAAATTGAATATGAATATGTCCCTTTTCTTATTAAGTTGATTTCTAATAATTACAAGAAGACGTATTGGTCTAATATGACATAGTGAGACTAATTGGAATATTGGAGAGAAAAGCCCAGGGACAGAGTGATATTCCACTAAATGAAGCTGGCAGATTACAAGCACGACGCTCAACTAACTGGAAGTTTACCGCAACAAATTCGTTGTACTTACGTATAGCGTATAATTGGAAAATACAAGTAGGTGCTTTCATTTTAATGGTAATGTAATCTTATTCATGAATGAGGAAGGTTGATTATGAATAATGGACAAAAAGTATTTGCAATTACTTTAATATTAGTAGTCATGGTTTTAATGTTCTATAGATATTACAACTTGAATTATTCACAACAAGCCATACTAGATAACGTTACAAATCGCGACGGTTACTCACTCGTCAACCAACAAGAACAAGTACCAATAGAGGTATTTATTAAGCCTGATTGGATTCCATTTAAACCAAATGAGCGCAAAGAGTTAAACGTACAATTGCTTAAAATACATAACACAACTATTATTCTAGACAATGTATGGAACAGAGGGACTAGTGGGAATGACATATATTTTAGTTTCCATGCAACATTTAACATGAAATACAAGGCGGGAGAATTTTTGTATAATGGGTTGTTTAATGAAGATGGAACTTTCTCATCACCATCATCAGGAGAGATAATCCTATATGATAAGGTGAGGAACAAGGTACCAATAGGTGGGATTGGATATGGACCGAATGCTGATTTTTCTTTTAGCATACAGCTTAAAGATCAAAAACTTATTCAAAATGGATTATATGTAAGATACACAGGATATATCTTGTATGATTATTCTAAGAAGTGAGCTGATCTAAATAACAGGAAGGTTATTCAGCTAATGGGCACGTTAGTTGAATAAAGTGGCTTGCATCGGATAGCACATCTTGATGTTAGAATGGACCTCATTACATTTCAAATCGACAATAGTGGGACGGTGGGAGTGAACTGCCCCCTTATTGGGATCACATTATTAAGAAATCTGTCAAAATGCAAGGGATCATAATCAATAAGAGAGCGGAAAAGCAAACGATCAGAAATAATTAAATGTCTTTTCAACTAAGGTACTTATGTCCTTTGAATAGTTATTATGCGAAGCGGATAAAACTAACGAAAAACGATAGTTGAGTGCTAAAGGGGCTGCCGAGCGGCACCCCCTTCGCTCAGCTGAAGGGCAGCTATCTAGAACCGAATGAGATTAATCAAGCAGTCCTCACGCCCACCAAAACTGAAAGCTTCGGCATTATCGCGCCGAGGCTTTTTAACCTTTAGTCGGAAAGCCCGATGGCATAAAATATTGTCACACATGCTAATTCACGTTTTCATGCGGGGTTTAAAAACGTTGTTGACAGGACACCAAATGGTGACATATAATCAAAGTGTCACTAAATGGTGTCCTATTGGAGTCAGTTATTTGGAAAATTTGAAGCAGGAAAATAGCTCACTTGAATCAACAATTATGAGGAGGAAACTCAATGAGTACGATGATTGGTACGGAAACAACCGCGACAGTACAAATCCAGCCGCGAGGGAAAATGATAGCTTATTGGTCAGTCACATTACTACTCGCTGCAGCTGTTATGATGAGTGGTATCGGGCAGCTGATGCAATATGGGGGAAACGTCGAGTTAGTGACGAATCTTGGTTACCCATTATACATCATGACCATTCTCGGGATTTGGAAAGTGCTTGGAGCCATCGCTCTCGTCGTGCCAGGTTTTCCCCGGCTTAAAGAATGGGTTCACGCCGGTATTTTCTTTTTAATGACTGGTGCGGCTTTATCTCATGTGTTTGCTAACGATTATGGTAATTACGGGTCTTATATTATCCTTCCCCTTTCATATGCTGCACTCAATATCGCCTCGTGGGCAATGCGCCCGAAGAGCCGCAAGCTTTAAGAATGTGGTGAAATAAACGGTGGTCCCTTCGTACACCCTTAGATTCTGCTACTGAAAAAGACGTTAGGAGAGGGTGTTGTGAACGAAAACAATCCGCTGCGTGATGTGTTTGACGCGATTGCAGATCCAACCAGGCGCCGACTGATTCGCCTGTTAGCGGAGGCAAAGGAGATGCCGCTTCATGAATTAACGGCACATTTTCAAATGGGCCGCACAGCGGTATCGAAGCATTTGACAATCCTTAAAGAGGCCGGATTGGTACATGACCGAAAAGTCGGCAGAGAAACGCTATTTAGGCTGAACGCGTCTCCACTCCGGGAAATTCAAGATTGGGTCGCTTTCTACAGCAAGTTCTGGAGTACGAATATGCTGCGTTTGAAACAATTATTAGAGGAGGAAGAAGAATGACTTTAACAACGAATCCTAAGGTTGACGGATTTTTAAGAAAAGCCAAAGCATGGAAGGAAGAATTTGAGAAGCTGAGAGAAATCGTTCTTGACTGTGGACTGACCGAAGACTTTAAGTGGATGCATCCTTGTTACACGTTTGAGGAAAAAAACATAGTTTTAATACATGGCTTTAAGGAATATTGTGCGATTCTGTTTCACAAAGGTGCCTTGTTAAAGGATGTCCATGGGATTTTAATCCAACAAACGGAGAATGTACAGGCGGCACGCCAGATTCGGTTCACCAATGTTCAACAAATAGTTGAAATGGAAGCCACCTTGAGAGCCTATATTTATGAAGCCATTGAAGTTGAAAAAGCCGGTTTGGAAGTGAATTTTAAGAAGACGACGGAATTCACAATTCCTGAAGAGCTTCAAAATAAATTCGATGAAGTCCCTGCCTTGAAAACTGCTTTTGAAGCATTGACGCCGGGACGGCAAAGAGCATACATTCTTTATTTTTCCGAACCCAAACAATCCAAAACTCGAGAGTCAAGGGTTGAAAAATATTTGCAGCAAATTCTGGGTGGAAAAGGATTAAATGATTAGTATATGGTCCCTTCACCCTGACGCCGGTTTGACTACCGTCTAGCTCGCACCGCCGCAGCCGGTCTCCAGTATTGTGCGTTACCCTCAAACGAGTCGTTAAGTTTGCTGACATGTTCGTCATGCTTTTCACCTTTTGTTGCAATTGCAAAAAGAGCGGTAAGTATAGTTAACAGTTTCATTGGAAGCACTCCCTCATGTTTTCGTTCGCTGTACCTTATATGTTATATATTATGACATGAGATTCGGAGAGTCAACGATTTCGAGAGCTTTTCCCTCATTGCACTTCTTTATAGAATCATTCGATTTTTCTTATAAAGCCAGAATGTGGGAGAGTGCTGCGGCAAAAATATGACACCAACGGCCGCCAGCTTAATCAGCTAGCGGCCGTTGGTGCCCTCTCTAACTTATTGTTGATCCTGCTTTAGCTTGACTGGACGCCAAGTTCCTGTGATTCCCTGCACTATTCGTATATCCTTTACCGTCTGTAACGCCCCGGCCGAGTTTATGGTAGTAGAGATAAGAACCGGCAATGAGTACATACCCGATGATAAACAATACGGCTGAATCGCCGACGGCTATCATCGAATACATGGCACCCGTCAAGTCAAACGTTAAGCCCGCATAGGCCCATTCCTTGATTCTCGGGTACCCAGGCACAAGTATGGCTGCACAGCCGAGCAGCTTTGCGACACCGAGGAAAGGGAGCAGATATGCCGGATAGCCCAGGTGCTCGAATAAGGCTGCCGATTCGGGAGAAGACATCAGGTTCGGAATCGAGCCAACCCCCATTAATAAGACCAACAGTCCTGTAAAAATCCAGTAAATGATCACACGTTTTTTCATCTTACACGCCTCCTTCAGCTAATATTGCCAATTCTTCTTCGAGTCGGTCCAGTGTCGACTTAGCACCTTCGATAGCTCCGTATTGCTTGACGGCCATCTCCAGCTCCTCATCTGACTTGAATATCATCTGCATCGTGAGCTCGGTGGTAGTCCCGCTGCCGGCAAACGTAACGCTTACCCGAAACTGCTCTTCATCCTCGTTGTCGCCGTGGGTGTAAGCGATCCGCTCTGGACAGACGATCTCCATATAACGAATGACATTATCATAGTTAGTTCCATCAGCACCGTGCATAACATACCGCCAATATCCGCCTGGCTTCACATCAATGCTCTGAATTGTAATCGTAAAGCCTTTGGGTCCCCACCAATTCATCAAATGCTTCGGTTCCGTCCAAGCTTGCCAAACCAGCTCTCGCGGTGCGTGGAAACTGCGTTGTATGCGCAGCTCGCGACCTTTTACTTCCGTGATAGTATTGTTCATTTCCGGACCTTGTACCATGTTATGATTCCTCCTATGTGTTGTTTTTCTTTTGCAATTCCTGCAAAAACTGCTCCAGGTTGTCGAATTTGCCTTCCCACTTGATGCGGTAACGCTCCAGCCACGAATGCAGTTGTTGAAACGGTTCCAAGCGCAGCTGGTAGATTCGGCGGTTTGCTTCCGCATAGACCTCCACTACCCCCGCTTCCAGCAGCACACGAAGATGCTTGGAAGTCTGAGGCTGTCGAATGCGAAGCCGTTCCCCGATCTCGCCTGCACTGAGCGGGCCGTCACTCAGTAATTCTACTATTTGTAATCGCTTGGAATCGGCAAGTCCGTTCAGAATCGTCAATTTCATTTTGGCATTCCGAAACCTCCTTCTGGTGATGCGGTTTCTTTGTTGAATTAAATATACCCTATAAGGAATATACCCGTCAAGGAATATTTTAAAAAACGGGTGCCATGGTCAAATAAAGTGAAAAGAAGTAAAAGCCGCTATAGCGAACAAAGTTCGCAAAGCGGCTTTTTTCCTGATGAGGATATATTTTATGCTGCGGCAATTACCGTCCTTTTACGCTCCAGACTGATCCAGATAAGTCCCGCAGCCATGAAGACGGCACCCGTAAGCTGCCAGCCTGTAATACGCTCGTCGAATAACAAATATCCTGCAATTACGGCGGAAGCGGGCACGACATATCGGAAGAAATTGGCCCGCGCCGCGCCGACCTTGAACATGCATGCATTCCACACGACGAATGCGAAAACGGTGCAGAACAATACATTGTAAGCGATCGCCGAGTAATGTCCGACGTTCAGTGAGCTCCACGCCACTTTCCCCCATGAGCCAAGCGTCATCGGGAAGAGGAAAACCACACCGAACAAAATAAACCAGGCGGTCACTCGAAGCGCAGAATAGCGTTTCATAAGCGGCATCAATGCTACGTTAAACAATGCCCCGATGATGCTGACGCCAAATGCCAGCAGGTTGCCGACCATATTGTCGACGGACACGTTAAAGCCCTGTCCCCCGCCGAGGATGATGAAGCAGACGCCGATCATCGCCGCAGCCCCGCCGACCACCAGACGGGATGATATGCCCTCTTTCATGAACAGTGGTGCGAAGAAAGCGGCGAATATCGGCCATGGTGCAACATTGAGCAATGATGAATTGGCAAGCGTCGTATATTTGATGGAATACATAACTGCAATTTCAAGCGCCGTAACGCCCACCAGCCCGATTGCCGCAAGCTGCAGCGCTGTTCTCAGCGGTATGCCGACACTGCCTTCCTTCAGCTTAAGTATCAGGAAGAAGAACGGCAGCGCGAGCCCGAAACGCAGGAATACAAATAAAATCGGGTCGAAAGTGTCCATCGCAAGCCGCGCTACCCCGAAATTCGCCCCCCAGATGGCTGCAACCAATGCAAGCCCGAGATAATAAATCCATTTTCTCTCCATTTAACGTTGTCTCCTTAGGTCCCGATCGTTATTCAGGTCTTTGTCTGAAAGCTCCAGTGAATAGTTTGAATGATCTCGCCGTTAAAAACAATCCTTTTATTCAAAGAATAGCGCTGCCATAAAAAATATTCGCGCACCCGCTTTACCTTTTCAGAATAAGGTGTATTATATAACTTAAATAACCATAAAGTTAATTATGTGAGGAGCAAACCGCTATGACAACCATTTCATCTCAAGTCGTGATGATAACTGGGGCTTCCCGAGGACTCGGAAGAGCCTTGGTACTGTCCTTTGCCAAACAAGGAGCGAAGCTCGCCCTATCCGCCAGAGGCGAAGATGCTCTAATGGCCGTTAAGAATGAAGCGGAAGCGCTGGGCGCCGAAGTGCTGGCGGTGAAGGCCGACATGTCCGTTGCCCGGGATGTGGAACGTTTTGTAGCGATGACGGAATCCGCATTCGGGGGTATCGATGTCCTGATCAACAACGCTTCCATCCTCGGCCCGAGTCCGATGCCGCTGCTGCTGGATTTCCCGGAGGAGGATTTCGCCCGCGTACTGCAGGTAAACGCGGTTGGTCCCTTTCTTGTGACACGACGGGTCATTCCCGGCATGCTGCAGCGCAATGCCGGGTCCATTATCAATGTGACGTCCGAAGCGGGCAACGTCGGCTATGCAGGCTGGGGCGCGTACGGCATTTCGAAATTCGCTCTGGAAGGATTGACCGAAATATGGGCGGATGAAGTGAAGGACACCGGCGTCCGGGTCAATATGGTGGATCCGGGCGAGATGGATACGGGTATGCACGCATTGGCCGTTCCGGACTGCGATTACGAGCTTGCGGATCCACAGGAAGTGGTGCCGGTCTTCCTCTACCTCGCTTCAGAGGCGTCTGAAGGCGTTAATGGCCGGCGCCTCTCGGCGCAAGAATTCGATCCGAACGGAGTGAATTCAGATGAACACTAGCACAATGACCTTTGAATTGCCGGACACGCTTAATGCGACGATGCCGCCGGAGCGCCGCGGCGTGAGGCGGGATTTCGTCAGAATGATGGTGCTGGACCGGAGAACGGGTGGCACACATCACACGAAATTCTATCATATCGGCCAGTTTCTGAAGCCGGGCGATCTGCTTGTGTTGAATGCCAGCAGAACCTTGCCTGCTGTTCTGCAGGCGGAATGGAGGAGAGACGGCGAGCTTCGGGAGGCGAAGGTCGAATTAAGACTCTCCAGACGCATCGATGAGTCGACGTGGGAAGCGTTTGCTGTCGAAGACGGGATCTCCCTGGGCGACGTGCTGCGCTTCTCCCCCTCCCTTCAGGCATCCGTATATGCCGCAGCCGAGCCTTTCGTGACGCTGCGGTTTTCGCTCTCGGGCTCCATGCTCTACGATCAGATTTACCGGCTCGGTGAACCGGTCCGCTACGAATATGTCCACGAGCCTTGGGACCTGGATTATTATCAGACGATCTATGGAAGCGTGCCGGGTTCCGTGGAAATGCCTTCAGCGGGAAGAGCTTTCAGCTGGGAGCTGCTGTTCAAGCTGCAGCGGCAGGGCATTGGGATCGCTTATGTGCAGCTTCATACGGGGTTGTCCTACATCCCGGGGGATAAATGGCATATGGAGCCCAAGGACCATTTTGAACAATATGCGGTTCCCGAAGAAACGGTTCTTGCCGTGAAACGCGCGAAGCAATCTGGAGGCCGGGTTATTGCCGTGGGAACTACCGTCGTCCGGACACTGGAAACCGCCGTCGATGGTTCAGGCGAGCTTGCTGCCGGGTCGGGCTGGA
This sequence comes from Paenibacillus sp. sptzw28, assembly GCF_019550795.1. Lineage (NCBI taxonomy): Bacteria > Bacillati > Bacillota > Bacilli > Caryophanales > Paenibacillaceae > Paenibacillus > Paenibacillus sp. sptzw28. The sequence continues at coordinate 5,922,450 of NZ_CP080545.1, forward strand.
CCAACCTGCAGATCGACGAAGCCTTTCAGCTTAAGGTTGCGGACGGCTTAATCACGGGATTCCACGAGCCGGAGGCGAGCCATTTGGACTTGTTGTCGGCATTCATGGATCCGGGTACCCTTACCGAAGCTTATAAGGAAGCGATCCGGCAGCAGTATCTGTGGCACGAGTTCGGCGATATGAATCTGATTCTGTGACGGCGGAGACTTTTCCCGGTGATGAAGAAACGGCTGCGCCGCTTCAAGCCGCATGAACCGAAGCTCAAGGCCTCACGCTATGGTTCGTGCGGCGCGGGAGCCGTTTCTTCTTGCGGCTGACGAATTATGGACTATAATAGAGTTAATTGCAAAGGCATCAGCCAGGAAATTTAAACGATATTGAAGGTGAGAGAAAATGGCCAAGGAAGCTTCGACCAAACAGCAAATACTTCACATGCTCAAAAAAGAAGGCACCTTGAGCGCCAATGAAATTGCGCAGCATTTGAAAATATCCGATATAGCCGTCAGAAAGCATCTTCACTCGCTGGAGAAGGACCGCTTGATCGAGCCGCGGCTTATCCGCCAATCAATGGGGCGCCCCGTCAATGCATACTCTCTTACCGGAGACGCCGAGAAAGAATTTCCCCGCAACTATGCGGAAATCTCATTGGGATTTCTGAATGACCTCCGCGACCTTCAGGGCGAAGAGACCGTCGATCTCCTCTTCGACCGGAGGGAGGAACGGCTTAAGGAGAACTACGGGGAGCGAGTGCGGGGATCTTCGCTCGAGCAGCTTGTTGAGCAGCTTGCGCGAATCCAGGATGACCGGGGCTATATGGCGGAATGGCATAAGGATGCACAAACGGGAAGCTACATGCTGACGGAATACAATTGTCCCATTCACGACATTGCCCATCAATATAATAAAGCGTGCAGCAGCGAATTGTCCTTGTTCCGCGAATTATTGGGCGCCGAAGTGGAGCAGCTGGAATGCAAGGCGAAGGGCGGCAAGAAATGCGTTTATGCGATTAAACCATTGCCGGGTTCCGATTCGCCGGTGCCGGATGGAAATCAGTGAATTCACAAGCCTTTTTGTACTTCCAGCGGCAAAGAGATGGTGCACACCGTGCCTTTGCCTTTTTCACTTTCATAAATTATGCTTCCTTTCATCGCCTTAATGATACGTACTGCAACAGAGGTGCCGAGACCAGTCCCGCTTTCTTTCGTAGTATAGAACAGTGTCCCAATACGCTTGACCTCTTCCGGGGTCATCCCTTTACCTTTGTCAATTATTTTGAGTTCAACATGGTCACCTTGTAGTGCCAGTTTTATTTGTACAACCTCATTTTCCGTTGAAGCCTCTACCGCGTTTTTTATGACGTTGACTAATGCTTGCTGCAGTTGACCGCGGTCGGTATGCATATAAATTTGCTGCTCCACTCGGCTCTCGAACTGTACTCCTTTGTAACTTGCCAACGGCGTTAGCAGTATAGTGATATTCTCAATTAACTCAGATAAAGAAAACTTCTCATATTTTGTCAATTTCGGCTTGGAGAAGTTTAGATAATCCTCTATTATTACCTCTGCTCTTGCAAGCTCCTCCAACGCAAATTCCAAATATTTCCGATTTTTCCCCTCGAGAATCGTTTCACTCATGAGTTGTAGAAAACCTTGAACAACGGTCAACGGATTACGGATTTCATGTGCAATGGATGCGGCGACTTCACCTGATGTCTTCAGCTTTTCCGCCCGCCAAATTTCCTCTTTCATTACAGCCCGTTCAAAGTTAAATTCCTGGAGTGTGCAAGATAACCAAGTCCCTAATGTTTGAATTAATCCAAAAAGCAAAACTGCTTGGATGGGCTCAAAATCCAAGGGCTTTTCAACCTGCGTAAGGAGTGTATATGAAATTAATATAAGCATCATTACAACTGAGGGGAAAACGGAAATGAGGACCACCGCTCTTATTCGCCGGCGCCCGGTTAGACCAGCGATTTTCTTGACGAATAATAAGGGTCCCAAAAACGCTAACGTAATACTTATAAATCCAAACAATAACGCATCCCCGCCAAGATATGTCCGGGTAGCCAAGATCATTAGGTAATTTATACTACCCGCAATCGGCCCACCGTACAACGTTGAAATCACAAGCGGGACATATCTGAGATCCCAGTATAAATCCAGTGCGTAGTATGAGAAAATCAAGCATAGAGAAGACGATATTCCATACAAAAGGCCCATCGCATAAGGAGATTTGGAGTACCGCGATCGGTCACCAAACGCTGTATACACTAATACTGGAGCTAAGACGATAAGGACGTTAAGAAATAATTTTTCCAATAACATACCTTGTACGATCCCCTTATAAAAGGATAAAGGGAGAATAGCTGAAATGGAGCATTCTCTCTGCATATTAATTCTTTGTTATTGTGTGATTTCCTCTTTATTAGGTATTACTCCCAGTAAACGCTGCAGAACCCCCATAACTCCAAATTTATTGTCAAATACTTAGTCTTGCCTGAAAATAATAGCCGTCCCGAGAAGGGAGGCGCCCGGTACAACAACATCTCCTCTCGCCGTCTCGATCATCGGAAATCCGTGCGCTTCAAGATGCCGACGGGTGGCGTGAAGGTCGCGCACTTTTACTGTATATCCGGCAAATCCCGGTAAAGAAGGGAGGGCTTCTCCCGGAAGCAGATCGGTTAAACGGGAATCTGGAATGATCGTAATGCGCCCGCCGCCGAGATCAAACACGCGTGCCTCCCCCTCTGTTCGCGCCTCGACTCCCAAATAAAGTCGATACCGTGCCACACATGGATCGAATTCTCCATCCCCGGTACACAGGATTGCTTCGACTAACTCGGTTGCCCCATTCGGATGATCTGTTTTGATCTGTGTCTGCAAAGCGTCCAATGGTGGATTTTCAGCGAATGCCAACCGTCCTTCGATAACATGTTCATCATCAATTTCGAGCAAGCGCACAGGAACAAGCTGCGTACCGGACGACGTCTCCACGGGACGCTGCACGGTGAGAACACCTCCGTGTCCGACTCCTTCCTGGTCCAGACGAGCCGCAGATGAGACCGCATCGGAGGAGGAGAAGACCAAAATATGCATTCCCTCGAAGCGAGCCAGACAGCGAGAGATAGTGACAACAGTACGGTTAATCGAAGCGATGATTCGGGAGAGTGCAGTTGGAGGCGCCGAAAGCGATACAAAATGGGCATCGTCAGGAATTCTCCCACCCTCCCGCACGACCGTTACGATTTCAATAAAATTGTCAACAAATGCGATATGCGCATTAGCCGCTCCGAAGGGTTTAGGTGTCTCGCCTTCCTGCCCAGCCATCATCGGGTAGGCAGGCGGCTGGCATACGAAGCCTAGCTTTCGATACAGTTCCAACGCCGTTTCCATTTCATAGACAACATGCCCTACATGATGAATTTTGTTTATTTCGATACTCATTGGTACAACCTCCTCATTTTGAGAAATTTGGCAAACATACCGAGTGCTCGCTACGTTTTGATTAAAAAAATTATGCTTTTAGCTCCGAATAAAACCCATCCCACAATTCCAACAAATTACGCTTCATCGAGAGGCCGTCGTTTCCTGCCAGGATGCTTCGTATGCCGATTCCATCGGAAGAAGAAACGAACATCTTTGCAATATGTTCGCTGCTCATGGAAGTTAGGATTTCACCTTGCTTTTGGCAACGTGAATTACTTTCACCCAAGCATCCAACTCCTCTTGTTGGGTCTCAGCCAGCTTCTCCCGAAAATGCGGGAACAGCTTTAAAGCGTCAAAGAACAAAGAGAAGTAGTTCAAATCGAAATCACGACCTTCCCCAGTCAACCACTCGATATAGTCATGATAATAATTGTGAAGGGAACTCCGGTCGAGTTTGCTCAAATGTACCTCGAGAACAGTCTGCAGAGCATTTTCCACAATTTCGAGAAACAACTCGTCTTTTGTCTTAAAATAGTGGAAGAATGCACCTTGTGACACTCCGGCGTTTTCTACGATCTCTTTTATAGTAACTTCCTTGAAGCTTTTTCTCAGAAAAAGCTGAAACGAGACGCGAATGATAGTCTCCCGCGTAGTTTTCACCCGAATCCCTCACCTTCACTCCCACCGATAAAACATAGCGAGCACTCTGTATGTTCAACAACATAAATTGTTAATTGGAGCAATCCCGCAAGCAGGTGGATTCATTCATCCTCTAGTTGACTCAAGTTTATGTCCGTTCCATTCCACAGGTTCGACTGACGATTTCATGCTTATAATTATTAGCTATCTGCTCCCCTTGGTTTCTAATCCTGTCTGCCACAAAAGCAGGCTCAAGCACGCGAACATCCGGGCCGTAGCTGAGTATCATGCCGTACATCCAATGATTATTTGGATAGCTGACTCTGACGTGCAGCGACCCATCTTCCTGAATCTCGACATTGTCCAGACCGAAGGCTTCCTCCACCCGCACTCTTAAATGGGAGCGGAAATGCAGCAAAAGCGGTACGGAAGGGCCGGTCTCCTGATTTCCCCATCGCGCGTCAAGCTCACTCATTCGAACGCCCCGGTTTGTGAAATGCTCCATATGGACCCGTAAGCCGCTTACTCTCGAGAGTCTGAAAGTGCGGTAGTCATTGCGCAGCCTGCAGTAGGCGTACAAATACCAAGCGTAGCCTTTCCAGGCAAGCCCAATAGGTTCGACCTCCCGCTGTTCCCCGATTCCATCCGTATTTGTATACAGGAATGAAACAACCGTCCTGTTCTTCGATGCTTGACGCAGCGAGGCTAGTATGGATTTGTCCTTTAATCCGCCTCCATACCACAGGTTCGTATCGAAAATAAGCGTTTCGCCTGCCTCTTCCATCTGGGTTTGCTCCGACCTCGCCACTAGCGCCTTGATTTTAGCCAATAAACCATCCATCTCCTGATCGTTAAGCGATGCTTGCACGCCCTTTAGCGCAACCAGAATCGACTGCAAATCGTCAAACGTCACAATTTGCCGATCAATACGGAACTGCTCCATGATCTCGTATCCCCCGTCGTTTCCGGTGTACGAGACTAAAGGAATGCCTGAAGTATTAATAGTCTCCAAATCACGATAAATCGTCCGAAGCGATACCTCGAACTTATCCGCAAGCGTTTGGGCGTTAACCCGGCGCTGACTTAATAACACCATTGTAATGCCAAGCAGACGCTGTATTTTCAAATCGATCTCTCCCCTGTTGAAGCTATCGCCTTTCTTTTATCTTATCAGAAATTACTATTTTCTTCCTGACATACTGTTGTCAGGGAGAGGGATCTACAATAAGAATATAAGTCAACAACACACTTTAGGAGGAACTAAATCATGAAAACGTCTGATACCCTTAACTCAAGCTTAGGTGAAATCCACCCTTATCAAATCGAAACTTCGCAAGCCGAGCTGGACGACCTTAATCTTCGTTTGTCTTTAACACGATGGCCTGACGAGATTCCGGGAACGGGATGGAATTATGGTGTACCGCTTCTTTTTGTGAAAGAGATGGCGGACTATTGGAGAACGGCATTTGACTGGCGTAAGCAGGAAGCACGCCTTAACGAGATCCCGCAATTTACAACTACACTTGACGGTGCTAATGTCCATTTCTTCCATATCCAATCCCCTGAGCCGAATGCCATGCCACTCCTGCTCATTCACGGGTGGCCCGGATCACCAGTTGAGTTTCTGGATCTTATCGGACCGCTAACGGATCCAACCTCGTATGGTGGCGATGCGGCAGACGCGTTTCATCTCGTAATACCGTCGATTCCGGGCTTTGGTTTATCTGGTCCCACGACTGAGGCAGGATGGACATCCGGCCGCGCGTCCAAAGCCTTCGTGGAATTAATGAATCGGCTGGGCTATGAACGCTACGGCGTACAAGGTGGAGATATGGGCGCGATGATCGCCCCGGAAATAGGCCGCATAGCGGCAAACCAAGTTTCCGGCGTCCACGTCAACGCTGCCACGATGGGTTTCATCCCAATGGGTCAGGTTGAAGAAGACGTGCTCTCCTCACTTACAGAAGCAGAAAAAGCCCGACTCGCGCGTCTGGGTCAATTTATGAGCCAGCGGTTCGGCTTTAACATGATTCAATCGACAAGACCACAAACACTGGCTTATGGGCTCCATGATTCTCCAGTCGGTCTGCTCGCCTGGACATCCGAATTGTTCTATGGATTCGGAGATCATGTGGGGGCTGTTGACAGGGACCGTTTCTTAACCAATCTTATGCTGTACTGGCTGACCGGAACGGCCAACTCTTCAGCCCGGATGTATTATGAAGGAGCACACGATCCAGCTGCCTGGGCACCCAAGGCTCCATCGCCAACTCCTGTAGGCGTTGCCGTCTTCGAGCAATCCGACGTTGCGATTCGCCGTTATGCGGAGCAGAGCAACAACATTGTGCATTGGAGTGAATTCAACAGAGGCTCTCATTTCGCAGCGATTGATGCGCCGGATTTAATGATAAGTGATATCCGCACTTTCTTCCGGAATGTAGTAAGTAATTGATCCTTTAAATCAGCAGTGAGATGACAACAAAGCCTAATCTCCAGAAAATCGTAATCGAATGTTCAAAATAAAAAACACCGGTTAAAGCTAAATCAAAGATGAGCTTCAAGCCAAAAATCAGCCTCCATAGAAGGGGGCTCTTTCTTATGTTCTCAGCCGCTTGGATCATGCTCACGTCCTCACCTTGCTTTAACCCATATTAGCACATATCCTTGTGGGAGGCGCTGAAAATGAACATCTGCACCGGACGGAGAAGTTTTTTATACGCAGATAAAAAAACGCAGCGATCCGAACGCGATCAGCTGCGTTTTGTGTTATTCATTGCTTGGTGTAAATACACTACGAAGATATTTTCCCAATTTCAACTACTCAGGATGATTCTTCGATTAGGCATTGTTTGCCTTAGAAGGTTTCTTGCTGGGGGCAAACCACCCAAGAAGGGCTATCGCCACCAAGACAACATAAAAGGCGACGGTCCAGCCCGTGCTATGTGGAAAATGAGTATCCAAAACCCCAATATCCTCATGGGCAAGCGTAATTACCGCAAGCTTTACCCCAACCCACGCAACGATTGCATAAGCCGTTGTCTCAAGCGCTGGCCGCTCACCAAGAAGCTTTACAAACCAAGTTGCTGCATATTTGATTAAAACTAAGCCGGCAATTCCGCCAAGCACCACTACAATAAATTGTCCACCGTCCATACCGCCGAAATCGCCAAGCGGAGAGTCTGGCAGTCCAAGCGCAAGCGCAACCGCAGCAAGAATGGAATCAATTGCAAAGGCGAGGTCTGCCAGTGCAATTTTTCCTACTGTAGGGTAAAAGCCTTTCCCTGCGGCTTCTTGCTTTAGGTCCGCGTGAATATTCTCATTCTTCTTGCCGAACCGCGCTTGGATGATATGCTTTAATCCTAAGTATAGAAGATAAGCCGCACCAATTGCCTGCACCTGCCAGACATTTGCGATAAAGGAAATCGCAAACAGAGCGGCAAAACGAAAGACAATGGCCAAAATGATTCCATAGTTGATGGCTCGTTTCTTCTGTTCGTCCGGCAAATGCTTTGCGATGACCGCCAATACGAGCGCATTGTCAGCCGACAGCAATCCCTCCAAACCGATAAGAATGAGTAACGCCCACGCATACTCTAACCACAATGATTCCAACTTGAATTCTCCTCTCAACACCTTGGTAAGTAAAGACAGCCAACAACGTTCTAGGTAGTAAAATTTACTTGCCCCGCAATAGGTATACGTAATAAGTCGCCGCTGGAGTTCAATTTTTTTCATATGCCTTCGACACGAACGAAAAAAACGGCGTTTATGTTTATCGTAGCCCGGGGGTTAGAAGCAGGAAGGCTCGTCCATTTTAGAATAAAGAAATAATTTTTTTCTAACTAAAGGGGATACATGAAGGGTGGCCCGTGGATCCGCAAGTTGAAAGCTATGAACTGAAACGACGAAACAAAGGCTGCCATGAGGCAGCCTTTGTATTCTTCACAATAAACTTGACTTACATTCTTGCTCCGATAGTCATCTGTGATTTTTGTTTACTTCTTGTAAGTTAATAACCCTTATCTTTCTTTACCGCCCCGCTTACGCTCTTCTCTCCGGCATCGGCAGGAACACTATATTGATCGGCGTGTTGCTGGCCGAGGCTATCGTGAAGACGATATCCACCGTCTCCGAGGTCACGCCGGTGCGGTACAGAACCACCGTCTCGTTCGGATTCTTCAGAATGCTGGTGTTCGTCACCTGCACGAGCCCGCCGTTTACGATGAACGCGCCGGTATATTCGCCGCCGCGCGCGTTCAGCCCGATCAGCGTGTTCGGCGCAACATTGATCCTCATGCGGTATAGTACGCCGAAATTGCCATGATTGTATTCCAGATTGCCCGTCATTTCATCGATGCCGTCCAGAAGTTTATCGACCTTGCTGTCTCCCAGCACAATCCGTTCCGCCGATTGTCCCAGCTGGGTCTCGCTGATCTCGATGTGGCGATCCGCGTAGAAAAACGTACCTCGGACGTGCAGATTTTTCCCATTCGCATCCGTGTCCCGCGGCATCGGCTGGATGGAATCGAGCGCGCCGAACAGCGCCTTCGGGTCCTCCGTATCCCACAGCACGACGATGCGGTACGTAATTTCCTTATCCGAGACGATGTCCGCATAAGCGGAATACACTTCGCCTTGCTTGATCGGCACGTTCGACAGCTCCGGCAGCAGAATCGTCGATTCCCCGGCTGCAAGCGTCGTATACGTTACCGGCGTATTGCGGTTCACCGCGTCCAGGTATCGAACCGCCGCCATCTTGCCGGAGTTGACTGAAATTTTATCCGGTCCGCCCTGGCCCCATGCCCCGACGCCGACCTTCGCGGAGAGACCGCTGGTGTTCGTTGCGATCAGATGCATCTTGACCCGGTAGCCCGTCGCATTCTCATTGTAGAACAGGAACCTCGCCTTGCCCGTCAGCTGCGACCGGTAAGCGAGGCCTGTCGTCACCCACCGCTCCGGACTGTTGCTGTTCACTAGCTGAGCGGGGTCGTTGACGGACTCGTATGTCACCGTCGGATAGTGGAGCACCTCGGAGCCATCCATCGCATACTTCTCGCCGGCCGGCATGAACAGCAGATCGAATTCCTCCTGCGTATACAGCACCTCGGACGTGACCGCAATCGTCTTGGAGACCGAATTCGTCAAGCCCTCCTCATCCTGCACCTCGAGCGTTACCGAATAGTTCCCGGGCTCAAAGTATGCAAGCGGTTTAACGCCGGGCTTAAATCCGGTCGGAACCGAACCGCTCCACTTGCTCGACTTGATGCTGCTGCGGTCATCAGTGCTTGTATCCGTCAGCAGAACCGGCTCGCCAATCCGGTATACAGGCTTGTCGGCCATGAAATCGGCCACCGGCGGCTGATTCGGCATCTGCACGTCGATAGTGACGCTGTAAGGCTCGCTCCAGCTGCCGTACTCGTTCTTCACGCGGCGAGTGACCGTATGCGGACCGGACTCCAGGAACACGTCCTGGCGGCCTTCCCACACCTCGTTCTCATTGGACGGATCCATGACGGACGGAGCCCCGTCCACCAGATAGGTGACGACCGTCTGTCCGGCGTAGATCACATCCGGCTGCACCGTGAAATCCGCTTTCGGCGCGCCTTTCCAGGTAATGACCGTATCCGTGCCCTTGACGGAAATTTTGCTGCCCGTCAGGTTCGCCCACATGCGGAGCGGAACCATGAGCGAGCCCTTTAGGATGAACGTCGGACCCGGGCCTTCCACAGGCGAGCCGTTCAAGATGATCGTGCGGCTTCCCGGCTTGAAGCGAAGCTCGATCGTTCCATTGGACGCAATCGATTCTTTGGTCGCCGCCGCATACGACAGCTTATAGCCGAACGGGCCGGCAAGGCCGTTGAGCGCCGCGTAGGAGGAACCGTTCTTGACCGTCAGCGGCTGGGCCGCCTGCAGGGCTTTGCCGCCGTTAAACGTCATCGACTTGCTGTTCTTCTTCAGAACCAGTTGATTGTCCGAAGAGACTGTCTCCGCTGAGAGCGCGGGGACGGCGCCGACAAAAAGAATGAGGACTAACCATACCTGTACCAACCATCTGATTTGATTCATGCTCGACTCCTTTACGTTATGTATAATCCGCGCTGCATCGAAACAGCCACCATCGTATTGACTCAACTAACTCCAAAAAGTTGCGTAATTTGGTAAATTAAGTCCGTAATTAAAATCAGCGCAAGGTCCTTATAAGGACCTTGCGCCAATGCGGGTGACGGCGCGGACGGGCGCCGAGATGCTCTGTTACTGATTATCTTGGTTCCTTTGTTAAACTTTTCTGCCTTGTCGGGTTAAGGAGGCTGCCGTTGCCTGCCTGCAGCCTCGCCCTCGTGATTGTTCAGCTCCCACCGGCAGCCAAGATCGCCGTTTCAATTTCCTGCTCAATATGAGCGAGCTGTTCAAGCATATCGGCTGCTCCCACCCAATCGTCGGAGGCTGCCAGTGTATGGCATTGCCCGAACAGCCTTGCCTGCTCTTCTTTCAATTCTGCCAACCCGTCGTCCCGCCCCTGGAAGAAGCTTGAGAAGTCAAGCGCCCGTCTCGCCCCCAATGAGAAAGCGAAATGCAGCAAATGCCCCTTTTCTCCGTCTGTAATGGTGCCGTTTCTTATTTGGTCCGCCTTGGACAATATCGCTCTTTTTCCCACAATATTATGCTCGCCGGCTGCCACATGCTGCTCCTTATAGGCAGATATAAACAAACGGACAGCCCGTTGGTAAATTTCGTCCGCATCAGGATTCGAGGTTCTTACCGGAGATGTCCAATAGCGGTAAGCGCCGCAGCTCCAGGCTATTCTTTCAGCTCTCCATGCAGGCTCCAGCTGCTCTAATGACAGCCTCACAAAAGGGTACCCTGCCGGATCGTGCAGCAATATGTCTGTCTCATTCATCTCCAATGCCAGGACATAATGATCGCAACCCCCGAGAAACCGGTGATTAGGCAAATAAGTAAGATAACCCATATCGAGAGGTCCCAGAAGTACCGGCGAACGGGCAAGGTCTTGTCTTAATTCATCCAATGGAATTCGCTCATCAATCTTGCTCGCTTTCTCGATTACGTCGAAGCCTAAAGTTTTAAAAGCAATACTAATGCCCTTCTCGGGACTGCTCAAGCAGTTGTCAAAAAACAGTATGTCGTTTCTCTCTAAAGAGGCTCCCAGTGCGAACCCGGTCACAGCTTCAATAAAGGCAGGAGAAATGTCCTCACCAATCGCTGACAATAACATGGAAACAGAATTCGAATAACAATATGCGCCATTACCCCTATAAACCGCCATCCCGCTCAACACCCTTTCATCATTTGATTTGCAAATACACTGCACCGACAATAGATAGGGCTGCCGGTCTATTATATAGACTTAAGCAGGACCCGATTTCTGACATAATCAGAGGGAAATTTATTTTTTTCGGCTGGAAGCCACGTCCTTCTAACATCAAAAAAAGAGCCGCAATAATGCGGCCCTGATGGTTATTTACCGAACCTAAAGTGCGCCCGCTTCGGAAGCGAAGCGCAGCGTTGGAAACCTCATAACCGAGCTCGCTGCGGATTTTCGTAATATCGACAGTGCTGTCCCACGGATGCTCCAGTGGCCTGTCGTAGGCCTCCTTGGCGATTGTCCCGCCGACGAGCGGAATGATTTCCGCGGCTGTGACCGGCTCGGCGTCAGCCATGTAATGGAACCCCCGGATTGTCACAAGCAGATGAACCACCCGGTATTCGGGCATCTGGAGTTCAATTATATTACGCTTCGGGCGGGCGCGGACGCCGGTCTTAAGCTGGTCGTTTATACCGGATCGCCTGCGACTGTATCCAAGCTTGAGCACACTTTAACCGTGGCGGAGCACTGAGGAAGCATCCATAATGTTGATATTTGACCAAAAGAAAACCGCCCTAATAAAAAGGCGGCAAATTTAACTCCCATCGTATCCGTTGTTTATGGGTAGTCCCCGGAACCACTGACCATAAAAAATGGCATCCGCGGCACTTCCACAATTTCCGGCAATGTTTTGGCATATAAAGTTGCTTATAACCTTTTTTATAATCTACCTTTTTGCCCAAAGCCAATATCTCCTTGAACGATTGTGGAAAATCATAAGAACAGATTGAACCTTTGCTACTACGCATTACTGCCGGGTAGTTCAGCAAGAAAAAGCTGGGACATCGAAGGTTGTTATCCACAGAAGTACGCCTATCAAAAATTGATATAGGGGGGTCAGAATTTTATAGGCGCTTTCCGCCTGTCAATTTTTTATCCCCTTGTATCAGGAGCATTGCGAATCGATTTAGGTTCTTGCTACGAATACGCTTTCTTGTTAAGATTAGGGAAGAACTGAACGGCATTGCAGCGAACCTGCAGGAGACTAACCGCTAAGAGACGATGAATTTTTCTTCCCGAAAAATAATCCCTCCCGGCGGTTTTTTTATTTCCTGCCGCGATACTGAGGCCTACTTGGAGGTCAAAAATGGGTAAAACAAAGCATTCCGGTCCGATCAAGCTGCCCGGCAAGCCGGACCCGAAGCTGTGGGTGAGCAGGATTCCATTCGGCCTCGGCCGGGTAAAACCGCATCACATCCGCGATACGATGAAGGTGATGATCGATAATCGGGATAACCTGCCTTACGCTTACCGCATATTGACGCAGGGTGTTTGCGACGGCTGCGCGCTCGGGGTTGCCGGCCTGTACGACCAGACGCTGGATGGCCCCCACTTGTGTACGACCCGGCTGAATCTGCTGCGGCTGAGTACGATGCCGGGGATAAAGCCCGATATCCTGCACGCCGATATTGATGAGCTCCGGAAGCTTGACAGCGCCCAGCTTCGCAAATTGGGCAGGCTGCCCTACCCGCTCATCCGCCGTAAAGGAGAACGCCGCTTCAGCAAGGCGACATGGGATGAAGCGCTGGAGCTCGTCGCCGGACGCATCCGCAGCCTCGACCCGAGGCAGCTCGCTTTTTACTTGACCGCGCGCGGCATTACGAACGAATCGTATTATACGGCCGCCAAGACCGCGCGTTTTCTCGGGACCAACAACATCGACAACGCTTCGCGCATTTGTCATTCGCCCTCCAAGACTGCGCTTAAACGCTCCGTCGGTATAGGGGCATCCAGCTGCAATTATAAGGACTGGATCGGAACCGATGTTCTTGTCTTCTGGGGCAGCGTGGCCGCGAACAACCAGCCGGTATCCACGAAATATATGTATGCGGCCAAGCGGCGCGGGACGAAGATTATCGTCATTAATCCTTACCGCGAACCCGCTATGGATGGATACTGGGTACCTTCGATTCCTGAATCGGCCCTCTTCGGGACGAAGATTGCCGATGACTTCTATCAGGTGAATATCGGCGGCGATATCGCGTTCATGCACGGCGTGATGAAGCATTGGTTCGCGATGGAGACATCCCGTCCCGGTTCAGCGATCGATCATGATTTCGTGCGCGAGCATGTGAACGGATATGAGGAGCTAAGAGTCCATGTGGAGCGTCAGAGCTGGGCGCTGCTTGAGAAGTCATCCGGGCTGACGCAGGCGCGCATGGAGGAATTTGCCGGGCTGCTTGCCAGCGCGGGCTCGGCGGTATTCGTATGGAGCATGGGGCTCACCCAGCACCGCTTCGGCACGGACAACATATCGCAGGTAGCCAATCTGGCGCTGCTGCGTGGATTTCTCGGCCGCGAGCACTGCGGTCTGATGCCGATCCGCGGGCATAGCGGCGTGCAGGGCTCGGGAGAAATGGGCGCCGACCCGTTCAGCCTCCCCGGAGGGGAATTCAAGGAAGCTGATATTGCACGGATGGAGCGCATCTGGGGGTTTCAGCTGTCGCGATGGCAGGGAGATATCGTGGGCGTATCGCTGGAGAACGCGCTGCTGCCAAGCGATCATGAGCGCAAGCTGAAGATTTTCTATACATCGGGCGGCAATTTCCTGGAGACGATGCCGGAGCCCGAATTTGTCCGCGCCTGCTTGGAGGCAGTTGATTTACGGGTGCACCAGGATATCGTGCTCAACACATCGACGCTCGCTGATGCGCGCGAGGCGGTCGTCGTCTTGCCCGCGATGACCCGTTACGAGCAGCCGGGTGGCGGAACGTCCACTTCAACGGAACGAATGGTCTATTTCTCACCCGAGATTGCCGGCCCGAGAATGCCGGAAGCCCGCGCGGAGTGGGATATATACTGCGATCTAGCCGCCAGAGTATATCCGGAGAAGCGGCAGCTTATCGCGTTCAAGGATGCCCGGTCCATTCGGGAGGAAATCGCTGCTGCCGCTCCTTATTATGACGGTATTCAGCATCTCAAAGCTAAAGGAGATGTGTTTCAATGGGGCGGCGCCTGGCTGTGCGAGGACGGTGTTTGTCCGACTCCGGACGGCCGGGGCAATCTGATTCCGGTAGAGCTTCCGGAACTTCGCAGGCCCGAGGGATACTTTTCCGTGACGACCCGCAGGGGCAAACAGTTCAATTCCATGATCTACGACGAGACCGATCCGTTTAATAGCGCTGACCGATACGACGTCCTGATCAGCCGGGCGGACGCGGACCTGCTTGCGGTTTCAGACGGTGACGCTGTCGTGCTCTACAACCGGCTGGGCACCTTTCACGGCAGGGCGAAGCTTGCGGATGTTGCGCCCGGCAATCTGGAGCTCTGCTGGCCGGAGGGCAACGTGCTCATGCAGAAAGGGATATATGAGCCTTTTGCCGGGATACCGGAATATAATACGGCGGCTGTGCTGGAGAAAGCAGAGACCTATCATGCCCTCAAAGACACCCGCTATGTGGAAAAGCGCATTGCAGAGCTTGAGACGGAAACGAATTGAATTTAACCGAGGGACGGGGATGGAGGTAAAGCTTTGCTGCCTGATATAACGACACGATGGCCGATATGCAAATACAATAATCTCGTCTCCTCGGTGCAGGAGGATGAGATCGCGGCAGAATATCCGCTAACCTTACGGCTTGATGGCGAAGAATTCGCTACAATTGTCTGCTCCCCTTCCGATCTGGAGGAGCTGGCACTCGGATTCCTTGCATCCGAGGGCGTTATCCGGCTTGCGAAGGACATAGAGTCGCTTAGCATCGACGAGAATCGCGGCATTGTCGATGTGAAGCTTCACCGGAAGCAATCGTCGGGCAAAGAGTACTACTCCCGGAGATTTATCGGCTCCTGCTGCGGCAAGAGCCGCCAGTTTTATTTTCACAATGACGTTCGTACCGCCAGGACCTCGATGAGCCGCATCAGGGTATCTCCGCCGCAATGCACCCGTATCATGCAGCGGCTTCAGGAAAGCTCTGCCGAGTTTCACAGCACAGGCGGGGTACATAATGCCGCGCTGTCCACGCCAACCGGGCTTATTGCGGTGCGCACCGACATCGGGAGGCACAACGCCCTTGATAAGCTGTTCGGATATTCTCTGCAGAACCGTCTTCATAACGCCGATAATATCATCGCCTTCAGCGGCAGGCTCTCTTCCGAGGTGGTGCTGAAGGCGGCCAAGATAGGCGTGGGCGTCGTCTTATCCAAATCCGCCCCCACCGATCTGGCGCTGAATCTAGCCACGGACCTCGGCATCACCTGCGTCGGGTTTATCCGGGGCCTTGAAATGAATGTTTATACGCACAGTGAGAGAATCGTGCCGGAGCAGCAGCTCTGAGGCAGGCAGGTCTTATGTTCCGGCCGGGCCGTATTCGAGTTATGCTTCCAACCGGGCAAACTTTCAGGTTCTTATGTCCAGACCGGATCCGCTTCTCAACCCAGCAGCGTCTGAATCCGGCTTTCAATTTTCAACGGCGAGGTAGTCGGGCTGTAACGTTTGACGACCTCCCCTTCCCCATCAACGAGAAATTTGGTGAAATTCCACTTGATCGACGAGCCCAGGAGTCCGGTCGTCCTGCTCTTCATATACTTATACAGCGGGTCCGCGTCCTTCCCGTTGACGTTAATCTTGGCGAACAGCGGGAACGTGACGCCGAAATTGATCTGGCAAGCCTGCTCAACCTCGCTGTCGCTGCCCGGCTCCTGGTTCTGAAACTGATTGCAGGGGAAGCCGAGAACGCTGAAGCCGCGGTCGTTATACTTCTCATAAAGCTGCTGAAGCTCCTTGAACTGAGGAGCAAAGCCGCATTTCGTCGCCGTATTGACAATCAGCAGCACCTGGCCGCGATAATCGGCAAGCTGCTTTTGCTCGCCCTTGATTGTTTGTGCGCTGAAATCGTAGATGTTCATCGCTTCCACCTCCTTTATGTTTTGTACAATTGTATTTTACACAATATAAATGGGTTTGAATATAGCTTTCTTTATAATCGGTTCATCTTTGTTTCGGTCACTTATACTAAACATGACGTCAGACTGCCGCGCTTTTTCATCGTACTCGTTAGCATAACGACCTTTGCTAAGATATAAACATTATAAATCGTTGTTGTTTATGGACTCAATGCCTTCTTTTATCATGCGTATGGCCCAATCGTACACACCTCTGTCATCATATCGTCTATAATCGCATTCCAACGCTGAAATCAGAAATAAATACATATCATACCATCGGGATCTGATCTTTTGTTTATCAGCGAGCTCCCGAATGCCATATCCGCCCAGGAAATGACGATTATTCGCAAAAGATCTGAATCCGACTTCCATTAACTCATCTGCCCATAAACATCTCTCGAAGTCGATGAGCCCTGTCACTTTTCCATTCTCAATAAAAACATTTCCTGCCCATAAATCCCAATGAACTAACCTTGGCTTGGTTACTTCATCGAAATATACCTTATCTCGGTCCAATAGCTCCATCAAGTTCCGAGTATCCGTATGTAAATCAATATTGAGCGCATTCGCATCATGAATTGCATCTTGCACGATACTTTTAAAAACATCAAACCAAACAGAGCCCTGTTTCTCCGGTTGACCGAAATAACCGAATCGATCTCCTACAATCGTATTTATTTGCGAATTATATTGACCGATTTGATATTCAATGCTTTGCTTTTCCGCCTCGCTAAGTTCCTTTAACAGCGAATGATAGCTATTGCCCGGCATTTTCTCCATTAAGAAATAATCCGCTTCGCATACATCATGACTATTATCATAGAAAAGAACGGATGCTACAGGCACACCCGTTTTTTCGGCGACCAACCGCATGGACTGTACTTCACTAAACATCATATTTTTTTCATGACTCATGACAATAGTATTTTCAGGCGGTGCAATCTTTAATACCACCTCTTGGCCATTGGATAGCTCTATTAAGTAGGCCGCATTGAAGAAACCTTCCGATAGTTCCTCAATACTTATTGCTCTCAAACCGGCAAAAGCCTTCTCGATCATGCCATCAATCATCGCTTTAGATTTCTTGTTTTTCGTAAAACTCTCCATTTTCAGATCCTCGCTTCCATCTCTATTATTAATGTATTTTTTCCATTTAGAATTTGCCGAAAAAAGACTACTGCGCTTAAAAGTCCTACTATAATTGTAACAATTAATAAAATCATAATAATGTTAAATCCATATTCCGATCGTATTTACCTTTGTGAAAATGGCGAGACAAATAAAATCACACTCTCAAGTGATAAACACGTTAAGCGAGGAATTAAACAAGGTCAAACGGCAATTGGATAAAAGGTAGGCTGAATCATGACTGCAACGCCGAATTCGTTATTTAGCCGCCTTCAGGCTATTCGGCTCCGGAAAAGCAAGCAGCTTGCCTTTAGTCTGCACCACAATCATGCCGTCAGCCGAAAAGGTCGGCCCAAACACGCGGGCGTATGTTTGAAGCTGCGCTACAGGCTCCGCCTTTAACAAATCCATCGCGATCAGCTTGCCGTCCGTCTGCGCAATATACATCCCATGGCCGATAAGATCGAAGCGGGCAACCGGATTCGACCGGCCGGCATTGTAGAACACCGGGGACTTATTGATCAGCTTTACTCCGAAAATGCTTTCTCCATCGCTATAAAACAGCCTTCCTTCGTATGGACCCGCCGCATATCTGACATCGCCGCCTGCGGACGGAGAGGTGTATGTCTCCTTCTTCACTTTAACGGGATCCGCGTCCTTCGGATAGCCGTATACCTTAGAACCGATCGTGATATATACATCGTCCCCGCTGAACCAAGCACTGCCAGGCGAATAAAATTCCTGCTTGCTCAAATCCACATTCTCAGGGTTGTACTCGGTTGTCCTGACACTGCTGCCCGATTGTAGATTAAGAGTGTCGAGCGTCGTCAATATCCCTTTATCAATTATTGTCTGCTGCCGCTGTACGGTTACGGATTGGCCGTCCGCTGCTATTGGGAAGCTTACGTTCGGTTTCGACCACACCTCTTTACCGGTTGTCCGGTCAAAAGCATGCAGAACCGTATATGAGTAAGCCCCGGACTCCACATTGGACGCAAGCACACGATTGCCTGCGAACAATAGGGGACCGGGAAGGGCCTCCTTGTAGTTATCGCGCCATATCAGCGTGCCGTCCGATAGCCGGTAAGCTTGAATATCCCCATTCATTGCGATTAGCTGTCCATCCTCTGCATAGAGCCGCGATGCGCCTTTACTTGGAACGTTCGATACCCACTCCTTCTTGCCTGTGGCGGCATTAAGCGAATATACCGCACCGCTGCCCGATGCGGAGTACACCCGGCCGGCTTCATAAATAAGCGGCGCCTTCAAATCGCTGCCGTAAGACCAGAGTTTCTTGCCGGTCTTCGTCTGCACTGCCAGAAGCTTGCCGCCCTGGATTAGAAATAATTTGCCGTCGCCGGCGGCAACCATCCCTTCATTCATGGCAGGGTCGTCCGCCGGCTTGTCCATTAGAAGCGACCACTTCGGCTTCACCGCCGGCACGACAACTGTCGAGTCCAGATTGCTGCCTACATATGAGGTATGCGGATCGACCCCGGCATTTACCGCTGTTGCCGACAGCTGCGAGATGGCGGCCGCCGCTGCGACCGCTATGACAACTCCGCGCTTCAGTAGTGAGTGTTCTAACCGGAACATTGTATACCACCTCGTTCTTCTATTTTCTACTTAGACGATAAGAAATGACAAATTGTTCCTTAACCTGATAAAATACCGCATGCCCTTTCTCCGGAAACAAAATTAGCCCCCTGACGACGCAGGGGGCTAAGCGATAATCAATAATTTGTACGGTTAATCTACGGACTGTCCCGCAAATAAGGGGCTTACACGGACGGCGCAAGCTTTGAATGCCGGCATGCGGCAGGTTGGATCAAGCGCCGGATTCGTTAACTTATTCACGTTCTGAATATCGCCCCAGTGCATTGGAACGAATACCGTGTCCTCACGGATGCCGATGGAGAATCGGCTGCGGACGACAATGCTTCCCCGTTTGGATTCAAGCTTCACCAGCGCCCCGTCCTCCAGTCCATATCTGCGGGCTGCGCGCGGGTGAATTTCTACGAACGATTCGATGTCCCGCGCAGCCAGGGAGCGGCTTCTCCTGGTCTGTACGCCGGTCAAATAATGCGTGAGCACGCGGCCTGTGGTCATATTCAGAGGGTACTCATCGCACGTCTGCTCATCCGGTAGATGGTTCTGGACGGGGGTGAGCTCCGCTTTGCCGTTTGCATGGGCAAAGGAAGTCTCAAACAAGCGCCCGGCACCCGGCTCATCCAGAGACGGGCAAGGCCAGTAGACGCCTTCTTCCTTCCGCAGGCGGTTGTACGTAATGCCGAAGTAGTCGGCGATGCCGCCTCGGCTGGCGAGCCGCAGCTCGTTGAATATATCTTCCGCGGATTCAAATGTGAAATATTCCGATTTACCGAGGCGCTCTGCGATGCCGCATAGGATTTGCCAATCATGCCGCGCCTCTCCCGGCGCAGGACGGCTCGCTTCACGCAGCAGCACACGGCCTTCAAGATTGGTCATCGTGCCTTCGTTCTCCAAATACGCCGATACCGGCAATACCAAATCCGCCAGCCGCGCCGTTTCGGACATCAGCATATCGGCTACAACGAGAAAATCAAGCTTCCCCAGGCCTTCCTCCACAAAATTCGCGTTCGGATTCGATACAAGCGGATTGGAGCCTACGATAATCAGCCCGCGAATCGCCTGTTCATGCACCTTCTCCATCATTTCATATGCGGATACGCCTTTACCCGGCAGATCCTCCGGATCGACGCCCCAGACGCCGGCCACATGAGCGCGGGCCTCCGGATTATCGATCATGCGATAACCCGGCAGCTGGTCTGCCTTCTGACCGTGCTCGCGTCCGCCCTGCCCGTTCCCTTGACCGGTTACGGCGCCGTAGCCGGAGCCGGGCTTGCCGATTTTGCCGGTCATAAGCACAAGATTGAGGAAGCCCCGAACAGCCATGTAGCCGTCGCTTTGCTGCTCGACACCCCGCGCCGTAAATACCATACCTGTTGCGGCTTTGCCGTAAGCGAGCGCCGCTTTGCGGATATTATCAACGCTCACGCCCGTCAGCTCAGCTATTTCATTCAAGTCGAGCTGCTCCAAATGCGCCTTAAGCTCTGCAAAGCCGTTGGTGCGTGCGTCCAGGAAGGAGGCGTCAATAAGACCCTCCTCCAGAATGACCTTCTGGATGCCGTTGGCAAGCGCCGCATCCATTCCCGGCTTCACACGCAAATGCAAATCCGCCATTGCCGTCGTCCCCGTATCCCGGGGGTCGATGACGATGAAGTAAGCGCCGTTCTCTTTCGCCTTCGTAAAATACGGCATCAACGTAGGCTGGCACTCCGCAATGTTGGTTCCCGCAAGAATGATGCACTTCGCCAGCGGAATGTCCGAAAGCGGGTTGGTCAGCCCGCGGTCGACGCCGAACGCCTTGTTGCCTCCGGCTGCCGCAGCCGACATGCAGAACCGGCCATTGTAATCGATATATCGGGTTTGGAGCGCAACCCGGGCGAATTTGCCGAGCAAATATGCGGATTCGTTCGTAAGCGACCCGCCGCCGTAAACGCCGATGGTGTCATTACCGTAGGCGCCGCGCAGCTCACCCAATCTGCTCGCGATGAGATCAAACGCCTCATCCCACGAAACGGGGACGAAGCTGCCGCCTTGCTTGGCCAGCGGCTGCATGATGCGGTCGCCGTTCAAGGCGTGCTGGTATGCATTCATGCCCTTGATGCACAGACGCCCTTCCGATGCGGCGTTAGGCTTCGGCACAACGGTATATGACTTATGCCGGGTGATGGCATCCTGCTCCTCAATCACTTGCATCTTGCACTGCACGCTGCAAAACGGGCACTGGGTATCCATCACAACCGGTTCTATCGTTTCAATCGACGCCGCGCCTGATCCATTCATAGCTCTCACCTTATCGAAGCAGCTTCAGGCTGCTGTTGTAGTTGTTGTCCATATCCGCCATCCGCGCTAACCACTCGCTGCGCTTCCATCCGCTGGAGCAGCCCCTGACGGAGCAGCCCATCGAATAGTCCTTCGCGAAGTCCAATCAGGCCGATTCGCTCGACCCACTGCCAGGTCGCTTCGCCGAATCTCGCATCTTCGCGGTACCACTGCAGGAAGGCGGCCGCCATATTCAGCGTTCCTACCTCTTCCGGCTCCGTGCACAGCAGCTGCGCCTGCTTCAACTGACCCGCGCCGCTGCCGCTGCCGCCGACATAAATCTCCCAGCCACCGGGCGCTCCGACGATGCCTACATCCTTGGCAAGTGTCCCAGCCCGGTGAAGCGGGCTGCCGGATACGCCGATACGGATAGAAGCAGGCATTTGCAAGCCTTCCAGCCGCTGCTCGAGCAATGCGCCGAGTCGGACGGAATCCTGCACAGCACTGCGGTCGTAGCCGGGACCTGCACAGGTGGCAACAGTCTCCACCGGCCTGCCGTAAGTGGCGGAAGCCAGCGGCATTGCCAGATCGCTGCCTACAGCATGGACCGCTTCAAGCGGAATGCCGAGCAAATCAAGCTGGCCGCTGCCTGACAGCTTGACATGCGGAATGCCGTACTTGTCGATGACATCCGCTATGCGCCGCAGCTGCTGCGCGCTGGTCAGTCCGCCGTACATTCTCGGAACGATCGAATACGTTCCGTCCGCAAGCCGGCTTGCCGCCGCCGATGAGGCAGCTTCAGCCAGCCCGGCCGCAGCCAGTGCAGCAGCTTCGGCAGTTCCAGCCGCAGCGGCAGCGCCGGAAACTCCGGCGGCTGCAGCTTCAACGGCCGCTGCCGCCGCACCGGAACCTGCAACCGCAGCGCTTGCACCAATATAATAACGAAGCGCGGGACGGCATATGGCGCAGCCGCCAGCCTGCTTCCATCCAAGCTGCTGCATCGCATCTTCCTCAACCTTGAATGCGCCGCTTCGGACAGCCTCCTTCAGCTCATCGTGGCTGAAATCGGAACAGCCGCAGATCGTTTCCTTCGGCGCTTCGGCTTCCTCCGCATTCGCCAGCGTATAGCCCAGAATTGCAGAGACGAGCGGCTTGCAGCCGCCGCAGGAGCTTGAGGCCCGCGTGCATTCGCGGACCTGCTCGAACGTCTCGAGGCCGCCGCCGCGAATCGCTTCCACAATCGCGCCTTTGCTCACGCCGTTGCAGGAGCAGACGGTTTCCTTGTCCGACATGGCGCAAATGTACGAATCATCTGCAGCTCCGCCGCCGCTTGCCTGCGCTTCAAGCACCGACGCGTCGGCCTCCTGCTTGATATAGCCAAGCAGCTTGTTCCCCTCGCTGCTGTCGCCGAACAGTACCGCACCGACTATTTTGTTGTCGCGGATAGAAACTTTCTTGTATGTGCCCTTGATACCGTCGAACACTTTAATCGACGTCGTTATTTCCGAATCGCGGATTTCACCGGCGGAGAAGACATCAACACCCGACACCTTCAGCTGCGAAGCGAGAATTGAACCTTGATAAGGCTCCACGCCGGCAGCTTCACAAATGGTCTTCGCCAGCACTTTTCCCTGTTCATACAGCGGCGAGACCATGCCGTAAACCATTCCGCGATGCTCCGCGCACTCCCCGACAGCGTAAACGTTCGAAACACTGGTCTCCATGAAGTCATTCACCACAATCGCGCGGTTAGTCTCGACTCCGCTGTCGGCTGCAAGCTTGATGTTAGGCCGAACTCCTACGGCAATGACGACCAGGTCGGCATCGACCTTCGTTCCGTCCTTGAAGAGCAGCCCTTCCGCACGCTTCTTGCCGAGTATGCGCTCGGTATGCTTCTCCAGCAGAAACTTCATGCCCTGCTTTTCCAGCTCCTGCCGCATCATCCTGGCTGCGGTCGGATCAAGCTGCCGTTCCATCAAATAATCAAAAATATGAACGACATGCACATCCATCCCGAGATTGAGCAGACCCCTGGCCGCCTCAAGTCCGAGCAGACCTCCGCCGATCACGACCGCGTTCTTATACGATTTGGAAGCCGCCATCATTGTGTTGCAATCGTTAATATCACGGAAAGCCGTGACCCCCGGAAGATCTGCTCCAGGCAGCGGAAGCATGAACGGCAGCGAGCCGGTTGCCAGAATCAACCGGTCATACTGAACATTCCGTCCGTTCTCGCTGATGACCCGCCGCCGCTCCGTATCGATCTCAATGACCGGGTCGCCCGAGTAAAGCAGGATGCCGTTATCTTTATACCACTGCCAGTCGTTGATCGTAATATCGTTAACCGTCGTGTCGCCCTGCAGCACCTTGGACAGCATGATCCGGTTGTAGTTGGGATGAGGTTCACTTCCGAAAATCGTAATATCAAAAGCATCCGGTGCAAGCTTCAAGATTTCCTCGACGCATCTGACACCCGCCATACCGTTGCCCACTACTACCAATTTTTGTTTAGTCATGATTTATAAGACCCTCCATCTTCCCTTAACTAAACCTAAACCTTATCTGTCCGGTTATCCCGCTGCAGCAGCCTGCCGCTCCTGCCGCATCTGTCCCGCCAGCCGGTTCATCCATAGGCAAACGCAGGCAAAAACCATAAGCAGCACGAAGCCCAGCATGTATCCGCCCGTCGCGTTTTTAATGAGACCGAGCACAATCGGCGGGAAAAATCCGCCCAGACCTCCCGCAGCGCCGACAATCCCCGTAACTGCGCCGGTATTCGCGGACGATACCTCCGGTACCATCTTGAACACCGCGCCGTTGCCCAAACCAAGCAGGGCAGCCGTAACGAGGCACCCGACACTGAAATAAGGCAGACTCTCCAGTGAGAAAGCAAGCATCAGCGCCGTGAGTCCGGTGCCGCCGAATACAATAACAAGAACCTTTTGCGAACCCATACGGTCTGCCCAATAGCCGCCCAACGGCCGAATCAAGGTAGCCACCAGGATGAAGCCCGCTGTCTTCAGACCCGCGTCCGTCGCGGTAAGTCCGAAGCATTCCTTAAGAAAAGTCGGTAGATAGACGCTGAACGCCACGAACCCGCCGAAGGTTAAGAAATAGAATAACGAGAGCATCCATGTCGATTTGAATTTAAGGACGGACAAGGATTGCTTGAATGTTTTATGTTGTGCCGGCGCCGGCAAATCAGATGTGAAGAACCAGAAAATAACCGTCACGAGTACGATCATGATAGCCAGGCCCCAGAACACCCATGACAAACCGTAATTGGCGCTGATCACGGGAACCGTGAAGCTGGCGACTGCCCCTCCTATATTGCCCAAGCCGGCCAATCCGAGAACAAAGCCCTGCTTCTCGGGCGGATACCACCGGGAAACATAAGTCAGCGATATCGCAAACGTCGTTCCCGCCATCCCGATCATAAGCGCGCAAAGGAGCATGAAGCCGAACGAATCGGTCCATCCTGCGAGCAGCAGCGGCAGCGCAAGAAACAGCATCGTTACCGCAAAAACCTTACGCCCGCCCAATCGGTCGGTATAAATTCCCATCGGAATGCGCACAATCGATCCTAACAGGACAGGTGTCGCTATGAGTATGCTTTTCTGAACGGTAGTCAGTTGAAACAGCTCTTGAATTTTTCCGGCAATCGGCGGAAAGACATTCCAAATTACGAATGAGGCCATCATGGCAAACGTTGAAAAGATAAGGGCAAGCGCGGAACCGCGTCCTGCGGTTCCTGTTCCGGCGGACGCGGTTCCTATGTTATTTTGTCGCATGGATCTATGATCTCCTGTTCGATTAGGATGCCAAGATGCGTTCTTCTTCGATATGGAGCCACACTTCGCCGCTTGCTTCGTCGACTTCGGTCTGGAAGGTCGTCACACAGCCGTCGTCAGGCGCCTGAACAAGTCCGTCCTCCAGGTCGATCTTCCAATCATGCAGCGGGCAAAATACGTGATGGTCGCACACGATGCCCTCCGAGAGCTTACCCGCTTTATGCGGGCAGCGGTTCTCTATCGCCTTAAGCGCACCGCCCGTCAGCTTGAAGATTGCGATCTCGAGCGAGCCGATGTTAACGACCCGCGCCCGCTTCTCGTTGATTTCCGTGATGTTGCCGATATGGATCCGTTTCATATGCATGCTCATCCTTTCTATTTGAGAACCGATTCCGTCGTCTCGGAAACAATCGGTACGAATGTGGCGTTAAGCTCCTGCTCCTCGATAATTTCTTTCCATGGATCCTGCATCAGAGAAAGCGTCTTGTCGATTCTATCATTCAGCGCGTCCCGGTCTTCTTTCTTGTCGAGAGCGGCTTTGACGGTATCAAGACCGACACGCTCGATCCACTCCGACGTCCGTTCGCCGTATTTGCCCGTTTCGCGGTAATGCTGCAGGTAGGCGCCCGACCATTCGAGCACTTCTTCCTCCGTCTTCACCTTGCACAGCAGATCCGTGGCCCGCAGCTTCGTGCCTCCGTTGCCGCCGACATGCAGCTCCCAGCCGCCGTCGATTGCTACGAC
This sequence comes from Paenibacillus sp. sptzw28, assembly GCF_019550795.1. Classification (NCBI taxonomy): domain Bacteria; kingdom Bacillati; phylum Bacillota; class Bacilli; order Caryophanales; family Paenibacillaceae; genus Paenibacillus; species Paenibacillus sp. sptzw28. The sequence continues at coordinate 5,948,312 of NZ_CP080545.1, forward strand.
GCCGAAGTCCTTGATCGTCGATTCCGCACAGTTCCGCGGGCAGCCGGATACGGCCATTTTCACCTTCGCCGGCGTATTGAGCCGCTCGAACCTTTTCTCCAGCTCGATGCCCATGCCGATCGAGTCCTGCGTACCGAAGCGACAGAACGACGAGCCTACGCATGTTTTCACGGTGCGGAGCGCTTTGCCGTAAGCGTAGCCTGACGGCATATCGAGATCCGACCACATCTTCGGAAGGTCTTCCTTCTTCACACCGAGCAGGTCGATCCGCTGACCGCCTGTCAGCTTCACGAGCGGTACGTTGTACTTGACCGCCACGGTCGCTATCCGCTGCAGATCCTCCGGCGTCGTTACGCCGCCGTACATCCGCGGCACGACCGAGTATGTGCCGTCCTTCTGGATATTCGCATGGTTGCGCTCATTGACGAACCGGGACTCTCTTTCTTCCTCATGCTCTTCCGGCCATACCATGCCCAGATAGTAGTTGAGCGCCGGGCGGCACTTGGAACAGCCTTCGGGATTCGACCATTCCAGCACGTTCATGACTTCCTTCGAAGTCGTCAGCTCCATGCTGCGAATCGCTTCAACAACTTCGTCGCGTCCGAGCGTGGTGCAGCCGCAGATACCTTCCTTGACCGTCTTCACGCCGTCCGCGCCGAGCACATAAGTCAGAACATCGGCCACGAGCGGTTTACAGCCGCCGCAAGAGCCTGAAGCTTTGGTGCAGGCTTTAATGTCGTTAACGCTGGCACAGCCTTTATCATTAATGGCGCTAACAATCGCACCCTTGGAAACGCCGTTACACCCGCAGACGATTTCATCGTCGCTCATCGAGGCCACCATATCCGCTCCGGACTTGGCCGAGCCGCCGACCGCCGCGCCGAGCAGCGTTTCCTGCTCTTTGCCGGTAACGTCTTCTCCGGCACGGATCATCTTGAACAACCGGGAGCCGTCCGAGATGTCGCCGAACAATACCGCACCGACCACTTTACCATTTCTAAGAACGATTTTCTTATAAAGACCGGCCAGATCGTCCTGCAGTCGGATAGAACGCGTATCGGTGCTGTCCGTGAAATCTCCCGCCGAGAACACGTCTACGCCGGATACTTTCAGCTTCGTGGATACGACCGAGCCGTGATAGCCTTCGGTTTCGACGGCGGCCAGGCGCTTGGCGATGACAGCGCCCTGCTCGTACAGCGGCGCTACCAGACCGTATGCAATGCCCCGGTGCTCGGCGCATTCGCCGACTGAGTAAACGTTCGGAATGTTCGTTTCCATGAAGTCGTTAACCACGATACCGCGGTTAATCTCTACCCCGCTGCTCTTAGCAAGCGCGATGTTAGGGCGGATGCCGACCGCCATAACAACGAGGTCCGCCTGTTCTTCATGGCCGTCGGTGAAGCGTACGCCCGTAACCCGTTTCTTACCGAGAATTTGCTCGGTGTTCTTGGCAAGCAGAAACTTCATCCCCTGCTGTTCCAGCTCGCGCTGCAGCATGATCGCCGCCGTCTGGTCCAGCTGTCTTTCCATAAGGTAAGGATTGATATGGACTACCGATACTTCCATGTTAAGGTTGAGCAAGCCGCGCGCGGCTTCGAGCCCGAGCAGGCCGCCGCCGATAACGATCGCTTTCTTGTATTTCTTCGCCGTCTCGATCATCGTCTCGCAGTCTTTAATATCGCGGAAGGCGATGACGCCTTCCTTGTCCGCTCCCGGGAGCGGAAGCATGAAGGGCAGTGAACCCGTTGCAATAATTAATTCATCGTACGGAACGCTGATGCCGCCATCCGTACTCACGAGCTTGCGCTGCGTATCGATTGCATTTACCGTTTGCCCCGTGTGCAGCGTTATATGGTTTTCTTCGTACCAGGACCAGTCGTTAATGACGATATCCTTCATATCCGCGTCGCCCGCAAGAACGGAGGACAACAGAATCCGGTTATAGTTAGGGTGCGGCTCGCTTCCGAAAATCGTAATGTCGTAGCGGCTCGGAGCCAGCTTCAACAACTGCTCGATACAATTTACGCCGGCCATCCCGTTGCCAATCAATACTAATTTTTTCTTCATGTAAGCCACATCCCCACTCAAGATATCTAACATGACAAGTAACATATAATTGCATTTAAAGTTTACGACGATTTACGTGTTATAATTGTTAACATGTTATAAATCTTACTTTACATCAATAGTTCGTATTTTTCAATCAATTATTAGATAAGAGTTTGTTATAACCTGCCTATGTTTTGCTTATGCGAACGTTATATGTTACATGATACGTTAATGTTCGTTAATTTACTGAAAACGCTGCCATCTGGCCTCCACACTGAAACTGCGCCATCCGCCTTCTCAATGTTATTTTATATCACACATTTCCGCTCTGCTCCTCCGACTCCAAAATAATTTACGATTTATCCGATAAAAGCGAAAACAAAGAGCCGGACCCAAGGCGACCCGGCTCTAATTCGCTATCTTTTTGTTAAACAATCACAATTTCAACTATGCGGTGGAATTAGGTTCCAGACCGGCAGCCGAGCATTTTAAGTATCATTAGGGGTGAACAACCAGGAAATTAATTCGCAAAACCGTCCACACCTTGTCTTTGCAATTCGTGCACCACAAGATCGGCAAGCACTGCAGCGCCTTGACGGTTAAAATGTGGAAAGTCGTGAGATTCCTCATTTTTGATTATTAATTCAATTGTGAAGTGAATCAATTGGATTACATAAACAAAAAAAGGTAATGCAAAAGGTGCTATAATGACGAGGAAAAGCGCCATAAAGAGCCATTTAAAAAATCGGTTCAAGAGGCAGACCTGCTTTCCGAGAATCTCATAAGAAGAGTTTAGCATGGCTATCTGAACCTCTTTACATGAACAATTTCTTCCACTGCATACGCCTTAACAATTTGGACCAATTGTATTGTGGTAACGAACAGCGCATAGAGTAAATAAAGTTTATTTGGTTTTTTTTGGGGGGTATAATGTACTTTTTATTTTGGACTTTGGTTCTGATTATCGGCGTATTCCTACTCTACAAAAACCGTGAAAAAGACGAGGAAATGTTGGCATTAAAGTTTTTGAGATATTTTTTCCTCGGGACTTTTAGCTTATATCAACGGACTTGCCATCCCGCTAGGATTTATCATCAGCTTATTTATGAAACCGGGTTCAAACCAAGGCGTGAAACGAGGAGCTGCCATCTTTGGTCTGGTGATGATGATTATAGGACATATCATTAGATGAGTCGGGTTATACTGATCGTCGCCGTAACAAGGCTGCCAGTCCCGCGGTAGCCTTGTGTTGCAGCTTCATAAGCACTTATTGTCAGTAACAATATAAAACGCTTCCGCCTACGACATCTTTGTAGCTGGCATCCATGTGAATAGAGATTAATAATTTGATTCTGGTAAGCTCGTCGTCCATAGTCTTTTAAGATATAAAAAAATTAGGGCGAAAATGATTACAATAACAATTGAATTAATATAAGTATTGAGTATAAACTCAACAGAACTTCCAATAATTAAAGGAGTGATACTGAATATGAGGTTATTTAAAATATGAACAACTATAGGGACGAGTAAGGAATTAGTCTTAAGAATTAAAAGAGATAGTACTATACTAAATATAAATTTCCCAAGTATATCTGCATGCAGCAATGAAAACACAATTGAACTAAGTATTATCGCTCTCTTCGGGCCCCATTTTGATGACCATCTTTGCAATAATACACGACGAAAGTATATTTCCTCTATTATAGGAGCAATAAAGAGAACAATCAGCAAACTAATTATATCTTCAACAGACGTCGTCCTCCACGAGAAATTTCTAAAACTTATTTCTGTAGTTGAATTAGTTCCAAAATTAAAAAATTTCAATTGAATTAAATAAGAAAACACATGAATAAATACCATAATAATGGTTGCCTGAAAAATAGTTATAAATCGGTGTCCATTAAGATTTTCACCAATTAAATCTTTTCCTATTACACCTAGTTTCTTAAAATGGAAAAACATCCACCCTGCCCATGTACCGTACAATACGAATTGGTAAATGTTCCAAAGATGTTGAGATATTTCGTTATTAATGTTTAATAATGAAAGAGCTACTGAGACAGTCAGAAGCAATAGTGCTCCAATTGCAAAATATAAAAACCTTAATGATTTGAACTGTTCTGATTTTTTCATTAATTTTCCCCTCGTAAAAAAGGCATTGTGGTGAAATCAATATTGAGTAGCTTAAATTTAATAATAAATAGATGTGTCTATTAATGCAATTCGACTAGATGTGTATTAATGCAATTCGACAAATGCTTTACTTATTTACAAAAATGGTTTTAGGTAGTACTATAAATTAAGAAAATTTTCCTAAATAATTGCTACGCGTAGCTATTGACATTACTTTCGGAAGGGATGATAGGCCAAATGTCATGGATAAATCCTAGAGATGTACTAACCAAAACAGTAAGTGCAGTAGTAAAAACAGTAAATACTGCTAATAAAATCGAAAAACAAGTAGCGAATACTGTAGACAAAGTAGCAACTGAAGTTGGAAATTCACTGCAAAACAGCGCAAAAGGTATTGTTAATGGCTGGGGAATAGTTGGTGGCGGGGGAGCAAGTGCGATTAATGATGCCAGAAACGGCGTTCCCAAGCCAATCGCAGTTGCAAATGCAGTGAAGGGTGCAGGAATTGGTATGGTAGGAGAACTTGTTGTAAAAACTGGTGCTGATTTAGCCAAAAAAGCTTATAGCTACTTCACTGGAAGTAAATAAAAAATGAGGCACACTATTTTCATCTGTGATAGTGTGCCTTTTCTAGAGGTAAAACATGACGAAATCACTCTATTTTTACTCCGAACTACCTTTAAATAGTGTACATCTGTTATTCTTAAACAAAGAACATCAGCAGACTGTCGAAAAAATGGTAACAAATGACAATATGACATGGACTATTAATGTGTTATCACCAGATGATATAAAATGTTATGTTTTTATAGCCAATGAAACATACTGGATCTGTGACAAATCTAAAGAATTAATCATGGTGAATGGATATTGGTACTCAAATTTTAATTCAAAAATAAGTGACAATGAAAAGATTACAGTTGGCAATACATATTTTTGTAAAGATTTTAATAGCGTAGATTTTTCTCCAATAGGGAAAGCGAGTACTTTTTCAAATATAGATACGATTATGGGCTTTTGGGCTGAACTTAAAAACGTTAAACATGACACAATAATATACTTTCAATTAATTGAACCTAACGGTGCTCTCGCTGTAATGACTTTTGAAAAACTAATAGTTAGACCAGAGAACACTAATATCTTTTATTTTGGATTTCAAATAAATCAGTATATAGAACAAGGTAATTGGAAATTTAGGCTCATATATAATGATTTAGTTTTAACTGAAAAGGAATGTCATTTTAGAAAAATAAATAATACTTATCGAATCAACAGTGCATATAACAATTCGCCGAGCCATATTGACAAAAAGTATTGAATAAGAGGAGTGCCCGTGAAGAGTTTAGTTAGATACTACTGGTTATTGCTTTTACTATCCACTCTTTGTACCTTGTGGTTCTCATTCCTATCTTTACCAATATATTTTCTTTGTATGATTCTTAAACCAACAAAATCATTACTATTTGTCAAATGCATTCTGACAAGTGTAACCTTCTTTTTTCTGTACCAACATTATTATAATACCGTCACATTAGAGAATAAAATTATTACAACTATAATCATTATTGTCATACCTTTCATAACAAAATTCTTAGAAAAAAATATATAAAAGATCAACTCTTTCGTTAACAATGGGTTTTGACCGAAATAACCAATAGTGTACTGCGAACCCAGTTGTTCAACAGTCGGCGAATCACTTGTTAGAGTTTCCAATCATATTTGAATGAGACAGCAGCCGTGGGTGGCTAAACTATTTCGAGGTGAATCCGCATAGTCTACTAAGAAACAATGGAAACAAGTGCGGCGAAGTTCAAGATGTTCATCAGACCTCCCACGGTAAGACAATTCACTTTCCTTCCATGTAGCCACATCATTTACACTGGGTAGTTAACTCGGACTTCGCTTTGTTATGCAAACTCATCCCATATCCTGTGCCTGATGATGTTCGTGTTCCTTGGGTCGGAATTTTGCATCCTGCTTCCTTCAGATTTCACCTCGCGATGGACACCCTTGCTCTTGGCTAGTGGTTGGCAACTACAAGCCACCACAGTGGACTTTTACCACCTGGTTAATCGCCACGCGTGGCGCACATAGAAAAAGAGCATCCTGGGGATGCTCTCTCGGGGTATATGAAGCCGCTAACCTGAACTAGCGATAACCCTTGATAAATTCGACCGCCCGGCGTATATCGACCTCCGGCTTGGAGCCGACCTCACGCTCGATAGTCAAATATCCGGTATACCCGATCTCATTCAGCGCCGCGAAGTACGCATTGAAATCGACCCCACCCTCTCCCAGCGGCACTTCTTCGAAATCCGCCCCGGACGCCGCCATTTCGGCGATGTGCTCATGGCTCATTTCCTGGTAGCCGAGGAAGCCGTATACTTTGCGCGGGTCGACAACGCGAAGCCGCTTGCCATCCTTCACGTGCGTATGCACAATATAATCCTTTAACGTCTTAACGCCCTGAACAGGATCGTCGCCCGTAACCATGACCATATTGGCCGGATCGAAGTTGACGGAAACGCCGTTCGTGCTTAGCGTGTCCAGGAAACCCTTCAGATGCGCCGCTGTTTCCGGTCCGGTCTCAATGGCAAAGTAAGCATTCATGCTCTTCGCATATCGGCCAAGCTCTTCGCAGGCCTGCTGCATCGCTTCGTAAATCGCTCCGTCCCGGTCGCCGGGGACAATGCCGATGTGCGTCGTGACGATGTTCGTGCCGAGCTCCACGGCAAGGTCGAGAATCCGCTTGGATTGTTCGACTTTGACCGGATTGGCCGTACGGTCCTGGAAGCCGTGCCCGCCGAGATCGCCGCAGAGCGCCGAAATGTCGAGCCCGAGTCCGTCAATCACAGAGCGCAGCTCGCGTCTTGCCTGCGGCGACAGATTGGCAGGGTCCATCTCGCCGGAAACGGCGTAAATCTGCACGCCTTCGGCGCCGACCTCCTTGGCTTTGATTAATCCCTGACGCACTCCGATCCCGAAGCTGTCGACGATCACACCGATTTTATTAGTCAATTTAACCATGTGCTGCATCCCCTCCCTCTCGCGTCAAAAGTGAACTTCCGTACCTTTCTCGGCCGACTCGTAAATAGCGCAAAGGATCTTGGTGATTTCCACTCCGTCCTGTACCGGGCTCAGCGTCTCTTTCCGGCCGAGGCAGCTGTCTACGAAATATCCGATTTCATTCGCAAACGCCTGGTTAAAATCAAATCCGGCATGGTCGACCTGCGGGCTGACATTGATAATTGTATCGTGCCGCTCTGTAATGACTGCGAGCTCCGGTTCGATCTCCGCGCCGCCCTTGTCACCGTACAATTTGACCGCCAGCTCGTCTTTCTTGGCATGAAGTGTAAAGCTGACGTCGACGAACAGCGAAGCGCCGTTCTCGAACCTTATAAGTGCGTTGGCCATATCCTCGACATCGTTCAGCGCTGCGTCATAATCCGCCGCTTTATAGAAGGAAAGATTCTGAATGTGAGCACGGTTTCCAAGCTTCCGGTAGGTGTTGCCGCTGACGGATTTCACCTTCGGCCTGCCCATCAGATACCAGCACAGATCGATCACATGCACGCCAATGTCGATAAGCGGACCGCCGCCGGAACGCTCGGCATCTGCAAACCAACCGCCGGGATTCCCGCGTCTGCGCAGGCAAGAAGCTTTGGCATAATAGATTTCGCCAAGATCTCCGCCATCAAGAAAACGGCGCAAAACCTCCGTATTTGAGGCGTAACGGCGGACAAAACCGACCTGAAACACCTTCCCCGCACGGCTCACCGCTTCCTCGACCTTCAGTGCATCCGGAACCGTCTTACACAGAGGCTTCTCACATAGTACATGCTTGCCGGCTTCAAGCGCGGCGATGCTGATCTCGGCATGGCTGTTGTTCCAGGTGCAAATGCTTACGGCATCGATTTCCGGGTCGGCGAGCAGTTCACGGTAATCGGTGTATACCTTGGACGCACCGTACTTCGCAGCCGCTTCCTTCGCCCGCGACTCATTCAAGTCGCAAACTGCCACAAGAGCGGCATCCGGGTTCGACGCGTACGCGTCCAGATGCAATCCGGAAATCGAGCCTGTGCCGATTACTCCGACTTTCAATTTCGCATTGTTAATATTTGCTGTCATATATCCTACCCTTCCCCCGCAGGTCTGCATGCGGATATAATAAATTCATGAACATGATGATTAATACAATGGACCGGGTATTCATGATAGAAATCGCCTTCATGCATACAATAACACGGCCTGACTTGAGGGAGAATGCACGAAATGCCAACATACATGGATTATATGATCAGTTCTCTGCCGATCCGAACATTTGACTGCATGGTCGATCGGAGCAAGCTGAAGATCAAGTCGCTGACGGTTGCCAATGCCGGACATTTGCCTGGCAGGACGCTCCAGCGAAACAGCGCTATTTTCGATCGATGGGCGTTTGTTTACATTAGTTCAGGGCGGGGTTATTATCAGGCGGGCATCGGTCCTCGGCAAACGGTAGAGGCCGGTTCGCTGTTTTGCCTGTTTCCAAACACTGTCTTCCACTACGGCCCTGATGAGGATGGATTCTGGGACGAGTACTATTTCTCTATCGAGGGGGACCGTATTCGCGAGTGGTTGACCGATTGGTTTCCTCAGCCTGGGCTGGTAAAGCAGATCGGAGTGGAGGATACCTTCTTCAGTAAAATGGAAATGGTGTTTAAACTAATGGAGATCGGAGTCCCGGCCAATCAGGATCGTGCGGCTCTGACGCTCGAGTCACTCCTTTACGAAATGGCGGTGCGCGCCCGTCAGCCGGAAATCGGCAGCCGCAGCCTGTTCATCCACAAGCTGATCGACGGTCTGTCAGATTCAATCTACCAGCCGCTGGACAGCGCCGCGGTGGCGGCGCAGCATCACATTTCGATACCGACGCTGAGGCGGATGGTCCACGATTACACAGGCTTCCCGCTAGGTGAATTCATGCACCGGCTCAAGATGTCCGAGGCGAAGAAGCTGCTGCTTAACACGGACAAAACGGTGAAAGAGATCGCCGCTATGCTCGGATATGCCGACGTATTCTACTTTTCCCGTTTATTCAAGAAATATGTGGATGCCGCCCCGCGGACGTACCGCAACCGCATGGGATGAACAGCGCGTCAGCTCCGGATGATGGACGCCGCGAGCGGCAGGTTCGAAGCGAGATCCAAACAGACGGACAGCTCGCTCAAGTGGTGAATTTAGCGTACACAACAAAGAACAGCGTCACTTCTCCAATTACCAAATAGTTCGGGACGAGGAGCAGCAAATCCAATGTAAAAAAGACGCCGAGCAGCCCTAATAAAACCGCCAGATGATATTTCCCGAGTCTTTGATGTGCTTGTCTATATTTGTGGAAGACCAACAAGGTTGAAAAAAAATAGAGCAATACAGACCCGAAAACAAAGCATAACATAAACAAATAATTCAGTTGTTCCAAGAATAACAATTGGATCGACGCTGCGATCATACACATGGATAAATAAATGAACAAATGGCCATATATTATGGTTTGCCCGGCGGTCTCTAAAGTCTTGTTCACTTTCTTCTCCACATTGTCAAAATACTGCCACCACATCGCAATGATTAAAACAAAAGTTATTGCCGCAAATAGAACAGAGTGCCACGTCCAGCGGCTGGACTGCAATACTGCAAGGATACTGATTACCGATTCACCGAGAAGAATGAGTGTAAACAGCGAGAAGCGTTCCAATAAATGATGAGTATTTATAGGGCTTTTCACCAAGTACTTCCGGCCGATCAGCGGCAGCAAAATGTCTATGATGATTCCCGCATACAATACTGCGTATCGAATCCACGAGTCAAAAAAAAGCGAGGAAGAAGATACCGCCAGACCAATCCAAAAGCGGCTTCCCAAATAACGGGCTGCGGCCTTTTGATGCGCTTCTTCTTTCTTATGCACCGCAAGATATTGAATGGCCGTCATCGCTCTTAAACCGAGATAGCCAATCAAGAATGGAATATAATATTGATCGAAATCGACCGAAAGGCTGGCCGTCATTATCAATACAAAAAATAATTGCAGAATCAAAAATATCCGGTGTGATAAGACATCCCTTCCGAACCGGTTTACAAAGAGAGATTGACCGACCCAAGCCCACCAGATCGGAATAAATATAAGAACGAATTTGCTTAAGTATTCGACCGGTATCGAACCGTGTTCGACATGCAGCAGGACATGACTCGCTTTCGAAACCGCCGCCACAAATAGAAGATCGTAAAATAGTTCCAGCCAGGTGACTTTCTTCTCGGCGAATGCTTTACTTTGTAAAAATCCCGATGCGTCTTTATTCATCGTTTTCTCCCTTGGTTCGAATGTCGGATCCCCCGATTACAGCACTTGAAGTGAACGAATGGTATCTAAATGGACTTCTCCAAGGACCTTCTCATATTGTTTATGGGAGGAAATCGTTATACGCAGGAACACCCTGCCTCCCCCAAGCTCGTAGGAACCGACTAAACTGTGCTCCGAAAAGTGAGTTTCTTGAGGATCAATATTCAAGATTCCAAACTTTTGAGAAGCAGCGTGAAATAGATGCTTATGATATTGTTCCAACATAATCCCTCCCGAAAGACATCAACGCAGCCCTGAAAGATAATTCATGCTGCCAGGAATCAGGAGCGGCCGAAAACTCGCCTAAGTCCGGTTCGGCCGGAACGATGCAGTACAATTTCGGCCGCCTGCAGACGAAGCGCTTCATTCTCATGCTGCAGCATCTCTTCGAGCACAAGATAGGCTTTGAGCTGCAGCTCATCATCCCTCTTGCTTCGAAAATGAACGGAAAAGCGGCTTACCTCCAGGCTGCGCTTCTTGAAATCCGCGAGGAGCCAAGTATGCTTATGCCGATGCCGCTGTTCCGCCTGCTGCGCTTGATGAAACTGCTCAAATTGATAAGGGTGCATTCCCATCATGTTTCTTCCTCCTCATTAACTCGTGTATTCTTCTCCTTAGACTCCCCGGAATCGTTGTCAGAGACCGCGAAACGCGGCTCGTCGATTTGCAAGCCTAATGCAGAGAAGTAGTACCACTTCGTATCGTCTCTGCCCTCCTTATCCTCCATCTCGCTTAACTCATCGATCAGGCTGCGGAAGCGGACAAGCCAGTCCGTAAATTGGTCTTCCCTGACGCGTATTTCGGCCTGCAGCGTTATACGTGGGCGTCGGTCCGGATTTTCATCGTTTTTCTGAAAAGCTTCCTCCGGCGCTGAAATAACGCGAAGCCGCGCCCGATTCAACACCTCAAGCATGCTTTGCCTGTAGTAGTCGCCCACTTCCACGGCATACGGAAGCAGGTCCTCCGCGGGCCTGAAGCTGTAGGCTACCGAACGGTAAAATTTCTGAATGATGCCGTTCTTGGCTTCCGTGCGGATCACCTTAATAAAACCGAATTTCTCAAGCTCATTTAAATGATAGTGGATCTTGGCGCGGGGGATCTCCAGGCCTTGCGCAATTTGCTGACCGGTGTAAGAACCCTCGATAAGCATATTCAGTATTTTGATGCGAAACGGGTCGCTGAGCGCCTTCAGCTGGTCGTAATCGGTAATAATAAAGTACTGTTGCATTTCATTCACACATCCTATTCATTTTACACGGTCAAATTTATTTACTCATATAATAAAATGTGACGGTAGATATTGTCAATCCCAATTATTTCACTTGCCGCTCAAAGCTTATATAAAAAGAGAACATCTCCCGGCATGGGCTATGTTCTCCAGATTGTATCTCAATTGTAAATGAAAGCACATTTCAGCATACAGCATTTATATAGGTCTTCTCCGATGTCGGCCCCTTGGACGAATTCACTTGGTCAGGACTAGTCTCTCTCCACCAAATCGCGCTGCAGGTAGCCTTCTAATACATTAGTGATTTCAAACACCGTATGAGCCAAATCGTAATTTTCGAAGGCATGCTCGCACTTCGACTGGTAGGCCATGTCGGTCTCGTAATGACTAAGGCGATCCGCGATGATATCCTCGCTCTGGCCCTCTTCTCTTTGCCGTTCTTCGACCGTCTGCCGGTCGGCGTAAATGAACAACCGGATAACATGGTCCCCGTACGTTTGCTTTAATATCTCCGCGCCCTCTGGATTAAGGATCAGATAGATGCATCCATTGTTCTGGAAGCTGCGGCTGATGTCGTTCTCCCGCAGGCCGTAACGATTGCCGCTGATGGTAACGCTTTCGATGAAATCGCAGCTGGCATCGAGCGCCTCGTACAATTCGGGAGTGATGAAATGGTAATCCTGGCCGTTAACTTCCCCCGGTCTCGGCTTGCGAGTCGCATAAGAGAGCACCTTCGTAAGACCAAGAGTAGAGCCGACGCTGTCCGCAATCGTCTTACGTCCGGAGCCGTCCGGCCCTGTAAATACGAAAATGAGTTCGCGATCCTTCAGTTCAACCATCTTCTCAACCTCCTTCTATAGTCTTATTATAAACAAATTGGTTAAAATCGGCAATAATCCTTCATTTTTGTGAATAAAAATTAATTTTACTAATAATTTCGCTTGTTTTCGCAGTTTTTCGCAATGGTACATGCTTGAAAAAGGCCAAACTCTCGGCGAATCCTTATCAAAGCCAGACATTCATCGCTGCTTAGACGAATACGATGTAAGAGATGCAATGGGCAGTAAGCAATAACCCTAAGGAGGAAAACAATGCAAATTCACGTTGTAGAGTCAGGTCAGTCGCTGTTTCGAATTGCTCAAACCTACGACATACCTGTCAGTGATATTACGGAAGCCAATGAAATATCCCCGGCTGATACGCTCGTTGTCGGACAGGCTCTCGTCATACCGATCGTCGGCCGGTATTATTGGGTGCAGCCGGGAGACACTTTGACCTCTATCGCACAACGATTCGGTACCACCGTAGCGACCTTGGCATCCGTTAACAGGCTGGATCCCGGCGGAATCTTGAGCGTCGGCTTACGCCTCTACATACCGCCGGTACCCAAGCGCAGTGCGGAAATTAACGCTTACATCGAACCGCGGGGAACCACAGTATCGGCTGCCCTCATCCAATCGGCGAGAGAGGCGGCGCCTCATCTGACCTACCTTGCTCCATTCAGCTTCCGGATCAATCGCGACGGAACATTGACAGCGCCGCCGCTCGGTAATCTGCGGACAATTGCAGAGCAGAACAACGTTACCCTGATGATGGTCGTCACCAATCTGGAAGAGGATCAATTCAGCGCCGAGCTGGGGCGGATTATTCTGACTGACGAGCAGATTCAGAACCGGCTGCTGGATACCATCATCGAAACGGCCAACCGGCTTAATTTTCGCGATATTCATTTCGATATTGAGCATTTGCGCCCGGAGGACAGAGCAGCGTACAACCGCTTTCTGCGCAAAGCGGCGGCCCGCATTCATCAACAAGGATTCTTGATGTCCACTGCCCTGGCACCCAAAACAAGCGCAACTCAGGTAGGCGAATGGTACGAGGCTCACGATTATAAGGCCCATGGGGAAATCGCCGATTTCGTCGTCATCATGACGTATGAGTGGGGCTACAGCGGTGGACCGCCTATGGCGGTATCGCCAATCGGTCCGGTAAGGGATGTCCTGGAATATGCGATCAGCGAAATGCCCGCTTCCAAGATCATGATGGGTCAAAATCTGTACGGCTACGACTGGACATTGCCTTATGTCCCCGGCGGCCCCTATGCGAGAGCGCTCAGTCCGCAGCAAGCCATCGCTCTTGCACGCACTCGCAATGCGAGGATCGAATACGATACCGAGGCGCAGGCTCCGTTCTTCCGGTATTGGGATGATAACCGCAAAGAACATATCGTCTGGTTCGAGGACGCCCGTTCGATCCAGGCCAAGTTCAATTTGCTCAAGGAGCTCGGCTTACGCGGGATCAGCTACTGGAAGCTTGGCCTCAGCTTCCCGCAGAACTGGCTGCTCATCGACGACAATTTCAATGTCGTGAAGCGTCCGGCGGCGGCCGGGCAGTCCTGATCCTTCCCACAGCCAAGAAAGGGACCCTTCGCGGGTCCCTTTATCTGTTCGCATGCTTACGCTTCAATCTCCCCGAATGAATGTGCTTACATTTGAACTCATATCAACTATAGCTTCCGCAATTATTAAATTGGATGTTTGTTTTTCAACCGTGTATTTATTAAGAAGTTCATTGGTTTCGGCCTCGTCTGGTCATGCCCGGCGGTTACGCGGCCGGTGGCATTAGATCTGGTCTAGGGTATGAAATCGGCGGTTATCTTTTGTACCGCGCGGCCTCAAGTCGCATGCCTTCCCCGCCTAAAGCCCAGAAGCAAAAACCGCCGCAGGACCGTTTTGCGAGAATCCCCTGTGCTCTAGAATAAAGCTATAGAAACGACGAATGATGAATGATTTGAAGGGAGATTTAAGCGATGAACAAATTATATCGCTCCAGAACGGACAGCAAGGTCTCGGGCTTATGCGGCGGGATCGGCCAGTACCTCGGCATCGATTCAACAATAGTGAGGCTGCTCATGATCGTACTCGCTGTGTTCAGCTTGGGAACCATCGTGCTGATTTACTTGGTCGCCAGCGTCATTGTTCCCAAGGCGCCCTACGAGGAATTCGCAGGTTATGATCCGTTTCGATTCAACCATTACAATTAGCTCAGCCGTCAACAAACCGACATAACAAAGGAGAATGAACAATGGGAGTATTAAACAGACTTATCGATATGACGAAAGCAGCCGTAAACGAGCTGATGGATAAGCTTGAAGATCCGGCGATGATGTTGAACCATTATGTACGCAATATGCAGGGTGAAATCGATGCGGCGCAGGCCGAGCTTCATAAGCAGGAGGCCATGGTTCGAGGATTTCAGCAGCAATCGGAGGAAGCGGCGCGTCTTGCCGATCTGTACGACGCGAAAGCGCTGGAGGCGATGGCTGCCGGTTATGAGGCGAGCGCCCGGGAGGCCCTTGCGGCAAAGCTGCATTACGCCGAGAAATCGCGCGAATATAGCGCCTGGCTCGAGAGCGCGAAGTCCCGAATCGCCGAGCTGACGCGCCGGATCGAAGAGGCCAAAGCGGAGCTGTCCGTCATGCAGAAGAAGCGCGACGAGCTCATTACCCGCGTGCAGCAAACGGCGGCTAAAACCCATCAAGCGATGCCCAGCTTCAGCTGCGGCTTTGATGAAGGATCGGCGTCGCGCGGGTTTCAGCGCATGGAAGAGAAGATTCTGCAGTGGGAAGCTCATGCCGAGCTGAGAAGAACGCCTTACGGTTATAACTATGCTGGCGCTCCGGCAGCAGCCGGCACTGTTTCCGAGCAAGCTGCCGATCCATCGAAGGAAGCTCTGATCAATGAGCAGCTGGAGCAGCTGCGTAAACGGATGCCTGCAGCGGAATAAAGTCGCAGCAAATCCGTTCCCGGTGGAATGCATATACCTCTCATATAAAGAAAACGAGCGTGAGGATTCTCACGCTCGTTTCTTTATGCCGTTAAAAGTACCCACCGGGATCAACAATTTGCAGCATCAATGCCGTCAAATCATTGCGTGAATCCTTCTTCCCGCAAGTACTCCTCGGCTTCTTCATAAGTTTCAAAAACCATTTCCAGATTAAGGCCCGCGTAAATGTACCACAAGCCGTCCTCAAGTCTAAGGTCCAGCGATTGACTATCCGGACCGGTCCATCTCGCGCCCTGTCCGTCGTCGCTCCGGGCTGCTTTCTTTCTTTTGCTTATCGCGGGCGCCTCCGGAACTTTAATGGATAGCGAACGGATCGACTCGCCAATCAGCTCACGCAGAGCATCCGCGTCCAATTCACGGATGTTGACGAAGCCCTTCTCGTCGGTCTCATACCCCCGCAGCAGCCCTGCATAAACGAAGCCATTGCCGTTCGGGTGCAGATGAAAGACAACGATCTTCTTATCGTGTGCGCTTTCTTCATAATGGAAGTTGACGCGTCCAAGCGAAACGTCCCGCCGCTGCAGCTCGGGAAAAGTCTCGATAATCGCAAGCTTTTGTTCAAAACTAAGCATCAATGCCTCCGCGGTATAGTTCATTTTTGCTGGTGATTATATCATACCGCTTGCTTGCGATACAAATTTAATATGTCGGCGGCAAAAGAAAAAGGCCGCCCCTCTGACCAACCTGCAGGTCAGTATCCGAATGGGGACAGCCTTCGTATATATCAGGCAGTCGCTTTACGAAGCAGTAAATAGGAAGTCAATGCATATACGGCAACTGGTGGAATCAACCACAGAGCAAGCCCGAATGCATTTTGATCCGCCACCCATATCCATATATTGTCCCACCAACCCAAGAACGTAATCGAATACCCTGCAATTGTGAAGATGAGAAATGACCCAATTGAGAACACATACATGCCGAGCCGGCCAAACCGCCGGTGGACGCTGGATATGGCGAACCCGAGATAATAGGCGTGCAGCAATAAAATAAAGAAGATGAACAGATTCTGGGGAGCCGAACCATCACTCAAATAAGGAAGGTTGAAAAAATGCAGCTCAGTGCTCCACGCATCCGTCCATTTCTCAATGAGCGATAAGATGAGCAGCAGAATCGCCGTGGCCGCACTGGCCAGTACAATCATCGAGGCCGTTCCGATATAAAAATCCTTTCGACGCACACTCAGACCGAGTGCAAAAGGGAAGGTTTGCGTCAAGGTGAGAATACCGGCGACAAGCATATATATCAGAATCGAGAAAAGTCCGCCTGTATATATCGGTTCTTCAGTTAGCGAGCCGATTATCAGATTCACCAGAAAGCTGGACATTAAAATGATCGAAGGAATATAGAACCACATCCACTTGTCGCGAAGATGCATTTGTAATACGCCTGCCGCTCGATTCATCGTACATTCGCCGCCTTTCTTTCGGAATTTCCGTTCGTCAGATGGACGATCAGCTGCTGCAAGGATACCGGAGCGATCTCCAGACCCAGCAATTCGGCTTCCTTCCGGTCCAGCGCATCCAAATTCCCCATAACGGTAATTGAAGCCATTCCACCAAGCAGTGAGCGGTCAATGATGTCTTTGCCAGCTGTGAAGGAATCAACCTTGGGTGCCGACCCCATAACAGTAAACGCCCGGCTGCGAAGCGCTTCGGCGTCCTCGTTCATGATCAGCCTGCCGTTATCAATGACTATGACATGCTCCAAGATCCGGCTAACCTCATCGATCAGATGTGTCGACAGAAGGACGGTTCGCGGATGCTCCGCATAATCTTCGATCAAACGGTCGTAAAACAAGCTTCTGGCCACGGCATCAAGACCCAAGTAGGGTTCATCGAAAATAGTAAGCGGCGATCGGCTGGCGAGACCGACGATAATCCCGACCGAGGAGAGCATTCCTCTGGACAGCTTCTTCATTTTGCGCTTGAGCGGAAGCCGAAACTCATCAGCCAGCGAATATGCAAGGTCCCGCTCCCAGTTGGGAAATAAAATTGCGGACGTCTCAAGCACGTCAACAACGCGAAAGCTGTCCGGATACTTCTGGCTTTCTTTGATGAAGCATATCCGGCTGAGTACACGGTTATTCTCATATGGGTTTTCGCCAAACACCTTCAGCTCTCCGCTTGTGGCAAACAGCTGTGCCGTGAGCATATGCATGATTGTCGTCTTACCTGCGCCGTTTCTACCGAGCAAGCCGTAAATTTTATCCGGCTCCAGTGTAAAGCTGACCTCATTCACCGCAGCTGCACTTCCGTATGACTTAGTTAACCGGGTCACTTCGACAACACTATTCATTGTGATGTATCCCCTCTCTTGATCATATCCGTCAATTGTTCCGCCGTGATCCCGAGCTTCTTGGATTCGCGGATCATCGTCACGACATACTGCTCGAAAAACAGCTCTTTCCTTTTCTCCATCAATTCCGCCCGGGCGCCCTCCGCCACAAACATGCCAATCCCTCGCTTTTTGTACAAAATACCTTGATCCACGAGCAAATTCACGCCTTTAGCCGCCGTAGCCGGATTGATCTGGTAGAAGGCTGCAAATTGAGTCGTCGAAGGAACCTGCGATTCCTCCGGCAAAATCCCTTCAATGATGTCATCCTCGATCCGTTCGGCAATTTGCATGAAAATCGGGCGTCCTTCATCGATAACTAATCCCATCACCACACCACCACATTGGTTAGTTACTTGTGTAACTAACTATATAACCGTTCAGAATCTTTGTCAACAATTATTTTCCCTTTTTTCTCCATCTCAGTTGGCTGTTGGTATTTATGCCTTATAAGCCGTTTTCCCAGCAATTATTTGGGGTAAACTAATACAATCCCAATACGATGAAGGCGGCGAATCACATGAGTAAGGATCAAACGGAACATGACGAAAATAACGAAATATATAACGATACCTCCAATACAGATGCAGGAATTAATACGCCGAAGGAACGCGAAGATTCCAGTCCGTTGGATATGGTCAGCGGCGCCGTAAAGGAGATGGTTGATAACGTACAGCGGGCGTTCGGAGGCGATCCGCAGCCGGATAATAAGGAAACGGACTCCTATAAAAGATAGAATCCTTCGCATGAAGGAACGAAGCTATCGAGACGGAAACGGCTAGTGCCTACCTTGCAGCCGAATTGTTTCAAAAAAAAACCAGCTGCGGCAACAAAATCGCTGCACGCTGCTGGTTTTTTGGTATGAGCGGTCTCTACAAGGGATTCACCCGCACCGCCGCTTGTTTGCCGCTTACCTGTATGCCCGTATCCTTCTTGCCGGAGGCGGCCAGATGCTTCAGCATCCGTTCCAGCAGTTCTTTAGCCTTCGGCCCCTCTTTACCCTGCAGGCGGATAACGAGCTGCACGGCATTCCCTGATGCCAGCAGCTTCTCGCACTGCCGCAGCTTCGTATCATAATCGTGTTCTTCAATATTCGCCGTAAGCCGAATCTCCTTCACCTTGGCGGGCTGATCTTTCCTTTGAGCTTCCCGCTTCTCCGCTAAGGAGTTCTGCTTGGCCGCTCCCCTGCTTATCAGCTTGCACGGAGGGGGGCTGCTCATCAGTGAGGTGCACACGAGGTCCACCTTCAGTTTTTTGGCCAGCGCGAGCGCCTCGCTTGTCGGCACAACTCCCAGATCCTCTCCGTTCAATCCGGTTAATAGAACCTCCGACGCTTTGATTTTCTCATTAAGAATCACAGATCCGCCCCTCCGTTTCTCGGAGGCGCCGTCGACTCGCGCACGACCAATTCTACAGGTTCTATCAGAACCGGCGGAAGGATGTTCGGATTACGGATCATATCGATTAATTGGTTCACAACCTTCTCACCGATAGCGAAAATCTTCTGGTTCACGGTTGTCAGTCCCGGCTTCACAATGGATGCGAAAGATGTATTATCGAACCCGACAACAGAAATGTCGTCCGGTACCTTCAAGCCTGCATTCTGCACCGCATTCATCACCCCGATTGCCATCACGTCTGAGGTGCATACGACAGCTGTCGGCCGGTCCTTCAGCTTCATTAAATTTTGCATAGCTGAGTAACCGCCTTCAATATTAAAGCTGGTAATTTCCAAATAATTCGCATAATAGGGAAGCTTAAACTGCTGCAGCCCCTGTTGATACCCCTCAAACCGTGAGCGGCCGGCCACATACCCGAGATTACCGGATACAAAGGCGATTTTCTGGTGTCCGAGCCCAGTAAGATGCTCCATCACTTGCATGATGCCGCTGCGGTTATCCGCGGTTATATAGCCTGCCCGTCTCCCGATCAAATCGGTATCGACAAACATGGTGGGGATCTCGGCTTCAATTAAATCCGTTAACATTTTATTGTCTCGTCCGATGCCAAACACGACCATGCCGTCCACATTCCGGCTGGAGCAATGGCGAATGACGGAATATTCGGGGTTATTGAAATCTGCCGAGAGATGCAAAAGATCGTAGCCGCTCGACTCCAGCGACTTCTTCATACCGGCCATGAGCTCGGAAACAAATGGGTTGGTCATAATATTGTAGAGCAGGATACCGACTGTCCAAGATCGTTTCTTGACTAGACCCCGGGCAACAACATTGGGCTCGTAACGGAGCAGGTTGATCGATTCGTTTACTTTCTTTCGCGTCTTCGCGCTGACGTCCGAGTAATTGTTAATGACCTTGGAAACGGTCGTTACAGAGACTCCGGCATGCTTGGCCACATCGGTAATCGAAGTCATGGGATCACTTCACCTCAACAATCAGATAACTGCAAAATACATTTCCTATCATTATACTTCTTTTATGCAGGTATGACGAAAGCCCAAATATTTATACTGTCTTATAACTGAATAGAAAAGGGTCGTCTTCACTTGACGACCCTCCCATTATTACTTATTTTACGCCGAGCTTTTGTTTCAACTCGTCTTTGGCGACTTTCACTTTCTTCTCGATGTCGTCGGCGATTTGCTGCAAGGCCGCCTTCGAATCCTTGTTCTTGTCGATTGCATCCGTAATGCCTTTGTTCCACACATCGCCTGCATCCTTATCAAGCGGCGTTTGAACCCAAATATTTTGAATTTTTTGCGTCATCGGGTTCCAGATCTCGTTTGGTTTTTGATCGCCCAGCATGTCGTTTGTGTAGTTCAAGATGGTCGGGAATGACCACGCCGGGATATAGCCCGGGGAACCGCCGTTGTCGACATTCGCCTGCACCCCTTCGTCGGTAGCAAGGGTAAACCTGATGTATTCCCACGCAAGCTCTTTGTTTTTACTTTGCGAAAGGATCGAGAGCGTAGAACCGCCGTTGCCGGCAGCTGTTCCGAGAGGCAGAGACGTCGTGCGCCACTTGCCTTTCGATTCGGGAGCGGCATCGCGAATCGAACCCAGAATCCATGGTCCGTAATACACCATTGCGATTTTGCCGGATGCTACCGCTTGTTTGCCCGGATCGCTCCAGAACGCGCTGTTATTGAATGAGAGACCAAGCTGTTTCACCTTCTTGGCAAGGTCAAGGCCATGAGCATATTCGTCCGTATTGCGGACATAATTCAGGCTGCGGTCAAAGAATCCATTGCCCGCTGTATAGATGTCCATAATCGTCGTGTTGCCTTCAAGTATGTAAATCCCTTTAGCTTTCAAAGCTTGCGCCATGTTAAGGAAGTTCTCTTCACTTGCCATATAATCCGCCAGTTCCTTCGGATCGGACGGGAAGCCGTTCTCTTCCAGGATGTCGGAGCGGTAGAAAGTCGCCATTGGAGGCATATCCCACGGCAAACCGAGCAGCTTCTGTCCATCGAGCGACAGCCAGCGGTTCCAGTTTCCTTCCGTCCAGTTATTCTTCAGATCTCCTGCGTTGTAAGGCGCCTGAAGCAAGTCTTCCAAGCCCTCGCTTGTATTAAGCGTCGACATGAAGCTACCTTCGACCATCGCAACGTCCGGTCCCCCGTTACCCGCAGCGATTGATGTTTTCAAATTCTTCTGCATATCGTCCCAGCTGAGAATTTGGAAATTCAATTTGACATTCGGGTATTTCTTCGTAAAAGCCGCATTCATCGGCTCCATCGTGTTCGTAGCAAACGTCCAGATTGTAAGCTCACCGGATAGCTCCTTCGGCGCATCTGCCGGCGGTTCTTCCTTGGCCGGCTCCGCAGCCGGTTTATTCGCGTTGGTCTTGTCGCCCTCCGCTGCCGGCTTGGAACCCTCTTCGGTTTTATTGCCGCCGCCGCCGCAAGCGCTGAGCAGTAAACTAAGCGAAAGAACAAAAACAAGCATAAGTACAAAGCTCTTTTTCATACGTCCACCTCATTCATCTTATTGGAAGTACTGACTTTCCCCTCTTGAAACAATTATAAAATCCGCAGCCTGCCTTGCCCTATCCAATGAAGACGCGGTTTCGGATGCAGCCGCCGTCTCCGCCTCACCCCCTCTCATAGAAGCGTCCGCCGCCGCGGGCAAGCTTTGAGCATTAATCGCCTGCCAAGCCGGCGCGCTCCACACTCTCAACGAAGTAACGCTGCGTGAACAGGTAGAGAAGCAGCATGGGTAAAATAGTAATAAGCGAACCCGCCATGACACGGTTAGCGAAGGTCGGCGCCAGTCCTACCATGTTTACGGTCAACGTACCGAGCCCCTGCTGCATCTCCTGCTCGCCCTGCCCGTCCATAACGGCCAGATTTTGCATCAGATTGAATTTATCGGACAGCATCGTAAACAGATTCGGCTGAAACAGGTCGTTCCAATGCCATACGAGCGAGAATAGAAAGACGACCAGCATGGCGGACCTCGCCAAGGGCAGCATGACGGACCAGAATGTGCGGAACGCCCCCGCTCCGTCGATTCGCGCGGCTTCCTCAAGCTGGTGCGGCAGCCCTCGGAAGAATTGCAAGAAAATCAGGACGAACAGCGCCCCCCGCAGACCATGCCCAAGAACCGGCGGCACGATAAACGGGAAGTAAGTGTTGATCCAGTTCAAATCGCTGAAAAACATATACAGCGGCACAATAATCGTTTGCGGCGGCACCAGAAATGTGAAGAGCACAAGCCCGAGCATGATCGAGTATCCTGGAAAGCGGTACCTTGCAAAGCCATAACCGATGACCGCGCAGCTGAAAATCTGGATAATGGCCGGTACAAGCGAGGTCACTACGCTATTGACGAAGGCACCCATATATTTCAGATCGATGTATGCGTACTGGAAATTGTCAAACGACAACTCCTTCGGAATCCACTGCACTGCCGCATCCGTCAGATCGGAGGACTGCATAAGCGATTTGCTGATCAAATAAAGCATGGGATACAGGAAGACGAACGAAAGGCTGTACAGCATCACATAATGAAACAATACGGAGAAGAAAGTGCGACTCTGACGTTTGACCGCCGGCGCCATCGTCAATGCCCTCTTGCGGCTTAATTCCAACCTTTGCAGCCGGGCCCCGGCCGGTTTATCGCTAACTTGCACGTCATCATCCCCTTCCCTTCAGGCTGTTACGGAACAGCGTCAGAACCAGGCCGATAACCGCAAACGCGATAATGAAATAGATCCAGCCAAGCGCCGATCCGTATCCGAATTGTAAATTTTGAAATACCACCGTCTGCATGTACTCCATGACGCCGTTGCCCGGTTTCGTAAACGAGTTGACGATGCTGAACAGCGTGTTAACAAGGATCATCGGCGTAATCATCGGAAACGTAATTTTCCAGAAGCTTTCCCAGGGCGTCGCGCCATCCACCTTGGCCGCTTCGTACAGTTGAACCGATATGGACTGCAGGCCTGCAAGAAAGATCAGAATCTGAACGCCGGAGTCCCACATCGAAACGGTCAGCGAGTCCAGTGCTTTAAGGAGCGGCAGGAGGATCTGAACCGGGATGATATCGGTGAGCCGGGTGGCCAGATCGTACTGCGCGAAAATCGGCAGCGTTGCGGCTCCGTCTTCGCGCAGCTTTGTAAGCACCGATCCGGAAGCGATAATGACAGGCAGGAAGAAAATACCCCTGAACAGCATACGCCCCCGGAAATTGCGATTTAATAGCAGGGCGCTGAACATCGCGAAGATCAGAATGAGCGGCACTTGGATGAGCAGCGATGCGACTGTCTCGATAAGCTTAGGGGTAAAGTCGACATCCACCGTAAATGCCCTTCGGAAGTTTTCCAGGCCGACATATGTCGCCTTTAGACCTTCCGTTTTCACTTCAAGACTTTGAAAAGCGTAATAAAGAGATTTACCGAGCGGTACGGCCATGAACAGCAGAAACCCGATTAACCACGGTAAAGTGAATGCATAACCTTCCAAATAGTGCCGGGTTTTCATCGAGAACGGTTTCCTCATGCGCCGCCTCCTTTCGTTACGGAATAGCCATAGGCTTCAAGCTGCATGCCGTCTACCTGGACCGGCTTCCGGTTATAGTTGACGGTTACGTAAGTTCCGTCCTCGTATGTTGTGCGGTATACGTTCTTTTGAAGCTGCTCGTGACCAATGATGGCCTGTTTCGATACTTTTCCGACAACATCCGAAACAATGCGGTATACATCAATCGCCTGATCGGTCCAATCATCGTAACGGCCGCTAAACAGGGAATCGAACGGGGTCCGTTTCAGTTCGGACGGATCGGCGTATGTCAGCTCATAGCTCGGCATAGCGCCGTATTCCAGCAGCCGGAGCAGATGAACGCGCGGGTCGTCCTGCAGGTTGAACGGCTCCGCCGTATAGGGAATGAGTCCATGGACGACGATTTGGTAGAACGGCACGGCCCTATCCATATATACAAATTGACTGGAATCGATCGGCGCTCCGTCGATCCGGTCGACCCGGCCGAAAGCATAGGCAAAGCCGTAATCTGTCGCTGCATGCCCTGTTTTCTCACGCATCAGCTCCATAGACTTCTGCCAAATGCCGATTGTTTGCCCCCGTCGGAACGGCGGGAACGGAGCATGATCGGAGTAAACGGTGCTGCCCATATTTTCAAGCACAACGCCGTCCGCGCCGACCTGGGCATATTTGTCCGCCTCTTCCGAAATGTAGTGATCAAAAACGCGCTGCGGTTTTAACAAATAGAACGTATCGCCTGACATTTGATGGTTATCCAGCCAAGGGCGGTACACCTTCATCACTTCATTGTTGAGGCCCCTGACCGCATCCCGGGAAGCCTTTACCTCATCGGTCGTCGTATAAGGCTTCACATAATTCGCTTTCAAATACAGCGCAATGCCTTTGCCCTTCAAGTAGTCGGCCAGCTTCTTCAATTCCTTGTTCCCGCCAAGCTTGCCCTCCGCCGGGAACTGCTTAGGCTGCTCTCCGTACTTGCCGCCGTCCGACCAGGCGTCGTATGTCACCTCGAGCGATGTCACGCCCTTCTTCAGGAACCCGTCGACGATCGTTCTTGCCTGCTCGAATGTCGTCATTTGGATGAACGTGCTCCCGATGATTTCATCGCGGGTGCCGCCGCCGAACAGCTGCAGCTGCAGCTTCGAGCGGTCCGTCTCGATCGGCTTTACCCCCTGATCTTCCGTCAGGTACAGGCGGTACGCTTTGGCCATGCCGACATAATTCGCTTGATCATCCTCCAGCAGCACGTAACGTACGGCGCGGTCGCCCTCGATCAAGCTTTTCTCGATCATTGGGATATCCCCGGATTTGCCGACGAAGATGATATCTTCATTCCGGTATAAAAACTCGACTGCAGCACGGTACAGATTAATATTGCGGATACCGGCGGGAGTCGCATTGATTCTTGCGTTGCTGTCACCGTCAGTGACAATGCCGAGAAAGCCTTTATCCTCTTTATAGAGTCCGTATACCGGCAGCGCAATCTTCTCGCTTGGCGGCTTGGCCATCATCTCTTCCTTCACCTTGACGACTTTCTCGTAAATGTTCGTTTGGAACGCATAGTCGCCGCCGTAAATAAACTGGCTGTACGATTCGAAGGTTCCCTCGCGAACCGGTTTAAACGCCATAATGGCACCGGATCCGTCCGGAACGAAGATAGCGCCCCGCTCGCCCGGATCCGCCGCTTCGAGAAATGGCAGCATTTCAATGCTGGTGAGCCGGATTGCGCCGGTCTCTTTCACCGAATCGAACGGAATTCTCGCCTCGAATCCGTTATCCGTCAGCCGGTATTCCAGCGCAAATGAGATCCCCAGCTCCGCCATGTCGTATTCGAATCGGACACCTGATTCTATAGCTTTGACGTTCGTCTTCGCTTTCGCCTTCGACGGGTATGTCGTTTCGATGTTCTTGCCTTGTGTATAGCGGACCGTCACCGGACTTTCGATCAGCCTCACATTGTTCGGAGGCACCGTTTTGTCGAGCGGAGGGGCGCTGAACCACTCCTTGCCCGACTGCTTGCTCACGACTCGCACTTGTCCGTCCGATTCGCTGACATATAGTTCATATTTATCGTTCTGGGCAGCAAGCTTTGTCGCCTTTACGGGCGTTTTATTCGCCTGAGCTGCCTTAGCAGCCGATCCTGTGTTCACATCCGTGCCGCCGGAGGCACCCGATGCGGCCGGCTTCACAGCCGCCTCTGCTGCGGCTGGCGCAGCAGTCGCTGCAGGCACGGCAGCCGGACTCTCGCCGCCCTCTTTTGACGCGCTGCCAGCCGGAGCGGCGGATGCTGTCTCCTGAGATTTGCCGGATGTGCCTAAACCCCAGAACAGGGGAACGGATACGGCGGATAGAAGCACGACGGCCGCCAGGAGCAGGTTCTTCTTGCGGCTTAGCTTCATACGGGATCTCCTCCTGAGCGTTTTCTTTCGATTCATCATCGATCATCTCCAGCTATGACCTGTATTTGATTTCTTTCAAGATATCGACCAGGAACTGCGCAGATTGGCTCACCAGGCCGAACACAAGCAGTACGATAAACCAAATGATGATCATTGCCAGTATCGTCAGCAGCGTAATCCCGATCGTCTTGCCAAGCTCGAAATCGTGCACGATCTTCACCTGGAGAATGAGCATATAGAGCATCCATAAATAAATGAAGGACATGACGCCCGCATAAATCGAAAGCTCCTTGAGCGTCAAGACATTACTAATGAGCGAAATCGGGATAATAAGGATGATATAGGGCAGAAAGACGTACGAGCTGCTGACAAGGATGTCCTTGAACTTTCCCTCCCCGTCGATAATCGTTGAGACTGCCCAGTTCGCCACCGACCAGGTCAGCCATGGAATGATAATCCAGGCGATCTCGAGCGGCACCGAGATTTGGAACGCCTCGCGGGTACGGAAGGCGAATCCCGAGAGCATCAGGCTTATAAGTCGTGCAGAGCACGCCAGCGCGATCAGCAGCAGCGCGGTTCGTACTTTGGCCCGATTATTGAACTGTATATCATAAAAGAAGTCGAAAGGATGAAAGAGGGACTGCTTCATCAATTTAAAGGTTTCCACTGATTCCCTCTCCTTTCCCGGCGATCGCAGCGGCGGCCGCGAGCCTTACCTTGGCTGCTTTTCTCCGCTTCCGGAAATATCGTAACAGCAGCTGAAAGGCAATAAACAATACGATCACACTCGTGGCAATCAGCCCGAAATGCTCGCGGAAGACGACTTTACGGTACTCAGCCAAGGCGTTCGAGTAATCCGAACGCTTACGCGTGATTTTGAAATAATCCATGGCTTCCTTGTATTCATGCTGTCTGTACAGCGCTTTGCCGATTGCCGTATAGGCCAGGTCATAGTTGCTGTTCATTCTCAGCGCGTCCTGCCAAGGCTTCATTGAATCCTCATATTTGCCATCGACATACAGTTGGGAGGCCTCGTGCACTTTGTCCGCGAACGGAGTCGGGTAAAACAAATCGATTCGGCCCCGGGTCCGGTCGGTTACAAGAATTGTTCCGTCCGACGTTTCCGCCACGCTTGATGGGGTCTTGAACAGTCCGTTCTGCTCGCCGATTCCCCCGAAGATAAACAGCAGATTGCCGAGCTTATCATACTGATACAGCTCGCCGTTCGTTTGATCAAGCGCCGTAATGAGACCGGTGCTGTTCACCGTCACATCAACCATTGCATCGCTCAAGGGTTCAAAGTCCTGCTGTGCCATGAACAGGTCGCCGTACCGCGTGCTCTTGCCGGTGTTCAGCGTATCGACACCAACGGCGCTAAGCCGTTTCACCTGATTTTTCGGGATGCCCAGGCTTGTCGTATAGATGAACCCTTCACTGTCCTGGAATAAATTCGAGAACTCCGGCGGCCGGGCGCTGGCCAGCTGCTCGCGCTGTTCCTTGGTAGCAATCAGCTTCACAAGCACTCGCGTCCAGCTGAAGGGTACATGGTTGGCGCCGAAAAATCCGCCGAAGGTGCCGTCCGGCCTGATTTGCATTAATCCGAGGCTGGAACCGTCGCTCGAAACGAATAAATAACCGCGCTTGTCGACGATCAGCTTCGAAGGCGAATAGACGAAGTCTTTGCCCAGCAGCGGGCTGCCTGGCACGCCGAACTCTTTCTTGAACCTGCCGCTTCCGTCAAATAAGGCGACGCGCCGGTTCTGGGTATCAGCTACATAGACGTCCCCTTCTTTGGTGACGAACACACCTTTAGGAGCATTCAGCGATCCTTTTCCTTCCTTGTCGCCGTAAACCCCGAATACTTTTCCTTCGATATCCATATGAATAACGCGATTGTTACCGCTGTCTACGACGTAGATCGTATCGTCGGCGGCAACAAACAAATCCTCCGGTGATTTGAACACTCCAATCTCGGTTCCGAAGCCGTCGATCGAGCCTTGATACAAATAACCGTTGAGTGACGGGCGATCGCCGTCATCGTTGTAAATGTAGCCCCAGTACGGGTTTTCCGCATATGCAGCAGCCGGTGCCAGAAGAGTCATTACGCATAGGAGCCAAATGACACGTCTTATCGTTCGTAACGATCTCATTTGTCGGTTCACTCCTTAATCCCGGAATGGGCCATGGTTTCCAGTACCATTCGCTGCGTGACGACGAATACGACTATAGTTGGAATAACCATCAGCAGGCTGGCGGCCGCCACCGTTCCGACCCGGGCGACGACGCCGTATCCGCCGCTTAATGTCTGCAGCGCTAGCGGCAGCGTTTTCATATTCTCGGTGGTTGTATAAATATTCGCCGACCACGGATCGTTCCAAGCGCCGATGAAGCTGAACAGCGAGAGCGTCGCCCATGCAGGCTTCAGCATCGGCATGACCACACGCCAGAACGTCGTCCACTCCGTGCCTCCGTCAATCCGCGTCGCTTCAATCAGCGCATCGGGAATCTGATCCAGGAACTGCTTCATCAGAAACAGGGAGACCGGCGCGGCCAGAGCGGGCACGATAAGCGCGACATACGTATTCATGAGCCCCAGCTTGCTGACGACGAGGAACTGCGGGATCTGCGTCACCTGCGGCGCGAACATGAGCGCGAAAATCACGAGGTTGAAGATCGTCTTCTTAAACGGCAGCCGCTTGTGCTTGCTGAGCGGATATGCCGCCATCGCGGCAATGATAATACTGCCGATAACGATGCTCGTCGAAACGACGACACTGTTGAATATGTAACGCGAGAACGGAACAATCGACGTTCCTGTCGCAAGCAGCAGATCTTTAAAATTCTTAAGCGTTGGATTAACCACAAAGAATCGCGGCGGAAACAAGAATAACTCAGCCGTCGGCTTAAGCGCCGAAGAGATCATATAAACGAGCGGAGCAAGCATAAGCAGCCCCAGAGCGGTCAGAAAAAAATAGAGGGCCATACCGCCCAGATCGAACCGTTTTCCCTTGACAATCGATGTATTTCCTATCAATGCAAGCTCACTCCTCACTGCCCAGCCATTTGAATATAACGCGGTTCAGACCGACCATCATGAGGAACAAGACGACGGCGACTGCGGCGGCATAACCCATTTCGAACCGGATGAACGCATAATCGAACAAATGGGTCATAACGGTATGACCCGCATACAGCACACTCGGCATCCCCAGCAGTTGAATGCTGATGTCGAACACCTGCAGCGATGAAACAACCTGCATGACCGCCCCGAACAGCAGCTGCGGCTTGACCGACGGAACCGTGATGTACCACAGTTCCTGCCAGCGGCTGCGAATACCGTCGATCGCTCCGGCCTCATAGTAATCGCGCGGGACATTCTGGAGTCCCGCCAGGAAGGCGAGAAAGCCGATTCCCATACTCATCCAGAGAGACACGATAATCATGACAAGCAATTGTGTCTTGATGCTTTGCAGCCAGAGCCACGGCTCGTTGAAAACACCGAGCTTGATGAGCCAATAATTGATAAGTCCGTAACGGTCGCCCGAAAACATGTACAGCCAGACGACCGATATCGCAATAGCGCTCGTAATTGCCGGTGTATAGAAGCAAAGCGTGTAGAAGAAGCGGTATTTGACCGGTATCTGGCTAATGACCCAAGCCAGCAGAAAAGCCATCGTATAACCGACCGGTCCTGTGATGACGGCGAATTTAATCGTGTTAACGATTGCTTTTAAGAATACGTCGTCATCGACAAACAGCAGCTTGTAATTGGACCACCCAATCCATCTGGGAGGCTCAACGATGTTGTAATAAGTGAAGCTGAGCACGAAAGACGTGGCCACCGGCACGATCGTAAACAAAGTGAATATGATCAGGAACGGAGCAAGGAACAGATACGAAACTTTATGGTTCTTCATCTCCCGCCACAAGATAGCGAGTTTGCCGGAAGCGGCGGACTTAGTCTTGACAGCCGCTCCCGTCATTTCTGCAGTCGTTTCGCTCATTTATCCTTCCCCCCTTCACCGTTCTTCGAGGGGTCTGCCGCGGTATCGAGACCGAACTCCTCGCGTTTCTTGTTTAGTTCCTTGTCGATGGCGATTACGCCGTCCTCGATCGCTTCGCGCTGGTTTTTTCCGTTCAGCACGATTTCGTTCCATGTATTGGCGACGGTACGGGTCGTGTAGTATCCGCCGAGCACGATTTGCCGCTCTTTAAACCAGTTCCACTGCTCAAGGATCGAATCGATGTCCTCGGTAGGCCACGGCAGCCTCTTGAGCGCTTCAACGTTTGCCGTATTCCACCGCGCTTCGACACCCAGAAGGGCCTCGAGCTCGGTGCCGAACTGCTCCTGCACATCGGCACTGGTCCACCATTTCACAAATTTCCAGGCATTTTCCTGCTTATCGGACTGCTGAAATATAATTGCCGTCTGAGCCAAGCCGCCCGTTGAACGGTTGATTTGCCCGTCTGCCTGCTTGATGCCCGGCATCGGCTTCATCCCCCACCATCCGGTCAGCTCCGGCGCGGCCGTGGAGAGCAGCACGTAGGTGGAATAATCGGCAATGCCAATCGGCATTTCACCGGTCCGAAACCGGTTGTAGAAGTTAGCGTCCTTATTGATCTTGAAATTCGTGAACAAGCCGGTCCACATTTTGAACGCTTGCATCGCTTCCGGAGAGCTGAGGTTCGACGATTTGCCGTCTTCCTTGTAGTAATCGCCCCCGTTCTGATACAAGAACGGCGAGAATTCATTGATCGCCAGGTCCGGATTAAGCGGAGCATGCGGGTAGTAGAAGTCCATCCCTTTCTGCTGCAGCAGCGGAATGAGATCCATAACATCCTCCCACGTATCCGGAATTTTGGTTACGCCAAGCTGTTCCATAATGTCCTTGCGGTAGAAGAGCATATTGAAATTCTGGTTCTCGGGCAGCGCGTAATCGCCGCCGTTGTACTTGTACGGAATAAGCGCGCCGGGACGGAACCGTCCCGCAGTCTCCGCATAGTCCGGGAATTTGTTCAAATTGACGAGAGCGTTGCGGATGGCGAAATCTATTGGCACCTGTCCGTCGACGCCTAGCGCCAGGTCCGGTTGCAAACCGGTTGTCGTCGAGAGCAGCAGCTTGTTCTTGTCTCCCGCCGGGATGACGTTGATATTAACCTTGATGCCGGTATTCGCGGTAAAATCCTCATCGGCCAGCTGTTTGATGATAGCCGCCCAGTCGCGTCCGTAAGACACCCACACATCAAGTGTTTTGTCATTGTCGTACACGTTACCGACTCCGCGGTAATCTTTGCTGAAGCTGAGCAGAAAATCATGCGCCGATGTCATCGTTTTGGAAAACCATCCGGCATTCACCTTCGGCCAGGCCTCATCCTTCGATTTGATGACGAAATAGTCAAGCTGCAGCGCTTGCTGACTCAGTCCGTTAATCCATGTGCCGAGTGAGGTCTGCGTATCTGACATCTGCTTCAACCGGCCGGGAATCGTATCCGGTTCCGCCGCCATATTAAGCAGCTGATCTCTGGCAATGCCGAGCGGGCTGATCTGCGAGCTGCCTTGTCTAACGCCAAGCTCGTACATGATGTGGATTGAATCATCGAGATCCCGCGCCATCATGTGCAGCCTTTGCACCAGATTCGGCACATTTCGTCCAAGCTCCCAATCGCGGTTCGGGTCGGGATTCGTCCCGGTGTATAAAATAATCTCGCGGTTCAGCATCGACATGCGCTGTGAAACGCTCTGCACATTCTCGAAAATTTGACCGAGGGCGCCTACCTGCACTTCCATCCGCAGTGTGTGCTTGCCTTTCTCCAGGTAGAACGAGTAAGGCTCGCCGCCGCTCCCGCCAAGCTTCTTGAGCTGCCAATTGCCGCTGTACTCGAAATTAACCGCATTAAGCTCCTGGAACGGTACTTTTCCGTCGATCAGAATTTTGCGCTGTACCGGAATGCCATCCAGAAACCAGCTGCCATTGCGGATACCGATTTCGTAAAGGCCGGATTCAGGAGCTTCGAACGACCATTCCGCCCATTGACCGCCGCTTCGCCAGCTGCTGCCCCCGAACGTATTCAGTCCAACGCCCTGCTGATTGAAAGGCTCGGTCGCCGGGTCGCGGTTCTCAATCCGGCGCAGCGTCGGACTCGATTTGATGACAGCGCTTTCAGCCTGCACTTTGATGAGCTGCCTTTTCGAATCCTTATACCCCTTCTCCTTATAGCTCTTCTCTACATCTGCATAGGTCTCCATATGTACCGGGGAAAAGATACGCAATTCGCCGATGGCAGCAGGTTCGCGGATAGCGGTCATGCGGATCGTGTGTTTGCCTTGGGTCAGATGAAACCGCAGCGGTTCGTACACTTTGCTTTCGGAGTCACGGAAGTCGGCATACTGCCACCCGGACACCTCTTCCTGGCGCGGATTAAATTCGTTGCCTTGATTATCCTTCCATACAGGCCCCGCTTCTTTCCACATCCGCATAAACTCCAGTTTCTTCGCCTGAATGAACGGATACTTGCCGTCGATCCTCAGATCGCGTAGGACCGAGGACCGTTTGCCCTCCATCGCGTAGTATGTCATGCCCATTTGATAAAAGCCGTCCTGCGGAATATCCACGGTGTACTCCACCCAGCTGTCCTCTTCAGACAAAACGAGTGATTCTCCCATTTCCTTGCCGATGCCGGTTTGTTTACTGGCGCCTGTGCCTGCGATGTCCGAATACAGGGATGCTGGAATGACCAAATTAATTCCTTTCGTATCCGTAACGCCTTCAGACTGCATCGATTCGTAATACTTGAGGAACGAAGGCTCCAGCTTCGAATAATACGATTCTTCCTCCAGCATCGATTGCCCACCGGCGTCCTTATACTCCGGCACTCCCGCCATCGCCTGATCGTCGAACCCTCTACCCTGGCTCCACCAAATTATAAAGATGATAAGGGCACAGACGGCTATGATGGATACGGTATATTTGCGTAAAATGCGCAGCAAGACAGCTCCCCCCTTAATCTAACCAATGTAATTGTATTATGTAATGGCTTAAATCTCCTCTGATGCTCGGCATTTCGAAAACGTTTTCGGCAAATTCGGGTATTATTCGGATTTCTTAGTTTAACAACGCGTTTTTCGAGGGTTATTGGGAAATGTAAATGCTTACAAACGTGATTATAGAGTGGCATCCATGCGTTGTCAATGCTGTTTTGAAAAGGATTCACGGATTCATATAACATTTAGATAAAACGTTTTCGGTTTCATATAATAATTTCTTATGCTCAGCTCCGATCATCCGGTTACCGTCACAAAAAGGGCCCTCACATTGAGGACCTGGAGCATTCTTTCGCACCGATGTAATTCAAGCGGTAATAGCGGCTAGATTCTGCTGTATTGCTCAAAGCACCTTGGACAGGAATGCTTCGGTCCTCTCATGCTTGGGACGTCCAAAAAGTTCCTCCGGCGTACCTTCTTCCACAATACAGCCTCGCTCCATGAACATGATACGGTCGCCCACCTCCCTGGCGAATCCCATTTCGTGAGTCACGACGACCATCGTCATCCCTTCCTTGGCGAGCTGCTTCATAACGGCCAGCACCTCCCCGACCATCTCCGGATCGAGGGCTGAGGTCGGTTCATCAAAAAGCATGATTTTCGGCTCCATAGCCAGCGCCCGGGCAATCGCAACACGCTGGGCTTGACCTCCGGACAATGATGCGGGGTTCACATCCGCCTTGTCCGCAAGACCGACTTTTCGCAGCAGCTCCGCAGCTTTATTCCGCGCTTTATCAGCCGGCCATTGTCTAACCCGGATCGGGGAAATGGTAATATTGTCGATGACCTTCATATGGGGAAACAGGTTGAACTGTTGAAAAACCATCCCTACCTCGGTGCGGATTTCGTTTATACGGGCCTTTGGGTCCATCAGCGACTGGCCTTCAATCCGAATATCCCCGCTGTCCGGGCGCTCCAATAGGTTCAAACAGCGGAGAAACGTTGATTTGCCGGACCCGGATGGCCCGATAACGACCACCACCTCCTGATCGTATATATCGATATCTATATTGTTAAGCACGACATTGGATCCGAATGATTTTGTAAGACCGCTTACCTGGATAACCGGATGCACGATTAATACACCTTCCTTTCCAAGTAGATGAGCAGTTTGCTGAGCGAGTAGGTGAGAACGAAATAGATGAAAGCCGCGCTCAGGTACGGCTCCCATACGCGGATATACTGACCCTTCATCACGTTGCTCCAATACATAATTTCGGGGACCGCTATAAGGGCTACGAGAGAGGAGTCCTTCACGAGTACGATAAACTCGTTTCCGAAGGCCGGGATCATTCGCTTGACGGCTTGCGGCAAAACTATGTATCTCATCGTTTGGGCGCGTGTCATGCCAAGCGAATTGGCTGCCTCCGTTTGACCTGCGTCAATCGATTGGATGCCTGCCCTGTATATTTCGGCCGTATATGCCGCCGAATTCAAGGTGAGCGCCGTAACCGCGGCGATAATAGGATTGGTGCCGCCCCAGATCATGGGAATGAGTCCAAAGTGAACGATTAATATTTGAACATATAAGGGAGTTCCACGAAAAAAATTGATGTATCCGTTCATCGGAAGGCGCCAATACCACCGACGCGACATTTTGCCGAATCCGACTCCAAGGCCGAGCATCGAGCCCAAAATAATGGATAGAATGGAAATTCCAATCGTCAGAAGGGTACCTCTCAACAGAAGAGGGGCATAATCAAATATAATGTCGAATCTAAAGTCCATCCAGCCCTTCCTTTCCGGTTGTAAAATTGAAAAAAGCATGCGCAAAATGACGATTACGCATGCTTGCCGCGCCTTACTTCGCGTTCAGCAGGTTTTCCGTATTCGGCTCTTTACCGAACCATTTCTTATATACCTCAGCGTATTTGCCGTTCTCGATCACCTTCCTGATCACAGGATCAAGCTTAGCCTTGAGTTCGCTCCCCTTCGGATAAGCGATCCCGTAATATTCCGGATGGAAATGCTCCGGATCCAAAATATCTTCATACTTCTTGCCCGGGTTGTTCTTGATGTAATCGTTCACGATGGCAATATCGGCGACAACGGCATCAACGCCGCCTTTATCCATTTCCAGCAGGGCTACGGCATTGCTGTCGAACCTTTTCAAATCCGTATTACCCTTGCCCATTATTTCAGTCATTAGGGTATCGGCTGTGGTCGCGCCCTGCACGGCAACCTTCTTTCCTTTCAAATCAAGAGCGGACTTAATACCGCTTCCTTTCTTTACCATAATTACGTTGGTGGATTCAAAATAAGGGATTGAGAAATCAAACGTCTGCTTGCGATCATCCGTTATCGAAATGGCGGAGATTCCCGCCTGGTATTCTTTCCCCTGCTTCACGCTCTCCAGCATCGTATCCCATGCAACATTGTTCACCTCATACTTAAGCCCGGCCTCGTTCATCACCGCAGCAAGGAAATCGATATCGAAGCCGGTAATCTTGTCTTTGTCCATAAACTCCATAGGCTCATAAGACGCATCGCTTCCAATCATGTACGTTATGCCGCTGTTACCGTTACCGGCAGATCCGGCCCCCTGGGTGTTCGATCCTCCATTATCAGTCCTGGCACCGCAACCAGCCGCTATGGCAATCGCAGTAAATGTAATAATAGTTAACATTATTCTTTTTCTCATACTCCACTCTCCTATGGATTTAGTAAACCTATAAGGATTTTATCAGGAAAAAGTGGTTGTTACAATTAATTTTCAACTTTTAATGTTAGATTATATAACCTCAATGTTACATAATAGTTAATAATTCTGAACTACTCCCTTTTACAAAATTTTCTTGTTACCTCCTTGCGGAACCAGCGTATAACTCCGTAGTATTACATAAATTAGCAGATAACTACTTATTGGAGGGGTATGAATGAATCCGGAAACAAATCCAAGAACAAACAAACTGAACGTGAAGCCTTTCATCACCTTCGCTGTCGTTGCGGTTATTGCCGTTATCATCGGCTTCAACGGCTTTGCGACTGTCCAGTACGGCAATGTCGGGCTTTACAAAACATTCGGTAAATTAAACGACAACATTCTTGCTCCCGGCATTCATATGAAAATCCCTTTTATCCAGACGATCATTCAAGTCAATACTCAGGTGACGAAAGCGGAGACGGATACTTCCGCTTCCTCGAAGGACCTTCAGCCGGTCTCCACTCATGTGGCCGTAAACTACTCGGTGAACAAAGCGGCGGCATATAATCTGATGAACAATGTGGGCGGCTCTTTTGACAGCATCATCGTGGGTCCGGCGATTCAGGAGATCGTAAAGGAGGTCACCGCGCGGTATCCGGCGGAAGACTTAATAGCAAAGCGGGACGTCGTGGCAGGAGAAGTCCGGGAGCATCTGACAACCCGGTTAGCCAAATACGACTTGATTGTTAATGACATCAATATTGTGAATTTCAAATTCTCCGATGCGTTCAACCAGTCGATCGAAGCGAAGCAGGTTGCCCAGCAGCAAGCGCTAAAGGCGGAAAACGATTTGAAACGGGTCCAAATCGAAGCGAAGCAGAAAGTCGCGCAGGCCCAGGCGGAAGCCGAGTCCTTGAAGCTTAAGAAGCTGGAGGTAACCCCGGAGCTCGTGCAGCTTAAGCAGATCGAGGTGCAGGAGAAAGCGCTGGAGAAGTGGGACGGCAAGCTGCCGAGCGTGACAGGCGGCGCAACGCCATTCATCGATCTAGGCAGCCTTAGCGCCGGTAAATAACTGTTTGTCCTCCAAGAGAGAACACCTGCCAATCGGCGGGTGTCTTTTTTTGATGCCTGCCGCGAAACGCTTAAGGTACTACGGAAAGATAGTACTACTCAGCTTCTGCAATTTGGCTAGAATAAGATTATGACCTGGTCATAAGACGAGGACTTAAACACAACTCAAATATACGGAGGAATCGGTTATGCAAACCGCTCGCAGCAGAAGGAATACACCGGCGTTTACTTTTCTATCCTGGGCTTCGTTCATCCTCGCTCTCCTTGGAATGTTCATTGGGATTTACACCTTGCAGGAACCGCTCAGCGTCAAAGGCTATTACGCAGTCAGCGCTTTATATTTAACAATGGCTTCGTTCGTTCTGCAAAAGGTCGTCCGCGACAATATGGAGGATGAGCACGAGACGCGCAAACGAAACACAACGGCTTTCACTTTCATGGCATGGATCGCTTTCACAACTGCGTTATTGGCCATGTTTATCGGCATTTACAACCTGAATCAACCTCTTTCGGTGCAGGGCTATTATGCGGTCTGCGCGCTGTTCCTTACGATGTCCTCCTTCGTCCTGCAGAAAACGGTGCGGGACAACAACGAGGATAACGAGCGTGAAGAAGAGAAAATCGAGCCCGAGCTTTAAGTGCACGCTGAGTACGGCACAACATTAACGATGCAAAAAAGCACCCTTTCGGGTGCTTTTTTGGCTTTATTCCAGCGATTTTCCGCCGGTATCCGTAATTTGCTCCGCCTGCTCCAGTACATTCGAAGGCTTGCCTCCGAAATAGGCTTCGATTTTCCTGCATGCATAAATGGAGAAGACTATGAATAGCAGGACATACAGGATCTGAAGCGGATGTTCTGCATACCTCGCGAGGTCGTGTCCAATATATGAAACGGCAAATACCATCACCGCTTTTCCAAGTGTCACCGAGATCAGGAAAGACCTTAGCCGCATGCCCGCAAGGGCCGCCGCGATATTAATAATGACAAAGGGTCCGACGGGAAAGAAGCTTAGCACAAGGACATAGCTGAACGCATTCCGGCGCACCCACTCCAGCCTTTTCTCCACCTTCGGCTTTCGGGCCCAGCGCTGTACATAAGCGGTTTCAGCCATCTTGCGGACAAGGAGGAAAGTAGTCAGGCACCCGCTTACAATACCGAGCCACGAATAAAAGAAGCCCGGCCATAAGCCGTAAACCGCGGCATTCACCCCCACAATGACAATGGTCGGCAGTGGCGGGATAAACGACTTTAGAAACGTCAAGAGGATGCCGGGAAGCGGTCCGAATGACCGGTACCGTTCCATGGCTTCCTTGAGATTGTCTTCGGTTATATATGACATGATATCTATCATTCAGCACATCCTGTTTCCTGTGTTAACGGCATTTCTTATTATATCAAAAAAACAGGCAGCCAGGTTTATTCCCCTGCTGCCTTTGGCGCTCTATTGTTAACCTTTAACTTGCGCCGATTTAATTCCTTGAATCCGATGAACTTACCGCTCTGCTGGCTCCAGAAGCGGAAACGGAGCGAGCGCAGACTCGATAAGAAGGTGATGGTCGGAACATCCCGCAGACGCGCACTGCTGTTATGCACCGTTTCAAGATAATAATTAGGCACCCGCGGGCTCAAGTGGTGAATATGATGAAAGCCGATATTGCCGGTGATCCAATGCAGGATCCTCGGCAGTTTGTAGAACGAGCTGCCCTGAAGCGCCGCTTTTACATAATCCCAATTGTCTTCCTCTTCGTAATAAGTCTCTTCGAACTGATGCTGAACGTAAAAGAGCCATATACCGGCCGCACCGGAAATTAAAAAGATCGGTCCCTGAATGAGGAGAAACGCCTGCCAGCCTATAATCCAGCAAAGCAGACCTGCAATAGCGGCTATCCCGAAGTTGGTGATATATGTGTTGATTCTTTCCTTCGAGTCGGCACGCTTCCGGTTAAACCTGTAATCGATAAGAA
Organism: Paenibacillus sp. sptzw28; assembly: GCF_019550795.1. Taxonomy (NCBI): domain Bacteria; kingdom Bacillati; phylum Bacillota; class Bacilli; order Caryophanales; family Paenibacillaceae; genus Paenibacillus; species Paenibacillus sp. sptzw28. Next base: position 5,987,358 of record NZ_CP080545.1, read on the forward strand.
ACACATAGATCGGGCCGATGCCGAACATTACCAGCGGATTGCGGTACAGCCGGTAAGTCAGCCTCCGCAGCCAGGATGACGATAAATATTCTTCCACGGTGAGCGTCCAAATATCCCCGGTCCCCCGTTTATCCAGATTGCCGCTCGTCGCGTGATGAACCGAATGGCTGTAACGCCACTGACGGTAAGGGACACAGGTCAATATGCCGGTAATCGTCCCAACAATCTCATTAGCTATCCGATTTTTAAAGAAGGATTTATGGCAGCAGTCATGAAAAATAATAAATATCCGTATTAGAAACCCACCGGCCACGACAGCCAGCGGAAGCGTCAGCCAATAAGAAATCGATAAAGTCAGATACGCGGCGTACCAGATCAGCAGGAAGGGAATCACGGTATTAATGATCTGCCAGATACTGTTTTTCGCTCGCGGTTTTTCATAAGGTGCGATGTCTTTACGCCATCCGTTTTGCTCCGCATGAGACATATTGTATAGATCTTCCTCTCTTAATATCTTATCGGAACATTTTCGGACCAACCCCAGTAATACGTTTCAGATGAGAGATAGTTGCAGGTAAGTTCTGGAAACCCGCAAATAAAGTCCAATTTAGCGCTGAAGCAGTGTCCAGCTTCCTACATGCTGCTGTTCACCGCGGTTGACGGAGTCATCACCCGGTAGAGCAGTACATGGCTGAGCAGTGCAGTGATGCATCCAAGCATCCCGACCAGCACAAACCCTTCCTTCAAGGTGAGTAAGTCCCCTGCGAGTCCCATAAACAATGGGCCAATAAACATTCCTAACCCATAGATGGCCTGATAAAAACCCATTGCCGTCGCGCGTCTGCCGGTTTCCATATGCTTGATGCTGAGGGACATCAGGACAGGCATCGTGAAGCCCCGGCCAAATCCGGCGAGAGCCTGTGTAACAATTAGCATCCATAACGAGCCGGTGAACGGAATAACGACGGTAAACACTCCGGTTAGGATAAACCCGAGCACAATGACATTTCGTTCGCCCAGCCATTGGGATGCGTATTTCCCTCCCAGCCAGGACGCGAGAGCGATAGGCAGTGTCGAGAAGAAGGTCAGCAGACCCATATCGAGCTTGGTTGCGCCGAGCGACTGGGCATATACCGGCGTAAATCCGAAGACCGTCGCAAAGGTTAGAATCTGCAGGATGATCGCCAGGAACGATACCGTCATCAGAATACGGTCCCCGGCTACTTCCTTAATGCCGTTAAGCGTTATCGCCTGCTCGTTTTCTTCAAATTTCTCGACCACGAAGAACGCTGCGAACGTTCCGGCGAGTCCGACGGCCGCGCCTATAAGAAACGCCGACTCCCATCCGTATTGATCCGCGAACCATCCGCCGCACAGGATCCCGAACATCTGTCCCAGCGAATTGAATACGGTTATATTACCCATAGCGCGGGTTGTCTCGTGCTTCGCATAATAGCTGGCGAACAGAATCGTAAAGTCCACCCATGTCGCCGCTGCCGCGCCTGCAATAATGCGAAGGAACAAAATCCAGGTGAGATGGTCGGTCAGCAGAATGCCGATACCCGCCACAACGGAAAAGATCAACCCGAGCACGATGAACATTTTTCTCTTATGGATACGATCCGATACGACGCCAACCGGAATCCTGAGAAGCATTTGGCTAAGCCCGTACATCCCGACGATCAGTCCGGCCATTTTGTTGGAGGCACCGAGGTCCTTCACGTATGCGGTCAATATCGGAACACATGTATACATGGAAAACCAGAATATAAGCGTAACGATGCAGAATAGCGGAATTCGGTAATTGGCCGTCCCAAGCTGCGAATTCACCGGCTTCACCTCCAGCATACATTATAGCTTATATTGGCTATTACGGACGCAAAAAAATAAGACACCGGCGAGGGTGTCCAGGTGGACCATAGAGCCTGTTAAATTGATTCCCCCAAGAACCTGCCTTCAATGCTGCACTAAGGCCGGTTCTACCGCTTTGAGGCAAGCGCTTTCTTATACTGGTAGTAGATGGTGCATCCGATGCAATAGCCCAATAACGCGGCGCCGGCTGCAACCAGCAGCAAAGCCGCGAACACGTATGCGGCAACGATCCAGCCAAGTGCAAAGGAGATAAGCGAGAGCGTCAAGAACAGGACAGCGAGCGTATTATTGAACCGCTGCAGCTCAGCTGACTGTGTTTCACGGCCTTCCACGTGAAGGAATGGTTTAGCGATCCGCACGAACAAATTAAATCTGCTCCCGAGCAGCTGTCCTAGCGTTTGGATAACCCACAGCGCGGCAATAATCCACGGCTGTCCCAAAATAAACGCCGCAATAACGAACAAAACGATTCCGGCTTGATTAGCCTTGACGTAAGGCATCGGCACCTCTTTCAAACCGTCCGCCTCCCTTTAGTTTCGTCTTAATTCCAACTTAACCGATTCGAATGTTTTATTCAAGTTAGGGATTACCCAATAAACTTTCAATATAGCGGATATGATCTATTTCAAGAGAAAATATTGCCTTTAATTTTATTTTGATGATTGTGATAAGCTTGTATATATATAACTGAAAGGACTGCTTGTATTGAAAAAGCTCAAATTAATAATCACGATTCTATTTACCTTATCTATCTCCTTCGTTGCAGCCTTTATGTACTGGAATAGTGATAACCAAAAAGATAAGCGTCTTTGGAATCAATATAAAAATGCTTTGAAAACGGATAACATCTTGGAGATAAGCTATGAGGGGACAGGGACAACTTTCTCTGATAACGAGAAAGGAAATGAAATTTACTGGCTGAAGCAAGATATAAAGCAAGTAATCGAATTGGACGTGGACCTACTCCTAAAGGGGTAATCAATTTGCTATTCAAAGACGGAAGTATTCATCATTTTAGCTTCTGGGGCGGAGAAACATTTGAAACAGGCGTCAGCCATTTAGACCCCGATTCGCAATTCTTGATTGAAAGCAAGGAGTTGGGTGAGTTTATTAATACATTGAAATAAAGTGACAAAGGCTTTAGGAGGGTTTCAGCTTTGAAGGTTAAATTGTTGGAAATTATAGTGAGTATTGTGCTTGGTTTCTTCTCCGGTATACTGCTGAGCGGGAATGGAAACGAAATTCCCGAAAGCGGAATACATATTATGTTAGGGTGTATTTTTTGGATGCTGGTGTTTATTTATCTGCGGTTAAAATAATAAATCGCCAATTTTCGCCAATTACCTGGCGAATGGCCGGCAACAGGCGATCTTCTTAATCATACATTCAATCATATCATTGTAAGCTTCGCTACCACCGGGTAATGATCCGACGGGAAGCCTCCTTCTATTTCGCGGCGGTCGATGAGAACGTCCGTGAACCGAAATTCCGGCGTTGCGAAAATATAATCGATCGGCTCACCCTCCTCGCCGCCACCAAAGCTGTGCGCGGTCAGACCGGGATCCCCCGCCATAATGGAATAAGCGTCGATCAACCCGGTATCCGCTTCGTCGCTGGTTCCTGCGTCCCCCCGCAGTAAGCGAATCGGGAAATCCCCGGGCGCGCTGTTGAAATCACCCATCAAGATCACCGGAACGTCCTTCTGCTTGCGCTCACGGTGGATTCGCTCCAGAATGACTCTGCTGCTTTCATCCCGCGCCGCCTGGCTGTGGTGATCGAAATGAGTGTTGTACACATAAAATACAGCGCCAGTATCGCGCCTCGCGAAACGCGCCCACGTGCATATGCGCGGGAACCAGCTGTCCCAGCTTTTCGAAGCGATGACATCCGGCGTTTCCGAGAGCCAGAACTGCCCGTGCCCGGCGATCTCCAGCTCCCGTTTATTGTAAAAAATCGCACAATGCTCGTTCTCATGTTCGCCGAAACGGCCCTCACCGACCCAGCCGTAGTCGCTTAGATGCGGCTCCAGATCAAGCAGCATCGAATGATAGCCCTCCTGGGTACCGATTACGAGAGGGCTGTGCTCCTTGATAATGGCCGCGGCCCGGCGAATCCGGTTCGGCCAATAATTGTCCCCGTCATTAGGCGTTATATAACGCAGATTGAACGTCATCACGGTCATATCCATCAATCTTCCACCGTCCCCCGATCGTTACTCTTTTACGGATCCGAGCATGATTCCATGAATGAAATACTTTTGCAGAAACGGATATACCGCCAGGATCGGCACCATGGAAACGATAATTTTCGCAGCGTTCAGCGTCTTCTCCGATACCTTCTGCAGCAGTTCCGCCTGCGTGGAATCCAGCTCCTGCAGATTGATCTGCACGACAAGCTGCTGGATATAGGTTTGCAGTGGATAGTTCTCCACGCTGCGCATGAAGATCAGACCGTCGAAGAAGCTGTTCCAGTGGCCGACAATGCTGAACAGCGTCACAGTCGCAAGCGCAGGCAGCGACAGGGGGACGAACACCTTGGTCATCATGTACCAAGGGCCCGCCCCGTCGATATATCCCGCATCGCTCAATTCCTTGGGCATATTCCGGAAAAAGTTCATCAGCAGAATCACGTTAAACACCGGTACCGCACCCGGAAGCACAAGCGCCCATATCGTGTTGAACATGTCGAGCGTCCTGACGGTTAAGTATAAAGGGATAATTCCCCCGCTGAACAGCATCGTAAACAGTATAAACCACATGTATACGTTGCGAAGCGGAAATTCCCTGCCGCTTCTCGAAAGAGGGTACGCCATAAGGATGGTCAAGGCGAAGTTGAAGGCACCGCCGATCAGAACGCGTTTCACGGAAACGAAGAACGAATTAATGAAATGCGGCTCCTCCATAATTTTTTTATACGATTCCAAGGTGAACCCTTTGGGCCAAAGCTTGACGAAGCCTCCGGCCGCAGCTGCGTTATCGCTGAACGATACTGCGAGGGTATGCAGCACGGGACCGAGCGAAAGGAGTGAGATGATAAGCATCACTGCGAGCAGCAGCATTTCGGACAAACGGGCGGTGAGCGATCGATTCCGGACCAACAAGTTCACCCGCTTTCTCAAAAAATCCTGTAGTTTGCATATCTGTAGGCAAGCCGGTATGAGATCACGATCAGGACAAAACCGATCGCGGACTTGAGCAGACTGACGGCCGTCGCTAGTCCATACTGCGCTTGAACAAGACCGACCCGGTATACGAAGGTATCGATAATATCTCCGGAATCGTAGACAAGCGGATTGTACAGATTGAAGATTTGATCGAAGCCGGCATTCAATATGTTGCCGATGCTTAATGTCGCGAGCAGGACGACCGTCGTTGCGAGTCCCGGCAGCGTAATGTAGAGCAGCTGCTGGAACCGGCGGGCCCCGTCCATTTCGGCCGCTTCATACAGGGCCGGATTAATTCCGGCAAGCGCGGCCAAGTAAACGATCGCGGCAAAACCGAACTCTTTCCAAATATCACTGCCCACCACGATCGCGGGAAACCATGTGTTGCTTGCGAGAAACATGATCGGCTGGGTTCCGAGCGATTTGAGCGTCTGATTGATAACCCCGTTCAGCGATAGCATGTCGATGACGATGCCTGCCAGGATGACCCACGATATGAAGTGCGGCAAATAGACGACGGTCTGCACCCATCTTTTCACTGCCATGACCCGGACTTCATTCAGCATCAGGGCGAAGACGAGCGGAACGATGAGGTGTGCTGCGATTTTACATAATGCGATGAACACGGTGTTAAAGAATATGGTTCCGCTGTCGCGGATTTCGAACAGGTACGTGAAATTTTCCAGACCGATCCACTCGGAGTTCCATATTCCTCTGCCGATTTTAAAATCCTGAAAGGCGATCACGATGCCGAACATCGGTATGACATGAAAAATAATAAGCAGGATGACGCCCGGCAGCAGCATCAGATGATAATGCTTGCGGTACGATTTCATGTTCATATTGTGGGTTCTCCTGTTTACTTTCCTTGTAATTTGCCGACTTCCTCCTGCACTTCCTTCGTAATCTCGTCGCCGCCCTGCGCTTTCCAATCAGTGACGAACTGGTCAAAGGAATCGAGCGGCTCCTCGCCCATGATGATTTTCAAAAAGGTTTCCTTCTCAAGCTTCTGCAGATTCTCCCACTTCCGTTCCATCGTTTTGGTTGTTGCCGTAAATTCGCTGTAAGCTCTGTTCATGGGCTGCTTCAGCAGCTCGGCCGGTTTCGTATATCCGTAGTATCCGCGCCAGAGCTTCAGGTCAGCCTTTGGATTCGCTTTGTCGGCGACCGCTTTATCGTACATGTCTTTCATCTCCGGGTTCAGCGCTTCGGGCTTGATCTCACCGCTCAACGCTTTGCTTAGCAAATCGGATTTTCTCTCCACAGCGTCCGCATAATCATATGTGGCGTTGCCGATCGGCCAGTATTCGGAGCTCACGGTAAAGTCCAGTTTCAATGCATCCGGGTCGGTTTTGCGCTGGGCGGCAATGAATGTATTAGCGTAAATGACAGCCGCCTCGGGATACTTCATCCCCTTCTTAACGACGATGAAACGGTTGCTCACCGGCACCATCAGGTTGTTGTATTCGCCCTTGGCGTCCGGTATCAGATAGGGCTCGAAGTCGGCTTTCGGATCGTTGGTCATCGTATCGGCCAATAATCCTGCCGACCACCATGGTCCGAAGAACATGCCCGCTTGACCGCCGATAACCGGTTGATTGAGATCTTTGCGCAAAGCGAATTCCTTATCGATAAGGCCAGCAGCGTATAATTCCGACAGCTTACCAAGAGCTTCCTTCGTTTCGGGCAGGATAGAGCCGTAGACGATATTGCCCGAGCCGTCCTTGATCCAATTTGAAGGGTATGCATTGTATGCCATGAACAGCCCTTTATAATTGTGGTGGCCGGCCTTTCCGGGTGCGGACAATGCGCTATCGGAACCGGTTAACCCGATCGTATCCGGTTTTCCGTTGCCGTCGGGGTCCCCTTGGACGAAAGCCTTCGCGATCGTCGCTATATCATCGACTGAAGCGGGCGGCTTCAGCCCGAGCTTATCCATCCAGTCCTTGCGTACCCACAGCAGACTGGCGGCATCCGCCTGAACGCTGATGTTCGGAATCGCCATCAGCTTCCCTTGGTAGGTGGCTTTGTCCAGCGCCTTATTGTTCGTTGAGGCGTACAGCTCTTGCGTCAGAGGTGACGCGTACTTCTCATATACGCCGCTTAGATCTTCAATTTGATCCGCTTCGGCGAGAGACAGGAACGTCGGCTCGTCGACAAGCAGCATATCCGGCAAGTCTCCGCTGGCAATGGCGAGTTTTGATTTTTGATCGTAATCCGGACCCGAGGCATGCCATAAAATTTTGAAGCTGATATTCGATTTGTCCTTCATATATCTGGTGTATTGGTTGTCTTCCACTGTGTCGCCGGCATTCAGCTTGGCACCGGCGCTTACGCTCTTGAACGTCGTGATCTCAATCGGCTCCGGCATCCTGAACGGGTCGATCGTTTCCGTTTCCGTTTTGGTTCCCGAATCGTTTACAACCGGAGCCGGTTGTTTATTTCCGTTATTACCCGCGCCCTGATTGCCGTCTCCGCATGCCGATGTGAGAACCGCCAGCGCCGTCAGCGACGCGGCCATAATCCGTGTTGTCCATTTGTTCATCCTTCATCCCTCCTGTGAATTGTTATTTCCCGTGGCGCCCCTGCGCACGAGCCCCGTTCCACCAGTTCCGTCGGAATCAGTATTCTTTTCACTGTGCGATGCTCCGATGAACACTGCTCGATGAGCAGCTTCGCCGCTTCACGGCCCAGGTCCTCACTGAACAGCTTCACTCCTGTAAGCGGCGGCTTAAATTCGGGAGCGAATACCGAATCGTCGCTGAAGGCGGCAACCGACAGCTGATCCGGGATTGCAATTCCCAGCTCTGCGGCAGCCCTGTAGACGCCAAGCGCCATTTTGTCGGTATCGGTGATGATTGCCGTTATGTCCGGATGCTTTTCCAGCATTTCCTTGGAGGCGGAGTACCCGAATGCGGACGAAGTCGCTTCCGGATCTTTATAGGTAAGAAGCTGCGGGTCGAACGGCACACCGGCAGCTTCGAGCGCGCGGCGGTATCCGTAGCCCCGGTCCGATGATACGGTTTTGCCCTGAGAAGCATTGAGGAATAATATCCGCTTGTGCCCAAGTAGAAGCAGGTATTCCGTCACCTTCCGGCCGTTCGCGACGTTATCGTTGTCGACGTACGATACTTTCGATTCGAAATCGTCCGGCGGCCTGCCGACGACTACCAAAGGGAGGTTCTGCCGGATCCGTTCGGCAATGCGGTTGTCCCCTTCCTTCGGGTCCAGTAAAATATCTCCGTCCACAGGCTCCGAAGCCAGGTTCGGTACCTCGTTCAAATAGGAATGGGGCAGCGCATTGACGAGCAGCCGGTAGCCGCTCGGGCTGCACTCGCTTAAGACGCCGTTCATAAGCGACAGATGAAACAGACTAAACTTGACCTGTTCCCCCGGCATATTCAGTCCAATGATGCGGGTAGTTTTGTTCGCAAGACTTCTCGCCCAGTAATTCGGTTTATAATTCAGCTTCCGGGCGGCAGCCAGAACGCGTTCGGATACCTCTCTGCTGATCGGACGCTTCTGGCTGAACACACTCGATACGGTGCTCTTCGAAACGCCGGCCGTTCTGGCTACATCGTCGATCGTTGCCAATTATTCCCCCACCTCCTGCTAAAAGTTACATTATGTACAAGTTTTATATTAAACCGGTTTTATTAACCGGCAGTCATGCCCGTTTTGAGTTTTCGTTAATGCCGATGAAAAATAAAGCACGTTTCCCCAGAAAGTAATGAAACCGGTTTAATGATGAATATGATCCGGGCATTACCGGTATACCTCCCTTTCGCAGCATAGAAAAAAGGCACATTCCATGATGGTGGAACGTGCCCTATACAGTGCCGGACGCATTATTCGGAAACGAATGTAACCCTGCCGTCAGTCAGTGAAGCGATCCGGGCCAACGATTCGACGCGGTAGCCCGCTTCCCTCAACCTGCCGGCTCCGCTCTGAAACGACTTTTCGATGACGATACCAATACCGGCTATTGACGCTCCGGCCGATTCCACGATTCGCGCCATACCGAACGCCGCTTCGCCATGGGCGAGGAAATCATCGATGATGAGCACATTTTCTCCCGGGGAGAGAAATTTGCGGGAGATCGTTACTTCATTGTGCTGCTGCTTCGTGAAGGAGTACACGGTTTCTACATAGATGTCGTCCTTCAGCGTCAGCGACTTGTGCTTCCGCGCGAACAGAAGCGGCACTTTCAATGTGAGCGCCGTCATGATCGCCGGGGCGATGCCGGAGGATTCCAGGGTAAGCACCTTGTCGACACGGCTGCCTGCGAACCGCTCGGCAAATGCTTGGCCGACGGCAAGCATCAACTCGGGATCGACCATGTGATTCAGAAACGAATCGACCTTCAGCACCTGGTCGCTCAGAACAAGGCCTTCACTGATGATTTTATGTTCTAATAATTTCATGCCGTTAATCGCCCTTTCGGATTATGAGGTTACTGCTCATTTGCACCAAATATACCACATACTAACCCAAGCCGGGAGATGCTTTCGTATCATACAAAAAGGCACCCTCGCGGATGCCTTTTGGTTAATAGTTTTTGACCGCAAGCTGGTCGAGATTTTTGAACTCGTATCCCTGCACCCGCGCATCGTCGATGATTTTGCCGAGCGCTTCCGCATTGTCTCTGGATACGGAATGCAGCAGGATGACCGCGCCCGGATGTAGCTGCGACATGACGCTGTCGTAGGCGTGCTTCCACCCTCTCTGGGCTTTCGTATCCCAGTCTTTATAAGCGACAGACCAGAACACGCTTGTATAACCCTGCTCCTTGCTTACCGCGAGCACCCGGTCGCTGAAGATGCCGCGCGGCGGACGCAGATACTGCATATCCTGCCGGCCGGTTAGCTGAGTGACGCCGTCTTTCACCTTCACCAATTCATTGCCGATCTGGCCGCTCGAGATCCCGCTCATATCGGGGTGGCTCCACGAATGGTTGCCGATCAAATGTCCCTCCGCCGCCATGCGTTTAACCAGCTCCGGTTGGTCCTTGACATAATGGCCGGTTACGAAGAATATCGCCGGCACCTTCTTCTCCTTCAGAACATCGAGCACCTTAGCGGTAAATCCGTTCTCGTACCCGTTGTCGAAGGTAAGGTAAAGCTCTTTCTTCGTCGTATCCCCCAGAAAGATGGCGCCATGCCTTTGAAGAATGTCCTTGAACCCCTCCTGGCCGATGGAAGGAAGCTTTCCGCCAACGCTTTTCTTGAATCCAAAATGGAACGTGCCGCCTGCTGCCGCTGCATGCGCAGATACACAGAAAAGTAAGGCTGCACACAAGGCTGCGATCCAATTAATCTGTTTCCTGATCTCATTCACCGCCTCGATAGGTGTTTATTTGTCTGGTTGTTTGCGCGATATACTTCTGCCACAGAAGTACTATTTCACATTAACCGGAAAATTATGTGAGCTGGCTTGGCGGTTGACCGGGTGCACGTATTCGTAAAGGTTTTGAAAGCGCTTGGTCTGATTACTTGTCTTGTGATTAACGGATGGTGTGATAGACTTCAACTTAGATTAGAACAAATAGGGGGCTCTCGAAATGATTGATTTTACAGAAGTAAATGTTTTAGCGGTTCTTGCCGCAACGGTTGTCACGATGGTACTTGGTTTCTTGTGGTATTCGCCGGTACTGTTCGGCAATGCATGGGTCAAGCTGCAGGGCAAGAAGATGGAGGAAATGTCCGGAGGAGGTCCGGTGACGTACATTCTTACGGCGTTGACCGCACTGGCCGGCGCATTTATTCTAGCGCTGCTGCTGACGCTCGCGGACGAAAAGACAATGACGGCGGGATTGACGGTTGGCTTACTGATCGGCATCAGCGTTTCCGTGAAAATCGGGATGAACTACTTGTTCGAGGGTAAAGGAATACAGCTATACCTCATCACAATCGGCTACCACTTGGTATCGTATCTGTTAGCGGGTTTGATCATCGGCGCTATGTAAAGCTGACCTCATCCAAGTCACCTGCAAAAATGAACACCCCGTACCTCTTTTAGCGAGTATCGGGGTGTTTTCGTCCGAATATAAAGATTTACGCTATTAACGTCCGGTCAGGACGCAGATGGAACAGTCTGTGCAGTTTTTGATTTTCGGCGCTGTTTACTCTGCGCTCTAAGTACGCGGATGGACAAGAAAATTCCGGTCGAGGTCAGAAAAATCAAGCTGATGGCCGTTAAATCAACGTAAATTTTGTAGCTGCCGCCGGCGATCATTCCTTCATGCAGTCCTTTGACAAAGCCCAACAGGCCGCTGCTTTTCTGGTCCGGCCCTCCTATTCCGCCTTCGCCGTTAAAGGAGGGCCTTGCATTACCTTGCTGCTGCGCGGCAGCATTCGAGTCGGCACTGGCACTCGGGGCAAGCGTACCGCCGGATCTATCGGCGGAAGTGCCGGTACCGGGCTGGACAGCCGAACTCGTCGCTCCTTGACTGATTCCCACCTGGGGAACGCCGTCCCGCGTCTCGCCGCCGATCAACCATGGCTCCGATAGCAGGAGACCGGTTATCGCTTGAATGAGAATAAACAGCGATGATATTATACCAATCCATAAATGAAGCTTCCTTGTCGTTTTCATATGAATACAGCCTCCAAAGCATAGATTCATTGATTCTCCATTACTGTAGAAGCTGCAGATGAAGTCTATATGAAAGCCAACTGAAAGCTTGCTGAGCGTTCGCTACGCCCCCCCCGGCAGAAATGGATTATGCTGCGCACCAACCGCTCAAAGGGAATGATATAAGAAGAGTATAGTATTTTCAAAAAAACAGGAGGCGAATGCTAACACACATTCGCTTCCTGTCCCAATTAACTGATTACTTCTTATCAATCGCCGCTGCGAAAATGCCGAAGCTGCCAGTCATAAAGACGATGGTGCCGCTTTGCTTATCGTATCTCGCTCCGCGTATCGTCCTCATTCCCGTATCATCCAAGCGGTACACGATGATTGTACTCGTTTCTTCTCCCTGTTCCAACGTATAAGGGATTTTCACCTGTACCGCTTTGTCGACGGTTAGGCTGTTCACATCATTCCCGTCTATACGGAGGCCGATGTCATAGACCTTGCTGCCGCCAATCTCTTGCTCCACATCTGCAGGGAACGCTGAGCCGTCAACCAATGAAACGGTAAGCTCAAGCATTTCCGTGTTCGGTCCGACCTTGCCTTCGAGCGATTCCTTCGAGAAACTCACAATCGCCTGGCCGGTATCCACAATTAACTTGTCGATCATTGCTCCCGCCGTTGTCCGGAACGGTGCCGCAGGAACGGCAACTTTGACGTTATCGCCTTGACCGCCTGCAACCACTTGAATCGTAACCGTTTGATCAACGACGGTTTTAATCGCTTGTTCCAGAGCTTGCGCCGTAATTGCAGCGACCTCTGCCCCGCTGATTGGCAATGTCTCCACAATAATCCTGCCGTTCGTAACGGTCACCGGTGAAATGATCCGGATGGTCTTCTCTCCCTTGACTCCGGATCCGTCATTGGCTGAAGCCACTACCTTCACATCGCCCGCTGCCACCGCGTGGAGTAAACCGCCGGAATCAATGGTGGCGATATTCGTCGCCGTTCCATCCGGACTCACTACGGACCATGTCACTGATTGTTCATTAGCTTCCTCAGGCTGAACGGCCGCGTGCATCTGCAGCGTATCTCCGATTGTAATACCGGTCAGATTGTCCGCCGCCGTTACTTGAATCGCCGATACCGGTAGTATAGGCTCATTCACATAGTAGATGCTCGGCGCAGCCGGAGCCGTCATGCCCGCTCCGAGATGGAAGCCCGGATGAGGCGGTTGATTATAGCCGACGTTCTGCCAGGCTGCCGACAAGCGGTAGTTCGGGTCATGCATCAGAGTCCTGATCCGGTAATCGGTTGGCGCCGTCGTCGTGTAGATGCGCAGCTCGGAGCTGTCAGACGCCTTCCACATCACTTCTTCGCGCCAATCGCCGAACAGGTCGGCCTGAATGGCCGGTGTCGATTTCGTTCCGTTATTTGAGGTGCTGCCCGCTGCCGTAAACAGGTTGTTCGTCGTCTGATTCTCGTAATCCCATTTGTCGACCCGGTTGGAATCGAGCAGCTCCCGCAGCAGGTCGCCGTCCCACCAAATGCCGAAGTTCGTCGACGATGGAATCGTTTGGCTGATCAGATCGCCCTTTATGCTGTACAGTCCGGTGATCGGGATGTGCTGCTCGTTCGTAATCGTGGCCGACCATACCTCTTCTCCCGGATACTGCGGATCAATATCCGCCGACATGCCGCGTCCGGTGTCCTTTCCCGTATAAACGCCCCAAAGAATTTCGCCGGTTTCCGCGTCATGCACTTCCAGTCCGTATGGAGAGTTCGTATTCTCATGGACACCGAACACCTCCAGACCTGGCCTTGTCGGATCCAGATCGCCGAAATGCTGCGCGTCTCCATGGCCGAGCCCTGTCGTATAGAGTCCCGTCCCGTCGTCATCGATCGTCATCGCGCCGAAATTGATCTCATCCTTGCCGTCACCGTCCACATCGCCGACATTCAGGGCGTGGTTCCCTTGCCCGGTGTAACCTGATTGACCACTGTCGTTCGTATCGAAACGCCATACCTTGGTCAGTTGGCCGTCGCGCCAGTTGTAGGCGGCCAGCACGGTTCTCGTATAGTAGCCGCGCGACATAATCAGGCTTGGACGTTCACCGTCGAGATACGCGATTCCAGCCAGGAACCGGTCAACCCGGTTGCCGTAACCGTCTCCCCATGCGGCTACGTCGCCGCGTGGCGGATCGTAATCGGTCGTCGCCAGCGCCCTGCCTGTCGCCCCTTCGAATATCGTCAAATATTCAGGGCCTTGCAAAATATAACCGGAGCTGTTTCGGTGATCTGCATCGGCTTTGCCGATAACATTGCCGATTCCGTCAACGGTGCCGTCGGCCGTCTTGAAAGCGACCTCAGCCTTGCCGTCGCCGTCCAGGTCATAGACCATAAACTGCGTATAGTGAGCGCCTGCCCGAATATTCCGACCGAGGTTGATTCTCCACAACTTCGTGCCGTCCATTTTATAGGCATCCATATAAACGATTCCCGTGTACCCCGCCTGCGAATTATCCTTGGAGATCGATGGCGACCAGAGCATCACGATTTCGTAAGTGCCGTCCCCATCCAGATCCCCAACGCTCGCGTCTCCCGCGGAATAGGTATATGGCTGACCGTCTTTAGTCAGGTCGTCGGCCGGCTTCTGAAGCGGTACTGCCAGGTAATTGTTCTGCCACACTGAAACCTCACGGGATACCGGCTGCTCAATACCGTTATACACCTTATAGAGCCGGTATTTGGACTGAGCCTCTCCCGATGTGTCTACAAAATTGGTGCTTCCCGTAATCGGCTGGCTGTTCAGCTTCGTTCCATCCCTGTAGATGTTGAATGCAATGCCGTCAGGATCGAGCCCCAGCATCCTCCACCCGACATAAACGCCCGCATCCGACTTCACCGCCACTAAGGCGCGGTCGATATATTCCATCTGTCTTTTCAAGACGGTAACGGCTTCGGTTACGAGACTTTCCGACTGCCCGGATACGCCTCCGAGCCCGACTGCCGCCACCTTGTAGTAGAACGGAATCGTCGTCAGCACAGAAGTGTCGGAGAAGGACGTCTCCCGCGATTTGCCGATCAGCTGGAAAGGACCTCCGGCTTTCTTCGCCCGGTAAATGTTATACAGTCCTGCTTCAGGCACGGCATCCCAGGCAAACGTCACTTCGTTCTTGCCAATAGACGTCAGAGTGAGATTAATCGGCACTGAAGGGACCGGCTGCGACGGATCCGTCATGGATACTACGAGCGGGAGCGACATAACAGATTCAAGTCCCGCATTATCGACACTTGATACCGTATACGTATAATCCAAGCCGATATCGGCAGTTGTATCAATGTAAGCCGCTTCCGGCACGCTGCCGAGCAGCTCCGCGCTGCCTGCGCCTTCTACCTGCCGATAAATCCGGTACACCGCCGCTTCCTCTACCGGCGTCCAGGAAATCTGAGCCGAGGGATGCTCCGGATCGAGCGTGATACCGTCAAGCTTCAAATTGGACGGCGCCTGAAGAATTGCCGTGATTTCGAGCCCGTTGACAATCGAATTGACGCTCGCGCTGCTATTGCCGAAGTTGAAATTCAGCTGCCCGTCCTTCACCTCTATCGGATTGAAGACCTTCTCGACTGTCGAGCCTCTGCCTGAGCTGACAATTCCGTAGTCTTTGCCCTCGATGACAACAGCCGTCCTGGCAGACCCTGTCGACAGCATTTCGCCGATAATTGTCTTCACCGAGTAAATCCCGTTCGGAAGATCGACTTTAAATTCAAAGCCGCCGCCGCGCAATATAAAATCCCTCTGCAGATCATTACCGATGGCTCGGTCGCGGCCGGCCATCCCATCAAGCGAGGTGAGACCGTATCCAAGCTCCGGCGAATAAAGCGTTTTTGTCGTAACGGCCGTATAGCCTTCAGCGACAGGACTTGTCGGAAGCCCGAAATCATATTTCATTGACGCTTCCTTCGTCTTGATCAGGAGCTCATCCGAGAGCTCGGATTCGCCGCGGCCGTTGACCGCCGACACGCGGACGTTATACTCCTTGCCGTCCAGCATACCGCCGATGCTGGAAGTCGGGACGGTTGCCGTACCGATCAATGCATAATCGGCATCCGTTGACAGCTTCCGGTATATCCGGTAGATCTCCGCTCCTTCCACAGCGTTCCACTTCAGCACGGCCGTGGCGTTGCTGATGCTGCTCGCTGTAAGTCCTGCGGGTTTGGCCGGTACTTGCGAAGGAGGCTCGATATCCAGGACCGAAGCGGAAATCGGAAGTCCCAGATTCTTGATTCCTCCGGACAGCAGGCGGGCGATTTGAATCGCGCCATACTCCTGGAAATGCGTATTGTCCTGAACGCCGTTCGGGAACGCCTGATATATACCCGGTTCGACGTACAGGAACACGGCTTGGGTCGCAGCCGGGCCGATCGAATCGTAATAAGCTACGCTGAGCGCGCTAAGATCGACGAGCGCCACATCCAGCTCTGCGGCGACTTCCTTCATCCCGGCCACATAGTCCGCGAAGCTGACGTTAAATTTGCCGGTATCCGCGTTAAAGTCGCGGCGTCCCATCGGCGTCACCAGTATCGGAGTCGCTCCGCGCTGACGGGCGCCGATAACGTAAGTTTTCAAATAATTCTTATAATCCGGAACGGATGCGTATCGTTCCGGGACGCTGATCGTCGCGTCGTTATGGCCGAACTGGACGAGGAAATAGTCTCCCGGCTTGATCGCTCGCAGAATCGTATCCAGCCGTCCCTGGACAATGAACGATTTGGAGCTTCTTCCGCCTATCGATTGGTTGCTGAACGCAACATCCGAGGAGAAATACCGCGGAATCATCTGCCCCCACCCGGCTTGCGGGCGCCAATACTCATCATACGTCTGCACCGTGGAGTCGCCGGCGATATAGACAGTCGGCATTTCGCCAGACTGGCGCTCCGGCAGCTTAGTAATGACGATCGCGTTGATCTTGGGAGCGCTGCCCGCGAAATCAAGCCTCAATTGGCCGTCGACCAATGCGATGTCGAAGGACATTTCCAAATATTCGCCGGCCGCTTTCGTTGTCGGATTCACTTTCTGTATCGTTTCAGCTGTGATTGCGATATCTGTCGCGGCATTCTCGTCGCCGGCTATGATCGCTATGTTATAATCGCCGATCGGCAGATCCACCATAAAATAAGTGTCGGCCGGCACACTGAAATCGCTCTTCAGCGGATCGCCAGTATTGCGGTCGACCGAGCCGACCTTGGAAGGATCGGCAAAGCCGTATTTCAATTCGGGCGAATAGGCTGTTGTAGAGGCTACACGGATATAGCCGTCGGCTACTGCGCCGGGACCGAAGTCAAGCTTGTACGCAGGACCCTCCGGAAGCGGATCCGCTGCATAATAGACAGAGCTTGCCGCCACATTCGACGGTTCGGACATACCGAAGTCGTTATACGCACGCACCTGATAATACTGAGGAACCGACGTATCCGCCGTCGTATCCGTATATAGTGCTGTCTCGGTACGGCCGATCTCGTTATAAATACCGTCCTGCGTGCCGGAGCGCAATACGGCATAACCCGCTGCACCCGGCGATGCCGCCCACTGCAGGCTGACCGCCTGGCTTTCAACCTTGGTAACCGCGACTTGCGTCGGCGCTGCCGGCGGAGTCGCCGGGGCGTTCACTTCGGCAGTTACCGCTTCGCTGAGGGCAGATTCCAAGCCTCCTGCATTGACCGCGGATACCTTGTACCCGTAGCTGCTGCCCGTTGTGACGCTCGAATCGGTATATACCGTTCCCGTAACCGTTGCGATTTTACCGTATGAATCTATGCGCGAAGGCGAGCGGTACAGGTTATAATATACCGCATCCGTAACGGTGTTCCACTGAAGGGTGACATCGCTGGCCGTCACCCCCGTTACCGACAAGCCGGCCGGAGAGGACGGAGGAACGTGCACCACTTGCCGGATATTAAGGCCGTTGAGATAGCCGCCGACTCCGCTTCCGCTGAATGCGAGCGTCATCTGACCGTCGCTTACCACGGTGCGGTATGTTGCGCTCGTCACAGCCTGGCGGCTGCTGATCGATCCTTTCGCTTCGCCCTCGATCGTTACGTTCGTCCTCGTGCTGGACGTACCGGCAAGTATATCCCCGGAATAAACCGTTACGTCATATTCTCCATTTGGAATATCCACCATGAATGTGTAGGCAAGCCCTAATATAAAATCGGCGTTCATGTCGTCGTACGTCGTCCCCGTCCGGTAACGGGAAGCGACCTTCACATCAAGGCCGTAGCCCAGCTGCGGCGTATACAACAGCTCCTCGTTCACACCTTTATAACCTTGCAGTACCGGGCTTGTCTTTGTGCCGAAATCGAAATTAAGCGTTAGCGGCTCTGCATCCGCCCGTACAAGCCCAAGCGCCCCGGGTGGAAAAACGGACAAGCACAACATCAGAATGGCGAGCATGATCGATAACGATCGTTTGGTTTTTTTTTGCATATTACGGATAGACCTCACTCTCTCATAACAATTAGTAGATGCCTTTGTTGCCCATTAACTACGGACAGACAGCCGAAGCGGCGGATTTAAATAAGGCTCCTCCTCTCCTTTCAGGAAGGGATCATTTTTCGCCCGTTTTAAAGCGCTTTCAAACCAGATAATACCCTTATCTCTCTTTCTTTTACAGGTAAAATACCGAGATGTTTGTTTAAAAATCCGAGTTGGAGGAGATGATCGAAATTGGGCTTCGGCTTAAGCTTTCAAACCATAATAAAAAGGAGCTGCACGAAGCAGCTCCTTCACTCTCGTTCTCCCGAAGTTATAAAGACCGGGCAAGCCGGAGGTGAGCTTTATTTGATGGTCGCCTGCACATAATTTAAAAACCGATTTACCGCCGGTGACAGGTAGCGCCCCCGCTTTAGTATAAGTCCGATTTCACAAAAGCTGCCTTCATCTTTGATTGGCAGCCATTTCAAGCCCTCCAGCAGCAAACCATTAGTCTTGGGCAGCAACGATATTCCGAGCCCGGCAGCTACAAAGCCGGCTACGGTCATCAAATCTTCCGCTTCGTAAGCGGTGGTTGGAATGAAACCAGCCTTATTAAAACATGTCTCGAGCGACGTTTTCAGTCCACAGTGATATTTCACTTCAATGAAGGGCTCGTCTTGCAATTCCATTAGGCTGATCTCCTCCTGCTGCGCCAAACGATGCGTACCCGGGACTACCGCAAATAATGGAACGGTCCTCAATGGTATCCAATCATACGCATCGGACTCCAGCCTGGCGGATGAGATCATTAGATCGCAAAGACCCTCTTCCATTTGCCCGCTGATCAAGGTGTGATTTCCTTGTATTAATTGAAAACGGATTTTCGGGTTGTCAAGATGAAAACCGCGGATGAGTTTCGGTATGAGCTCAGCGCCAAGTATATTTAAATAAGCGATAACGACACAACCCGACTCCGGATTGGACCATTCTTCAAGTGACTGTTTGCCCATATTAAGCTCATATAGAGCCCTTTTAACAGATTCCGTAAACATTTGCCCATAGCGAGTCAGGATAATATTTCGGCCGCTTCTTTCAAATAACGGAACACCTAGTTCATCCTCCAGCTTGGAGATCGAATGACTCAAAGCCGGTTGTGTAATCGCAAGCTCTTCAGATGCCTTCGTCACATGCTGCAGCCGGGCTACGGTCAGAAAATAGTCCAGTTGTGTAAGTTCCACGCTATTATCGCCCCATCCATAAATTTAAATCATGGTTATGATTATTATAATAAATTAGACGTTATGAGTTATCAACGATAAACTGACTTCATATAAGAAAAGGAGATGATTAACATGAAAGCAGCAATGGGCGTCGAAACGATAGAAATAGAAACTAATTTTAGAGGAAGACCTGAATTGTATCACCCTACACTCATCTGGGATAAGGATGGAGCGGTCTTAATAGACGCAGGGATCCCAGGCCAACTGCCGGTTTTGAAAGAAGCTATGACAAGATTAGGCATCCCCTTTGAAAAGCTCAGTAAAATTATCATTACCCATCAAGATTTGGACCATATTGGAGGTTTACCGGAGATTTTGAATGCATTCACGCATAAGGTCGAGGTTCTGGCTGCCGCAGAAGAGAAGCCTTTTATCGAGGGAAGTCAAAAACAGCTTAAAATAACACCCGAATTCATAAATGAAATCAGTTCTTCGATCCCTCCTCAATTACCTGAAGACAGACGCAAGGCTATCCTTGATTTTTTTGAAAATCCTCCAAAAGCTAATGTAGATCGAATTATTGGTGACGAAGAAGAGCTTCCTATGTTCGGTGGTTTCACGGTGATTAGTACCCCAGGTCATACGCCGGGACATATCAGTCTTTACCATAATCAAAGTAAGACTCTCATTGCAGGAGATGCATTAATGATTGAAAATGGACGTTTGGTGGAGTCATACAACTGTACAGATGATGCTTTGGCTAGAGAGTCATTGAAAAAGTTCTTAGCTTACGATATTGACAACTTGATTTGTTATCATGGCGGTATTCTTAAGGATAATGTTAATCAAAGGGTCTTGGATTTAATAAATAGCTAGTCCTTTCTCTCCTTTCGCAAATCTGATAATAGACCTGAAGCAGATGACTGCAGGTCTATTATTGCGCTGTGGGCACTTTTCTCTAATCTCCTTAACGTTCTTCAATCAAAGATACGGCCGTCTTGATATAAGTGTAAAGGTTACTGTCCATACCATGGGCAGCCGCGTCTTCCGGATTCTCGCCGTAATAACGCTCTGCCGCCTGAACAAAGGCTGCATCCGCTGGGGCGTAAGCATCCATTTGCGCCTTCCAGCGTCTTGCCAACTCGGCAACATCCGGATCATCCGGCGGCTTTCCCCCAGTTAGACAGCTGCGAAATTCGGCTATCAGAATCTGTCCTTCCGCATTGATCTCCTCCAGCTTCTTAAGCCCGGTCCGTTTGCTCCGCCTTTCCAGCTCATCAGCAAGTCCCTTCGAAAAATGGGGGCTTTGCATCATTCTTATCATTTGCATCACGAGCATAAACTGTTCGCCGGATATCGGCTGACCCGAGTGCAGCCAATCAAGTATGTTCTGTGTACGATCTTTCAGTTCCACCAGTATGCCGATTTGCTCGTTCAAGCGCGAAAGCTGCAGCTTCAATATCTCCTCCGGACAGAAAGAAGGGCTATGAATCATCGCTTTGATTTCCTCTAGAGCAAAGCCCAATTGCTTCAGCGACAATATGTGATGGAGCTTCACTACGTCGGCATCCGTATACAAACGATGCCCGGATTCGGTCATCCGGGATGGGGATAACAATCCAATCCGGTCATAGTGATGGAGCGTTCGAACTGTTGTACCCGTACGTTTGGCGAGCTCCCCCACCTTCCAACAACCGCTCATGATGTTTTCTCCTCCGAAGGCGTTATTAAGTGTTGAACCTGACGTTACGTCAGGAGTTATACTGAATTCCATCCCGGGAAACACACAAATTTATAAAGAAAGCAGGAAAGGAAGATCATGTACGAAGAAAATTATTTGGTCAAAGCCCTGGCTTATCGTAGTCAGGCCCGGCTTTTATTTGCTGAAAATACGGAACTCGTCAGGACGGCATGCAATCTGCGTCCTCGTCCAATGTACCCGGTGCTGAGAGTCGCATTGAGCAGGACCGTCTCTGCTGCGAGCCTGCTAACCGGAATTTTGAAGGACAATCAACGAGTCAGTTTGAAAATAAAAACAAGCCACCCGGATTACAAAATCTTCGCGGATGCCGATTCTTGGGGCAATGTGCGCGGGTATATCAGCGATGAATTATTGAACGCGCCTCAGGAGTATCTGCGACATATCTCGCTCGAGAAAATGATAGGCCCTAGAGGAAGCTTGCAAATTACGAAGGATATCGGTATGGGCGGCACGTTTACCGGTATCACCGATATGCCATATGGAAATATCGTCGACGACCTGTCGTATTATTTTCAGCAAAGCGAGCAAACGCCCACCTTCTTTTCTTTATCTATCGAAATGGATCATTCGGGAAGTATCGTTCGAAGCCGCGGCGTCATGGCTCAACTGCTTCCGGGGGGACCCATCGAGCTCATTGACCGTATCAAACACGATTTGCTATTCTCGAATTTCGAAGACATGCAAGCCGTGGGCAAGGAGCCCGTTCGATTGTTCTGCGGCTGCTCCAAGGACATGCTTACTCCAATGCTGCGTGCCTTGGACAAGAGAGAGCTAACGGATGCGTACGCAGAAGGCCGGTCGATCGAAATCGTCTGCCATGTCTGCGGGAAGAGCTATCAGTTTCAACCGGATGAAATTGCAGGCATATCCGGAATACAGTGATAGTAGCGGGCGGAGACCGGAGAGCTATATTAGCGATCCGGTCTCTGATCGGTTCCCGCTGTTAATATCCCATATATTTTAACACAAGCTAGGTTTGTGAAAATAAGGTGTTTAACAATTTAAGGAACTTAACTGCTTTTAATTGCAGAATATATCAAGTGATTGTTGAAAAATTGCTGACTGTATATGTCAGTAATAATTGTGTACACTTTGATCAGGAGACGATTCAAGTGGTTAAGAAATCGATGAGACCGGCAACTCGCCAATAAAACAACAAAGGATGGTGGATATGAACAAATTCGCAATGTATGGAAAATTAACAGCTCACCCAGGCCAGAGAGATGCTCTTGTAAAAATGATGCTGGAGGCGGCCGATCAGTTGGATTCTATGGAAGGCTGCGAATTGTATATCATCAATGTATCGGAAGACGATCCGGATGTCATATGGGTGACGGAGCTATGGTCAGATGCAGAAGCGCATGCCGAATCCCTTAAAAATGAGAATGTATTGCAATTGATTCAGCGCTGCAGACCGTTAATTGCAGGCGTGGAGCCGATAAAGGTGCGTCCGGTCGGGGGCAAAGGGATCTGAAGTTAAATAAGGGCAATAGAAGGGGCTGCTCTCACTTTGGAGAAGCTCCTTTTTTTACACAACTTTCTTAGTGTCCGTGAATTTTATCCATTCCGTTACAACTTCGGTAAGCTTTGCTCTCTTAGACTCTACGTCAAGCCTATCCGTTAATTTTATAATCGCTCTGTCGGCGGTTACCCAACCCAGCAAACCTGAAGTGTCTTCAAACAAAGGTTTATTCATTGCATGATCTTTAACCTTGGCTCCACAATGAAAAACAAGACGAAAAAATCCTTTTCCTTGTAAATTGAAGGTTATACGATCTTCATTATTGAAACAGAAGCTCGGCGCATTCCACTTAATATGTTCAGTAATGGAATCATTCGCGCTTAAAATGATTTTTCGAACTTCCTCGATTTCTTCCTTCAAGGGATGCTCCAGATCATTTAGAAATTCCAATACTTGTTGACGACCGGACTTCGTTGATTTCTTGCCGGAAGTTTCCGGCGTCTTCTCATTTGCAGCCATGATGAATATTCTTCCCCTTAAATACAGTTATATTAAGTACACACCTCTTTATAAATGAAATTTCTCCTGGTTTGCTCTTATTTACATCATACTGCAGCATATCTTCCGATAGTTCGAGAAGCTGCGGGCCTATTGATTGTTGTGCTAAAAGAATAAAATCACGGACAAGCCTTCAAACCAAAAACGGCCGCCGCCGGTTAACCCTGCGACAGCCGCTTCCTTCCGTTCACTGACAGTGAATATTCACGGAGTTATATAAAAGGTCTCCGGTCCAGTACAAGCTGCAGCGGCTTCCCGGTCCGGACGAGCTCCGGCAGCGTCTGCTGGATAACCGCCAATCCGCTTATCGCGCCGCACAGTGTATGCAGATCTTCAAACGGCTCCGCCGATTCTTCGCCCAGCCTCGAGATATAACGGATAAACGGTGCGGCCGTTTCCCGGATAACCTCAAGCCCTTCCTCATACCGGTGGGCCGTCTGCTTCATACAGCTGCTTAGCGTATACACCCAATCGATTTCCATGAATGAGAGCGCTTCGCCGCTGTGATTCCAGCCGCCATCACGGTACAATCCTATGCAGGTATCGAGTATCGTCTCGGGATAACGGATCGGTTTATTCCGGTAAGCCAGGTTGAACAGATAGTGAAAGCTGCCTGCAATATGATGAAACAGCGGAGCGCCCTTCAGCTGCGATGAGGCGGTCGGCACGCAGCCTTTTCTCCATAAACCCGTCAGCGGATCCGCTTCGTCCCATAACCAGTCATAATACCACTCTTCCCATTCCCGGGACACTAAGCCGGATAATACCATACAGGCGTAAATGCCTGAACCCTTCTGCGAGTCTCCCCACGGCTCATTCACCCAGTCCAGCTGGTCCAGCAGAGCGATCAAATTCTCTTTCTCGCGAAAGGCTTCTATTTTCCTAAGCGCGTAAACCGGTTTGGCGTCAAGAAGCTCCAATGCCGATATCGCAAATGCCGCACTATGCAGCTCGTGGTGATGAAGCCCATAGAACATTCCCGTTTCCGGGTCCTGAAATCCCTGAAGCGCCGCCTTCAGTGTCTCCTTCTCACCGGAATCAACCGGCAGATCGCCCAGTGTGTACAAAATATTCACCGCGTCGGCAGTTCCGTATACATCCGGCGGTTCTGCCGCCTTGTTCGCATTGTGCAGAAAACGGGAGTACACGCCGCCGGACTGGCTGCTTTGGTGGGCAGCGAGAGTGCCTCTTACACATTCGATGAAAGGACCGATATCCGTCATTCCTAGGATCCTCCTTCTTCTCCGCTCTACTTCAGGATGGCATCGATCCGGCGCAGTTCTTCGTCGGTGAACTCCAGCATATTCAGAGCACCCACCGCATCGTCGATCTGACTTACTTTGCTCGCCCCGATCAATGCGGAAGTGACTCTGCCGCGACGCAGCACCCATGCCAAAGCCATCTGGGACAGCTTCTGCCCCCGCTGCAGTGCAAGCTCGTTCAGCTGCCGCACCTTGGACAGCTTCTCCTCGTTAATTTCCTCGGGACGGAGGAATACACTTGGGCCGGCAGCGCGCGAATCCGGCGTAATGCCATTTAAATAGCGGTCCGTCAAAATTCCTTTATTCAAAGGCGAGAAGACAATCGAGCCGATCCCTTCCTCATCCAGAACATCCTGCAGTCCGTCCTCGATCCAACGCGACATCATCGAATAGTTCGGCTGATGGATCAGGCATGGCGTTCCGAGCTGCTTCAGGATGCGGGACGCCTCGCGGGTTTCTTCCGGACGGTAATTGGAAATGCCGACATATAGCGCCTTCCCTTGACGTACGATGAGATCAAGTGCGGCCATCGTTTCCTCCAGCGGCGTGTTCGGATCCGGGCGGTGATGATAATAAATATCCACATAATCAAGCTGAAGCCGTTTCAGGCTTTGATCCAGACTGGCGATCAAGTTCTTCCTCGAGCCCCATTCCCCGTAAGGTCCCGGCCACATGTAATAACCGGCTTTGGTGGAGATGATCATTTCATCGCGATAGGGTGTGAAGTCATCCTTCATGATTTTCGCGAAGGTTTCTTCCGCCGAACCGGCGGGCGGACCGTAATTGTTAGCCAGGTCAAAATGGGTAATGCCAAGGTCGAACGCTCTCCTCAGCATCGCTCTGCCATTCTCAAGAACGTCGCCGCCTCCAAAATTATGCCACAGGCCGAGGGAAATCGCAGGCAGCTTCAACCCGCTCTTGCCACAGCGATTATATATCATATTGTCATATCTTTCTGAGCTTGCAGTATAAGGCATTTCTAATTCCTCCTCTTGATTTATATATTCATTGTAACGGAGGGATTAAGACAAGCCCATATCAATAAGGATGATATTTATGGAATAATGTCGTTATTATCGGAGTTCTGCCGAGAAATGTTTAGGGGATATACCTTTAACCTTCTTAAACATCCGCGAGAAGAGCAAAGCGTCCTGATAACCGACGGACCGCGCCACTTCCCCCACGGTATAGCAGCCCTTCGCAAGAAGCTCGGAAGCCTTCTCCATCCGGTAATTCAGGAGATACTGCTGGGGCGGGACGGATAAAGCTTCTTTGAATATCGCCGATAAATACTTGCGGTCGAGTCCGAGGGAAGCGGCCAACTGCCGTACCGAAATATTTTCGCTGTAATGGGCGTGGAAATATTCCATGCATTGGTGTACATACATGTCCGGCTTCTTGGGGCTTAATCGCCCGTTCTCAGATGCCGGAACCGCTTCCACTAAAGCGCATAGAAAATCATACATAATCGCTTTGAAACGGAAATCCCGATTGCCTTTGCGATCCAGCGCTTCCGTTAATTGATCGTACGTGCCCGGCATTGCCTTCAAATCCATCGGGAAGACCGGATTCTCGGGTGAGAGCCTCGTCCGGGACAGCGCCGCCGCAACCTCGGTACCGTAGAAAGCGATCCAGGAATAAGTCCACGGGTGTTCCCCGTCCGCTTCATAGTAAGTGACGACATGAGGGTAGATGAGAAAGGCTTGTCCGGGAGACAACGAATATGTCCGCTCCCCGATACGCAGAATACCTCTGCCTTTGTGGATAAAATGCACCTTATACAAATCGCGTACGCCCGGCCCTACAGCATGGCCTGGAACGCAATCC
The DNA here is from genome assembly GCF_019550795.1 of Paenibacillus sp. sptzw28. NCBI lineage: Bacteria > Bacillati > Bacillota > Bacilli > Caryophanales > Paenibacillaceae > Paenibacillus > Paenibacillus sp. sptzw28. The sequence continues at coordinate 6,013,535 of NZ_CP080545.1, forward strand.
TCCTTACCCCAGTACTGCAGATACAAGTCCGGGTCATCCCGTAACGGCCTTTCCGTGTTATATTTGAAAATAGCCACGTCGTTTCCCCTCCCCATCTACTCTACTGCGATGCATCTCCGAGGCTCATGTCCAGCCCCAGAAGAAGCCATCCCTCTCCCATGCCGCTTTCCCGCCGTGAAGCTTTTTGAATGCTTTCTTAACTTCTTTGGAGATTGATTCATTGCCATTATCATTTACATAGACGAATGCTTCTCCGTAATTACTCTTGATGTACCGAACAGCATCGCTTTGATATAAAATGCCCGTCGATTTCAATTCATTCAACATCCACTCGGCTACTTCCTGTGCTGAAATATCGATTTATAATCACTCCTGTTATTGAACTGGGCGGAATGCCCCCGCTCTGTATCATTTAAATGTTAACATACGCCATTGCAAACACAAGCCCTGACCTCATGGGCCAGGGCTGTCTTCTTGATTATTGAGTAACTTTGATCACTTAGAGCGGTCTCTTACGCAAACCTTGTCCACGACTTCAACGTTTGCCGCACGTCCGCTCCGTCCACAATCATCTTATGTATATCTTCGTTGATTAACTGGCGGGAGGTGTTCCACTTCTCGCTGATGTAGAAGCCGCTCGCCTGCACGGAATCAAGCTCCTTCAAATAGCGCTTCCACAGGCGGTGCCCGCTCATGCCGCTTTGTTCCGCCAGCGTGCGGGTAATCGGCAGCGTTCTGGGCTGCCTGAAGCTCTCCGGCTGATCCAGTATGAAGTGCCTCAGAAACGCCCACGCAAGCTCGGGATGCTTCGCCTTCGTCGTAACGCCGCTGGCCCCCATATAGATCATGTTGGCCTCTTCACCGCCCGGCATGCCTGGCAGCCCGACGACGCCATACTGGTCGCCGAGTCCATTCGCTTCCAATCCGCCGGTAAACCACGTAAAACCAAACACCAGCGCAAAGCCCTGATGCAGATCGCCGGCTTCCGAGGGCTCTCCCGGCTTCCGTGTCACTTGATGCTCACGGTACATCTCGATCACCTTTCGAAACGCCTCAACAGTTTCGCCGCTGTCGATGTACCCCCGCGCCGTCGAACCGTCCGGTGATAAATAACGCCCGCCGTTCCGCATAATGAATGGCTCGTAATTCTCGATATCCGGCCCGGTGGCAAAGCCAAACTGCGTTGCGACACCGGCTTCGTTACGAAGCGTCAGCTTGCGTGCCATGGCCATCATGTCATCCCATGTCCAATCTTCCGTCGGATAGGGAATGCCTGCCTCATCCAGCATCTGCTTCTTGTACAGAATTAGAGGCACCGACACGTCGACCGGCAGCCCCGGAAGCGTACCGTCCTTGGTCGCCACACGCATAACGCCAGGGTTCAAATCGGCTTCCAATCCCGGGGTCTCCTTTACAAGCGGCAATAAATCGATGAACACGCCTTTCTGATTAAACAACCACCAGCCGCCCGAATCCATAATGTCCGGCGGTTCCGTTTGGAATACCCGCATCGATTCAAAATTATCGGCCGCCTGCTCAACGACGATTTCCACGTCCGGATGCGCCGCTTCGAAGGTCTCTTTCGCCTTCATGAGATGACCCGTATGCTCGAATTGAGTCAAATACCGCAATTGTGTTTTACTCATTTATTTCTCCTCCTGGTCCCATAAGTTTAACGCATTTTCCAAATAGCCGACTCCGGCTGTTTCGAACTCTTTGGCCTTCTCCAGAAGCAGCGCACACTCGGCGAGAGTCTCCGGAGGAAGTGCTGTGGAACTCCTGATGAAGGGCACTTTTTGGCTTAGCGTTTGCAGCGCTTCCGCCGCCTGCAAATACGCTTCCGCAGCAAGCAGCACCAGACGCATCGGTTCTCCTTTCAGCGGTACCGTCCTCAAGTATTCCGCCGCATACCGCCTCGCTTCGGCATATACGGCAGCCAAATGCCCCATTCCGTACCTGTTCGGGAGAACAGAGGGGTTGTTCATGAATCCGATCCAGCGGTCATATGCGGCGAGTCCCGAGGTATAAGACAAATAGACGGTCATGGGCTTATAATCGCAGCCCGTACGGGCATACTTCACGGCGAAGCGCAGCTGCCGAAGCGCCGTCTCCACCTCTCGCGGCTTCTTGTACGCAAGCCCGTTGTCTTTCCCGCCGTCGATTCCCGCCATAAAGCGCAGCGGGTTCTCCACAAGGTCATCATAGGACAGCGTCTTCCCCTCCGGGCGCATGAGGTCAGTTACATAGACCTCTCTCTTCACATCGTCATAGCCGTAGATGAGCGCCCATTCGTGGACATGCGGCTGCGTCGCGAGCGTATCGAAATACAGCACGGGCTTTCCCAGCTCCACATACCTGCGGATGAATGGGAGCACCGCTTCCTCGATCGGCAGTACGACGGGAAAACGCTCCGCCGCGGCTAGCAGCGGGACCGGCGCTTCGGAGAGCTGGCCGCAGATCATGGTAACCTCATAACCGAGCTCCTCCATGAACGTACGAAGGGTTTCCCGCCAGTCAAAGATGAAGATGCCATCTGCGAATGTCGTCCGGTTGGAGATCTTCAAACGAAAGGCAAATCCCGACAGTCCCATTAATTCACTCATCGGTCTTTCATCGCCGATCGCTGCAAGCATGTGGCCGATTCGATCGACGAAGGTGGTCAAAGCTGCCTTCGCCGGCGGCCACTCGGGCATGGTAACCATTCTCGCCTGATTCATTCCCGCTCCTCCTTTCTCGCTTGGAAGACCAAGCAGGACGCGGACGTGAGCTTTGCGAAGCTTGCGCCGGGACCGGTGGAGGTAGGTATAGACGGACCCTGTGGTCGTGTGGTACAGGGCGGCAATCTCATCCGGTGTCAGCTGCCGAAAGAAATGCGCCTCGAATATCCCCCGCTCCTTGCGGTTCAGGCAGTGCAGCAGAGCATGGATCGTCTCGTACAGCTCCTTCCGTATCAGCAGCTCCGCCGGGTCGGTCTCATGAGCCGCCGACATTGCGGCCGCCTTGGTCAGATGGGTCAAAATGCTGTCCAGGTTCTCCCAATCCACATTACCGGAACCTTCAAAGTCCCGCTCCCCCCATCCGCCAATCGGACGCTCCCGCCGGAACGGACCTCCGCGGCGCAGCTTCATATTTGCCTGATTCTGCACAATCCGGTGCAGCCAAGGCAGGAACCGGCTTGTATTCGCCAGCGAACCGACATGGAGAAACGCCTTGACGAGAGCTTCCTGGACAACGTCGTCGGCCAGATGGGGGTCGCGCGTCAAATTTTCCGCCCAGCGCCGGGCGCGGGCTCTGTGCGAATGAATCAGCTCTCCGAACGCTTCGGTGTCTCCAAGCTTCGCCCGTTCCGCGAGCTCGCGGTCCCGCAGGCTCCGTTCCTCCTGACCCGGCATCGCAACGACATTCGCTTGCCCTGATCCTTCCACACCTACTCACCCATCCTTCCACAGCGCCTGAGTTCTGCTCTTTTCGGCCTTCCAATAGACTGGATGCCATCCGCAGCTATTCTTTGAACAACTTTTTACAGGAAAGTTTGAATATCTGGCATTTAATATCATTTTAAATCGTGTGTTGTTATTCTGAATGGCCGTAACAAGGCGCAAGCTGCAAGCAGGGCAATACTCTTAAACGTCTAACATGGGTTATGCCAGGCTTGCAATAGAAAAAGGAGAGCACGGCCAATGCTCTCCCCGCACAACACTTGGCTAGGGAGCTCCTCCGAGTTAACCCGGCAAATACTCCTCGCCCTGGCTCGAACGCACATCCCGTTCCTCTCATCAGTGAGGGTCGGGATGTTCTTGTCGCTCCGTGCGTCAGTGTTCCGTTATCGCCGCCAGAATGGCGTTGTTGATAAGGTCGGCGTACATATTTTTAAAAGGTCTGTCGTGGTTGAGCTCGATTCATATAGACATGTACGGTCTCATAGACCGGATCAACGCACAGAAATGGTCCTGCCGCCCCCCAATGCGAGAAGGCGGAAGGGCTGAACAGGTCACCTCCGTCTCGCTTGTCACCGTTAATCGACCAACCATAACCCCAGTAAGCTTCCGGAAAATATTCATCCCGATACGAAGAAGAAATACCCGGAATCTGGTTCTTCACCATCTCGCTCACGGCAGCCGGACCAAGCAGCCGGCTTCTATTATATTCACCGCGATTCAGAAAGAGCTGTCCGAACTTCGCCAAATCCAGCGCGGTCGAGATTGCGCCTCCTGCGGGGGATTCTGATTGAAGGAACGATTCATTCGCAAGCCATTCCGCGCATGGTGCATCGGATGGCCGCCGCACAAGACGATAACGCTCCGACGACGGAACGATGAAATAAGTGCTGTCCATACCGAGCGGCTCGAACAGCCGCGTCCGGGCAAATTCGGTATACGTCATGCCGCTGGTCCGGGAAATGACTTCGCCGAGGAGTTCAAAGCCATACCCGCAATAGGCCATGGCCTGACCCGGCGGACGGCAGATAGGGGAATCATAACTAAGCTGCATGAAATCGGCATCGGAACGTTTATCATCGCTTAAACCGGGCATCAGTGCCCTTTTGCGTTCTACATGCTCATGTGTGCTTTCGTTAGTAAGCCCTGAGGTATGGGTTAGCAGGTGATGGATGCGGATCTCCCGCTTACCGTCACCGGTAAATTCGGGTATGTAATCGCATACCGGACGATTCAGACCGACCAGGCCGTCCTCGACAAGCATCATAATGCAAGCGGCTGTAAATACCTTGGTGATAGAGCAAATGGGGAATAATGATTCAAGCGTGAGCGGAGGCGCTTCGGCTTCCGGGCCCGATACTCCATAAGCTTTGTGAAGGACCATTGTTCCTCTGCGCGCGGCGGCAATGACCTGCGCCGGTGAAATACCTTCCCTGAGCAGCCGCTCGGCCGTTCGTTCGACGATTTGAAGCCGATTCGAAGACATGCCGACTTCTTCCGGTTGACCGTAATGGAATGACACGGAAATCCCCCTTTTACGATGGTTTCTTATCCATTTTATAGGAAGTTAATAGAATTGGAAATATATTAGTTTGGACATTTAGACCCCCGCCGTACTTACGGATACCCGGTAAACAAACGCTATCATTTATGAATATTAACAGATTTACGTCTAAGCTAACGAGGTCGTCATACGGACTGCTGCAAGTATAAGTTCCAATCGGAATAGATACAATACGAGTGAAAATACATCCGTACATCGACCCGAGGAGGTTAACGATATGTCCCAATCCGAAGACAAAGTGATTGAAGAAAAGAAGCGAGGCGAGAAAGCAAGTTGGGAACTGCCGGAGACTACGGCTAATAGCTCGCCTTCCGAAGCAGCAGATGATCAAGTGCCGACTAATTACGAAAACACCTTGCCCAGCTACAACGACCCGGCAGGCTTCGAGGTTAAACGCACTCCCGGCAGGCTAGGTTAAACGGACCTCACGAAAATGAATCCTTCCGTATCATGAAAGTGGCTGGAACCGGGGATACCACCCCGATTATTCTTCATATGTAACTAAAGAACTAAAATATCGGGATAACCGTTTCTTTTAACTATTTTGTAACCTTCTAATCATTCATTCGGTCTACAATGACCTTATTAAACGATTAGGAGGCTAAAATAATATGGAAAACAAACAAGTTACCCATTACATGGAAAACAGTAATAGCCAGAAACATTCGAAGCAGCGCATCAAACATGCTTTACTGTCAGCGCCTCTGGCGGCTGCCCTGCTCCTTGGAGCCGCATCCGTTCCGGGCACGGCTGCAGCAGCAGCCGTTCACACAACACACATCGTGAAACAGCAGCTTCAATTAAAAACAATGAAGATTATCGTAGACGGCAAAACGCTCAATGTCCCTACCGGTTATATCGACGGTGAAACGTTCGTTGGATTGCGCTTTTTAAGCGGTCATTTGGGTATGACGACGAAGTGGGACTCGAAGACGGGGAATATAACGGTGAGCAAATCAGGGAAATCGATCGAAATGAAAAATAAAAGCAGCGATTATATGGTCGACGGTCTTCGAGTTAACGGGAAGGCGCCAATGATTATTAAGAGCGCAACCTATTTACCGCTTCGTTTTCTGCTGGATGAAACTGGATTCACCACCGGTTTCGATGCGAAGTCGAAAGTAATAACGGTTAACCCCGCTGCTGAAAATCACTTGAAGATCGTGAAGGAAATCGTTAAGGAGAGTAAAGGCAACTCCCTTCTCTCCGTTCAATATGCCAAGCTGGAAGACCTTAAGAATGCGGACGTTCAAGCGAAAATCAACGCAATTCTTAAGGCCGACAGTGAACGGTATGTAAAGGAAGGCCGTAAATTGATATCCGAATCAGGGAGCAAAGCATACGCCAAGTACGAAGTGAACGTTTGGGTTACGTACAACCGTAATAACAAGTTGAGTCTTTACACCAAAATATATTCCGATGGCGGGGGAGCACACGGCTCGTATACGGCCGATTCGCACACGTTCGACCTTGGTACGGGCAAAGAGCTGACCCTTAAAGAAGCGTTCGGCGGCAAACCTGACTATATCCAGATCATCAATGCCGGAATCAAGAAGCAAATTAAGGAAAAGAGCTTTATTCTTGATGCTCCGTTCAAAACAATTCAAGCCGATCAGAAGTTCTTCCTTCGCGGAAATTCTGTTGTTATATATATGGATAATACGCCAACGGCCGAAGGTATTGTGGAATTCACGATTCCGATATCGTAGATTGCAAGGTGGCAGTTTTGGTAAATACCTGTGCCCTGCTGCACAGCGCTGATAATAAAATGAAGCCTCCAGCTCCAGCTTTCACAGTGGTTTTGGAGGCTTCTTCAGTGCCACTCTCATTGCAATAGGATTTAGTTTGTTTTCTCCGGTTGATAGGAAAGGATGCTCACACCGGTAGAGGTAGATTTAGCGCTTCCTATTTCCGAAGTGGCCAGATAAAAAAGAGCGAGGTTTGCGTATGTGGCATATTTCTCGCGAGTGAAATCCCATTCATCAACAGCCGATTTATTAAAAGCTAGGCTGCGGACTTAATTCTTGCATGGCTGAAAAGTGAGCCACCAGCACAGGCCAGCTATGAATCACAAATTAATTAAGAACAGAAAAAGGGGTTGGTTTACTCCATCACTCAACCCGCAGATTATCGAGTCCTTAAATGCTTTCTTGCTCAAGCCAGGGTCTCACTATTCTAAAGGGAAACGTGGAGTTAACGGAAACGAGAGCTCAATGAAGCTGCCGCGGGATCGATAGGCAGCTTCACTACGTTCAACGGGCAGACCAGCGTAACGCTCAACTTTTTTGTGGTAAAATTATGTGGAATTGAAAACGGAAAGTGAGGGCTCTCTATGAGGAAGGCAATAACTAGCGTCCTTAACTATGCTTCAAGACGCAATCAAGAATTGCCCAGATAGCTTGTGGGATGATCAAGAGTACGAGAACAAGTATTGGCATATTGTTTATCACACATTATTCTTTACAGATCTTTACCTGAGTCCTGCAGTAAACATGTTTAAACCTTGGGAAAAAGCCAGAAACGAATATCAATTTATGGGACCAGTTCCATGGCCCCCACACTATACACCGAAGATTGAACACAGCTATACAAAGGTAGAACTTATGGAGTATCTTGAAAAGATTAAGGCAGAGGCACCAAATCAAATAACTCAAGATGATTTAAATGCGGATTCAGGGTTTGATTGGTTACCCTTTAACAGAATGGAATTATACTTACATATGATAAGACATGCCCAGCATCATACAGGACAACTTGTTGAAAGATTGAGGAATTCTGGTGTTAAACGTAACAGATGGATAGTTGGGAAAGATCGAAATAATGATTGAAACCAAACGATTGGGTCAATCCCATAGGCAACCATGGCTGGCCCAAGATAACGAATCCTTTCCGAAATGGCATCGCAAATGAAGCATCGACCGCTAACGTGCAGATTTCGCTAATAATGATTTCTAATCAACGCACCTTAATCCCTTGATTTTTGTGAACACATCGATAAGCTGCTAAACCTAAACTAGGTCCTGACTACACGTCGATAGAGTAGGTAAACAGGAGGATTGAAGATGATGGAAACAGAATTAACACGCAAGCTGAAAATTAAATATCCGATTATTCAAGCACCGATGGCAGGCGGCCCCACGACTCCAGACTTAGTGGCTTCAGTTTCAAACGCCGGGGGGCTGGGAAGCCTGGGGGCAGGTTACTTAAATCCGGAACAAATCCGCAGCGCAATCCGGGAGATCAGACAACGAACAGATCGTCCGTTTGGCGTGAATTTATTCGTACCCGAGCAATCGAGTACATCGGAAGAAACAATCGCCGGTATGAACGACTATCTTAATAAATATCGTGCGGAGCTAAGCATTGCTCCAGACCCATCGATCCCGAAGTTTACAGAGTCGTTCGAGGAGCAGGTGCAAATATTGCTGGAAGAAAATGTCCCGGTATTTAGTTTCACCTTCGGTATACCGCCTCTGGACGTAATACAAGCCATGAAACAGCTTGGGACCGTCGTCATTGGCACGGCAACGACGGTCGAGGAAGCCAGACAGCTGCAAGCCGCCGGAGTAGATGCGATTGTGGCTCAGGGAAGCGAAGCAGGAGGACACCGTGGAACGTTCTTAAAAAGCACTACCGACGCACTCATCGGTACTATGGCTCTCGTTCCTCAAATTGTAGATCATGTTTCGGTCCCGGTTGTCGCATCGGGCGGCATCATGGATGGACGTGGGCTTATTGCGAGCCTCGCATTAGGGGCTTCTGCAGTACAGATGGGCACTGCTTTTTTGGCGAGCCCTGAGAGCGGTGCCCATGAAGCGCATAAACGGAAAATCATTGCGTCAAACGAAGACTCCACCGAAATCACGAATGCATATTCGGGCAAAGCCGCGCGTGGCATTCTCACGAATTTCATGAACGACATGCGTCTTTATCCGGGAACCATTCCCGCCTACCCGATTCAGAACGTAATGACGAGAGACATTCGCCAGGCGGCAGCCAAAGCGAATAACCCGGAGTATATGTCGCTCTGGGCGGGACAGGGTCTTAGGTTAGCCAAAGATCACGCTGCTGCTGATATCGTGCAACAGACCATAGAACAGGCTTTTGTTCTTGTTAAAAGCTTTAGCAGCCTTGATGTTGTAGAGGACTGAGTAGCCGATGTTGATCTTGTCGACCGAATGCTTAGAGGTATTTTTTTCTATCAGTTGATTTTGTCTAGCCTGCGATTTAAACTTCATAGTAGAGCGTCCTCCTAGATGGGATTTTAAGGGCTATGACCCGTTGCGTACTCCCATCGCACCGAGGCGCTCGTTTTTTTTACAAAGCGGAAATTTCCCGCTGTACAGGAATGCTAACGGGTAACGATAGTCCTGATAGAAAGTGACAACAACTTCGGTAGACGAGAAAGGATAAGTTGAGCCAAACACTCGAACAGCTACAAAAACAGTTTGAAGATCACACTATACTTAAAGCTGTGGTTGGCGACGCTATCATTGGTTCCGTAAGGGCGAATTACGCAGACGGTACATGCTACATAGGCAAGCTCATGGTTAATCAAAAGCAGCAAATAAAGGAATAGGCAAAATGTTAATGAATGCAATTGAAGGGAATTTTCCGAAAGCCCGTTATGAATTGTTACTGGTAGTAAAAGTGCAAAGAATATCGCCATATATGAAAAATTAGGATATAAAGCTTTTAAAGAACGTTTGATTACCCCTGATTTCAGACTTTTCTATCTTGAAAGAATTCGCTGCTGAGCTAACGGAGCTCGCCTTTTGAGATTAAGTTCGAAATGTACAAACTGTAAGACAGTTTGGGTTATGGGAAAGCCTGAAAATGCCAACAATGCGGAGGCGATATCTGTGCAAATTAACATGAGCTATCAATACATACCCGTAAGCAATCTTCAACAGTCAGCGGAGTGGTTCTCGGAACATCTGGGCTTTACACTAGCTGTAGAAGACCCTATTTGTCTGGAATTAAGAACGGAAACAGGAGTGAGAATATTCTTAATTCCAAACGACGAAGGCAGAGTTACATCGCATATGAATTACTCAAATGGTGTTCAAGCGACATATGGGTTTACTGTGTCCGATGATATTCCCTCACTTTACCAACAATTCAAAGATAAAGGTATCAAGGTTGGTAAATTAACCGACTATCAAGGATTGTCGTTTAAGTTTTACGACCCCGATGGAAATGCAATTGAGCTTTGGGGAGATTATCCTGAAGTTTAAACTGGTCGTCTTTGAACATGAGAATCAAAAAACCCTCCCTTCAAGCAAGAAGTCGGGAGGGTTTTTTGAGGCGTTTGATCTTTCAGCATCATGCTGTGACTGATTTAATATAACGCGCTCGCGCGACTGCTTAGCGCTATAATAGTTTTCCGCTCTGGAACTCAGATAACCTGCGCTTTTTCCTTGCTCTAGCATCTCTTTGTTCCAATCAGTCAACTGCATCCCTGCAACCGTCTCCGGATCGGTTCTGCCGGGGACTCCTTCTGAGTCCGGCAACGTATAAAGTGTTGCTCGCGTGATATCAGAGGCGACGTGGTCTCGCCTCAGTTCTTCAAAGAGCTTATCGTTTACCACCAGCAGTTTATTGCCCGAATTTCGGTCAGCTTCTTCTATGTAACGGCACTGACGCTGCTGATGCAGCATGAGCCGATTCAGCGGCTGTTTACGCCGCTTGGCAGCTTAGGCCGAATGGCTAGTAGAGAAAAGAAGCCCAAGCGGATCCGCTTGGGCTTCTTCCTTCCTATTGGGCATTAGTCTTGTAAATGAAACGGAACAGTGGCGACGACAACATCCTTGCGGGCCAGTAGCAGGGAACGAATCCGTAAAGCGGATTGGTTATGCAGCAGCTTATGCCACCACTTATGAGTGATAAATTGCGGGAGCAGCACGGTAATGACATGATTCTTGTCGTAATGATTGTCAATTCGGTCAATAAACTCAAGAAGCGGCCGGGATATCGTGCGATACCGTGAGACAAATACGACCAGCCGTACACCCGGATCCCACTGCTCCCACTTCTCCTCCATCTTCTTGGCCTCCTCCTCGGAGAAAGCTACATAGAAGGCTGCGATATTCGGCGTCAGGGTTTTGGCATACGCGATGGTGGATGCTACAACTTGATGAATGCCGGCAACGGGTATGATGACGACCGTTTCTTTTTTCACTAAGGGCTGGTCCATGTCCAGCTTCAGCTGCTTCGCTACATTCTCGTAGTGCTTGCTTATTTTGGTGATAACATAGAGCAGTACGGGCGTCAATATGACGACCAGCCACGCGCCTTCCGTGAACTTCGTTATACTGAAGATGATAACGACGACGAAGGTGACTAGAGCGCCGAACCCGTTAATGATCAGCTTCTTCACCCAGTTATGATTGCGTTCCCTGTACCATTTCAATACAAGTCCGACCTGGGACAAGGTAAACGACAAGAACACGCCGATGGCATAGAGAGGAATAAGCAGATCGGTTTGCCCCTGGAAAATAATAATCAGGCCGGTCGACAGAAGCCCTAATGTAATAATGCCGTAATTGAAAGCCAGACGGTCTCCGCGGTTGCTGAACATGCGCGGAAAATTCTTATCCTGCGCCATGATCGAGGACAGGATCGGAAATCCGTTGAAGCTGGTATTGGCGGCAAGTATCAGAATCAGCATCGTTGAAAGCTGAATAAGCAGATACATTCCTCCGCGGCCAAATGCGGTTTGCGCTACCATCGACAGTACGGTACTCGTTCCCGTAGGGTCGGGTTGGATGTTATAGGCCAGTGCAACAACGGTTACCCCGCCGAAAATGACGGCGAGCAATAATCCGAGCGTAACCATTGTCCGCTTCGCATTCTGCGCGGAAGGAGTCCGAAAGTGCGGCACGGCATTGGAAATCGCTTCGATTCCCGTTACGGCCGAGCAGCCGGACGAGAATGCTTTAAGCAATACAAACCATGTCAACCCTGTTGGAATGGCGGTCGGGAACGTAACGGCCTGGTTAATATCGCTTGCGCCGGTAATCCAATCGAACAAGCCTTTTCCGACGAGCGACAGCATGCAGAAGATGAACAAATAAGTGGGAAGGGCGAAGACACTCCCCGATTCCGACGTTCCCCGCAGGTTCATCCATACCATAAACCAGATGAATATAATCCCTATCGGAACCACATCCGGCGCTAGAGCCGGGTAGGCCGAGGTAAGAGCCAGAACTCCGGCGGATATCGACACGGCTACGGTTAAAGTATAGTCAATAAGCAGCGATACACCCGCTAAACGCCCCCATGTCATCCCCAGATTCTCTTTTGCCACCATATAGGCGCCTCCCCCTTGAGGGTAGGCCTCAATAACCTGCCGGTAGCTTAAGATTAAAGTTCCGATTAATAGAATAATGGCCAGAGCGACGGGTAAAGAAAAGGAAAATGCGAATGCTCCGACGGTCGCGAGTTCAAGAAGGATCTGCTCGGTTCCATATGCGACGGACGACAGGGCATCGGAAGATAATATCGGCAATGCCTTCCACATCGGCATCTTTTCGGCTTCCGCCTCGCTTGATTTGAGCGGTCGGCCGAGAAAAAGCCGTCTTAAAGCGTTGGTTGTCATCACTTTTTACCTCCACAACTTAACAACATGACTAGCTGCAGGATTCGCATTCACGTAAACTTTCAAGAATTGGGACGGCAAATAACCGTGGAATATGATCCCTCCTCACGGCTTCCTCAAACATCAACAAACAACCATGCGCAAAAAAGCATACCGGTACCTCCCTCTTGACGCTTACGAGGTTAGCTGTCGGATTCGGGCGTGAGAGTCGCCTTACATGTGCAAGACACATGATTCACCCCTGCAGGAAAAAGCAATTTCCCGCGATGGTTCCCCCGCTTCCAATCAGGAATTCAGCGATTTAACAATACAACTTATGAGATGAATCATACTCCTCATAAAAAGCAATTGCAAAGAACAATTGGTGAACATTCTCAGCCCATCCCTATTACCCCCTATTCCGCACAAATTAACTTGGCAGATATATGCTTCGACCCGGGTCCAGTCAGCAAACCCGACTTAAGGATGGTGAAAGATACACCCCTTGACGGTGCCGCCTGCCTGCGAACCCGGATACAATAAACTTGCAAATGTCGATCAGGGGGATTGGTTATGTATACCTTAAGCTTTAATTTAGAGATGATTTCGCTATTGTTTCTGGTTTTGTTCGCCTGGATCGGGGGAAGAAAAGCTTCCCGCCTTTCTTTCATCGACGCTGCCGAATCGGCACGCCGCAGACCGCGCAAGCTGCTTTCTTGGGCCGTATACGTCACATTAACCGCCGCTCTTGCTGCGGGAGCGAATATATTCATGGCCTACTCTCTTGCTTATGAGCCCCTTTTCTGGATCGACCGGCTGCTGCTGCACCTACCGCTAATTATCTTTCCCGTCATCGCGGTCTGGGCTCTGTCCATTCCCAAGCTGCAGCGGCTGCGACGTCTGGAGGCAAGCGCTGCAGCCGGAGACTGGTTAGCTTTCGAATGGACACTGCACGCAAGCAATCCGGCGCTGGCCGCACCTTTCAAATGGACGATGTGGGGCGGGCTGGCCGCGTTCTTTTTCAACTTCCGGCCGCCGTTTCCGTTCGAATGGGGTGGTGCCGGCATCCCGGTTCTGATCTTTCTCACTCTGTGCGGATGGAGCTGGTTCGTTCTTGCCAGACGTTCTGAGGCTTTAAGACAGGCCGGCGTACGTATCGCTCTTCGTCCGTTGTGGCAGCGTCTGCTGCGCCGGACGGCAACACTCACCGTCGTGGCTGCCATTACGGCGGTTCCATTCACTCTCGCGATGCAGAACAGCCGCCTTCCGGATTCGCTTGATATGATGAGCGGACCGGTTGATTACGGGAACGGCGCGGCTCCATCGGTACATGCCGGGCATTCGGCGCACGGAGGACATCCCGTTGATTCCGAAGACGAACCCGCAGTTGCGGCGCTATCGGTTGCCTCGCTTACCGGGCCCCGCGATGGTAAACCCGACCGCAGCATTACCTTGACCGCCGAGCGGAAAACGGTGAAGCTCAGCTCAGGCAAAGCGGTCGACGCTTGGACCTATAATGGTCAAATCCCAGGCCCGGAGCTTCGGTTCAAAGAAGGGGAACTGGTAGAGGTGACGCTCGTCAACAAAGATATCGAGGATGGCGCAACGATCCATTGGCATGGTCTGGACGTGCCGAATGCCGAGGACGGCGTAGCGGGTCTTACTCAGGATGCCGTCATGCCCGGGAAATCGCACACATACCGGTTTCGTGCGGAGCAGGTCGGCACCTTCTGGTACCACTCCCATCAGAATTCAAAGGAAGCGGTGAGCAAAGGTTTGTTTGGAGCGCTGGTCGTGGAGCCTGCAGATTCGGACGGCGATCAAAGCGAGGATATTACCGTTATCACTCACAACTGGGAGGGGGCGAGCATGACGATTGGCAGCTTTGATACTGTGCAGAAGAAGAACGTCGCACCCGGCACTCCGGTCCGAATGCGTTTGATCAATACCGACGACTGGGTGCGTCAGATATACGACCTGGCCGGTACGCCGTTTCGTGTAGCCGCTATTGACGGAACCGAATTGAATGAACCAGGAGAGCTGGAAAATGCGCGCCTCGTCCTTACGACCGGCGGCCGATATGATCTTACCTTTGTAATGCCTGAACATCCGGTATACTTGAGTGCCGGACACGGCGGTTCGATAGGCATGCTCCTTAGCCCAAACGGAGAAGGAGCCATTCCCGAAATCAAGCCCGTTTCCACATTTGATCCGCTCCATTACGGGCGTCCGGAGCGAGTTCACTTCGGGCCCGACTCTACGTATGACCAGGAATTTACGATGGTGATCGATAATAAGGTCGGTTTTTTCGACGGACAGTTCGATATGCTATATACGCTGGGCGGTGAAGTTTTCCCGAACACTCCTTCGCTTATGGTGCAGGAAGGCGAGCTGATCAAGACGACGATTATTAACCGGAGCGCTGTAGATCACCCGATGCATTTGCACGGCCATCATGTACTGGTCTTGTCCCGCAATGGGAAAGACGCCACGGGTTCGCCTTGGTGGTCGGATACGCTCGACGTACAGCCGGGTGACAGGTATGAGGTCGCCTTCGCCGCTGACAATCCCGGCTTGTGGATGGATCACTGCCACAATCTGCAGCATGCTGCCATTGGCATGACGATGCATTTGATGTACGAAGGCGTGAGTACGCCTTACCAGATTGGACGCGACTCCGGCAATCATCCGGAATAATTGAAAAGGGCCGCCCGCCTCCTGCAATGGAGGCGGGCGGCGTACCTGTGCCGAAGCGGTGCCTGAAACGGCGAGCGTTTATCGCTTGCCGCTCGATAGTTACGGTTACGACCGTCCTTCGATGCGGGGAGCGTTTATCGCTTGCCGCTCGATAGTTATGGTTACTACCGTCCTTCCATCGAACGGACCAGCTACGCGACTTTCCAGAACTGTGGAGTTTACATGCTTTTTAATAAAATTAACTGCCCGGAGAGATAATGTAAATGCATTAAGATAACTGTTGGCTTCTTCAAGCAAAGACGGGAGGTTATCGTTGACAAGCTTATTATTAAAGATCTTCGTTTGTCCAATCGCCGTAATTGTTTCCGCCTGGATCTTACCAAACGTTCGATATACAGCTTTGTATCAGCCCATCGTTGTAGGTTTAATATTGGCCGTAGTCGGTACAATGATGGAATACTGGCTTCTAAAGAAAGGTACAGTATCGACCAGCACATGGTTGGATTTTGCGGCATCGGTGCTCATTGTGTATTTTGTGTCCAATTGGTTCGCCGGTGCGATGGTCACGTTTTTTGGAGCAATCCTGATAGGGGCGCTTCTGGCGGTCACCGAGCTCTTCACACATCGTTGGCTCGTACGAAGCGGCAGAACAAGAAAAACGCCGGCATAATTTGCCCGGCGCAACAGCGGGGAGTCAACAACTAAACGCGCAGTGTTTACACGGTTGACCTTGTCGCTGCTTCATCCATTTCGGCGCTTCATGATTCTTCCAAGCCCCTGCCAAACCGCGCTCTTGTGCGGTTTTTTTATTTCAGGGGATGCTCCAGAACCGCCCAGGTTAATGCGGATAGAAGAATTGAAGCGATCAACATGGCAGCAAGAGGCCTCAGAGCTTTCGTCCGAAGGTCCCTAAAGCATACATTTAATCCTAGTCCAACCATTGCCATCATTAATGCAAACGTTGTTACGGCCGATATGCCGTTTATGAGGGCATCCGGAAGGATAATATGCTTCCCGAGTATGTAGCTGCCGATAAAACTCATGACCATAAATCCAATCAAAAACCAGGGAAATTCAATCTTTGAGCCCGCTTGAAGCTTTCCTGTCCGTTTCCTCCAGTACATCAGGATCATACAAACAGGAGCAAGCATGAATACCCGGCCAAGCTTGGACAGCAGGGCAACGGCCAGCGCGTCCTCTCCGGCGGGAGCCGCCGCCAAGGCGACATGTGCAATCTCATGCAAGCTTAATCCGGACCAAATCCCGTATGTAATGTCCGTCAATTCCATGTAAGGCCTCAATATCGTATAGGCAATCGCGAAGACGGATCCGACCAGAGCGATAATGCCTGCACTTATGGCCGTCTCTTCATCTTTCGCCTTCAGAATGGGCGATACGGCGGCAATGGCGGCCGCTCCGCAGACTCCGGTGCCGATCCCGAGCAGAAGCGAAAGGGTGAAATCTGCTTTGAGCCATTTTGCCAGTATTAAGGTAACCAGAATAGAGAAAATAATAACTCCCGCGTCGCGTACGAGCAGGCCGAGTCCTTCATGGACAACGACTTGGATATTGAGCTTCAAGCCATAGAGAATAATGGCAAGCCGCAGCAGCATTTTCGATGAAAACTGAATACCGGCGCGGACTCTTTCCGGATATCCGAAAATTTGACGGTAAGCCACAGCAATAATGATTGCACAAGCAAGCTGTCCTATATAAATAAATCCCGGTACAGCCATAAGTCCATAGCCCATTAACGCTATAATAAACGTAAAAATGATTCCGCCTGACACTGACCCCGCGGATGATGCCACCAGCCGTTCCTTGACGCTGACCGCTGGGCTTTTTGCTCGTGATTCCATCTCTCTTAACCTCATTAACCTTTCATGTTCAGACTGAAGTAGGCATGGTAATAATCAATTCCCCGGCCAGCTTGCCAAAGAGCTGCCCCGCCTGACTGGACTCATGAAACAGATAAGTACCCTCCATATACAATTCCGGACTTTCTTCATAGGAGGGCTCGAGCGGAATGCTGGAAAGCAGCTTCGTATTCAGCTGGCCGGCTAACCGTTCCCCTCCCTTTGTTCCGAATATATGTTTCCTCTTCCCATCGATCATCATGTATGACATATTCTCAACGACGCCTACTACTTCATGCTTGGTTTTTCTCGCTAACTCACCCGCCCTGACTGCTACATGAAGCGCATTGATATGAGGTGTCGTCACGATAATCTCCTTGCTTTGCGGCAGGATGGCATGCAGATCCAAAGGAACGTCCCCTGTCCCCGGAGGCAGATCTATCAACATGTAGTCCAGGTCGCCCCATTTCACGAGAGTAAAAAAAGTCCGCAGCATTTTGCCCAATTGAGGACCTCGCCAAACAACCGGAGCATTGTCTTCGCTGAAAAAACCCATTGAAGCGACCTTCACCCCGGATGCCTCAACAGGAATGATCATTTCTCCGTCCAATGAAGGACGCTCCCGTATTCCCATTATCGCGGGTATGCTGTAGCCGTATATATCCGCGTCCAGCAGGCCGACCTTCTTCCCCTTTCCCGCCAGCGCTCTCGCCAAATTAGCCGTTACCGTCGATTTGCCGACACCGCCCTTGCCGCTGGCGATGGTGAGAAAGATCGTATCCTTGCCAGGAACAGGCACAGGCTCCGCCGGCGTTTTGTGCATGGTCCCAATGTGCGGCGGACCGGGACGTTCGCGGACGACCGGCGCTCTGAACCGGATGTGAACGCGGTCTATGCCCATCCCCAGCAATGCGCTTGAGGCCTCTTCCCTGATCCGGCCGACGGCAGCCTCATTGGAATCGGACATCGCCATCGTCATATATACATCCTTTTCTTTAATCACCACGTCCGTCACCAAATTCAGCTCCGTCATGCTGCGTTTCGATTCCGGTTCCACCAGGTGGCCCAAAGCATCCAATACGGCTTGTTTCGATAACATTGCGGCACCCCATTCCTCCCGAATGTCCTTCATTCTCTGTGCTAGATCGCGGCTTTGGTGTGGTCGGCATCAAGTCCCATAAAACCGTATATTTGGGCCCGAATATGCAAGAAGTCCTGACTCGTTCGGCTCCGCGGCCTTGCGATCGGGACAGACACAACCTCCTTGACACGGCCTGGGCGCGCAGCCATAATCACGATCCGGTCGGCCAGATACAAGGCTTCCTCCACATCGTGAGTAACGAAGATGACCGTAATCTTCTCGAGCTGCCATATTCTCATTAATTCTTCCTGCATCTTAAGGCGGGTCAGGGCATCCAGAGCGCCGAACGGTTCATCCATCAGCAGTACGTCCGGCTGCAGGCAAAGTGACCGGGCAATGGCAACCCGCTGCTTCATTCCGCCGGATATTTGTTCCGGATACAAACTCTCCGCGTGTGAGAGCTCCATCAGATTCAAATAATAATCGGATATTTCCTTACGCTCCCGTCTTGGAACCTTCTTCAGCTCCAAACCGAATTGAATGTTCTGGCGTACCGTTCTCCAGGGAAACAGGCCGTAATCCTGGAAGACAAAGCCTCTGCTCGGATCCGGCCCCGTTACGGGAATTCCGCCGCACAGGATTTGGCCGGCACCGGTATGTTCAATGCCCGCAATCAAGCGGAGGAGTGTGCTTTTGCCGCAGCCCGACGGCCCGAGCAGGCACAGAAATTCCCCGTGTATGACGGTCTCGGAAACAAGCTGCAGCGCCTGAACCTGAACATCCGAGCCCAATTGATAGCTCTTGGAGACACCCATGATTTTCACTTCCATCGCTCGTCACCGCCCTTCCATTCAAACGTTCTTCCACTTGACGAAAATCTTCTCGAACAGCCGGACCAAGGCGGAGAAGAGAAAGCCGAGTACGCCGATCGTGAACATACCGACGATCGAATCGTCATACTGCATCAGCTGATAGGCTTCCCATGTATAATAGCCGACGCCGTATTGTCCGGCCATCATCTCGGCAGTGATGACGCCCATCCATGAGGCTCCCACGCCAACGGTAAGCGCAGAAAAAATTTCCGGCGCGGCAGCCGGAAGGTAGACCATCCATACCGCCTTTCCAGGCGGACAGCCTAAACATTTGGATGCGTTGATCAGTGTGGGGGAAACCCGCTTGATGGCGCTGCGCGTGGTAATCAAGATGGGGAAGAAGGCGCCGATATACGTAATAAACACAATGCCCCCTTCGATTGTATTGAAAAGCAGCATGGCAATCGGCAAAAACGCGATAAGCGGTATAGGTCTGAATATTTCAAAAGTCGGGAACATCGAATTGTTTGCCCTTGCCGACAGTCCAAGCCAAATACCCATCAGTACGCCGGAGACCAGACCAAGCACAATCCCGAGCGAGACCCGGTAGACGCTGTACATAATATTGACGTAATAATTGGTGCTCATGGCGACCTCCTGCCATTTCCGCAGAACCTCCATCGGGGTAGGCAGGTTGCCAAACTGCAGGGGCCACATGACGTTTAAAGTGGAGAGAATATGCCAAACCGCCAAAAATACGGCAACCGATCCGACCCGCAGCATATAGCTTTTCGTGTTATCAAACAGCAGCCGATGAACCTTTCGTTCTCTGATTTCCCGTCGACCCAAAGACGCAATGTTGTCCTCTTCTTTCACAACTGTCGATACTCCAACGGATTCCATGCTCCACTCCTCCGTCCTTTAATGGTTTAGTACTCCATTCCGGCGATGTAGTCCGATTTACGCTGTTCTTCCGTCAAATATGGCCGTTTTAACGATGCCGCCGCTTCTTCCAGGTACGTGGTATTAATGAACGTCTTCAGGTCCAGATCCTCCTCGAGCTTTCCCAAAGAGCGCAGAAAAGCAATACTTCCCTCCAACGTTTTCAGGTCGCGGTCATAAACCGCTGCATCGAATCGGATCGACTTGGTCATCTCCTTGCAAACTTCAAGGGGAAAGCCGCTCTCCCGCTCGAAGATTTGCGCCGCCTCGTCCGGAGATTTCACTATGAACGCATGACTTTCAATCAATGCTTTCATGAATGCGATGGTGTATGCTTTATTGCCTTGAACCCAATCCTGGTTCGCTACGATCCCATCGAGGTAATCGATATTCGTTTGCGCTCCGTCATACAATATTTTGCCTGCGCCTTTCTGGACGGCCAAGCCGGGGTAAGGCTCCCAGGTGGCATGGGCGGCGATTTTATTCTGCTCGATGCTCTGCATGCCGACCGTCACGCCCTGATCGACAATTTTGACCTTATCCAGAAGGCCATTCAGTCTCAGAGCATCAAGAAGCATGCGGTGCGCGCTGCTCCCGATCGGCGTCGATACGGTATGACCGGCCAAATCCTTAATATCCTTTATGCCACTTTCCTTCGGGACGATGATGGCTTGATTCCGGCCCATAACCCCTTTCCCGTCGAATGCCAGGAACACCGAATGATAATTGGACTGCGTCAAACCCTTAACACCGTTAAGAAGCAGAGGCATATCGCCCATGAAAGCGAGCTGGATTTTACCGCCGATCATATTGTTGTTAAGGACGGTTCCAGCCGAAGCGTCGAACCATTCCACATCAAAGGACGTATCCGGCTCGGCCTCCTTTAAATACTTTTCAAATATTTTTTTGTCTTTCATTATAAGCGCGCCCCATGTTTGGGCGGTCGGACTTTGATAACCGATCGTTATTTTAACCGTCTTGGCAGGGCTGCCGCCCGCACTTGAAGCAGCCGGATTATCACCCAAACTCCCGTCTGGCTTTACGCAGCCCTCCAGTGCCAACAGTATCAGCAGGAATAAAGCGATGATGGCGGATTTTCTGGGCATGAATCGTCGTCCCCCCCCTTATCGGCGCCACCGCCGGCGGATTCCTGCCGGCGGTTCGGCCTGCAGCCGTTACCTGACCAAATACGGAATATTTACCGTGACCGCATCGACCGGACAATCCACCTCGCAAGGCGTGCAGTACCAGCATTCATCGTATTTCATATACGCTTTTTTATTTTCATCGAGCGCAAGAATGCCCATTGGGCATACTTGAACACAAATGTCGCAGCCGATGCATTTGTCCTTATCGATAATGACTCCCGCTTCGACACGCTGCGAAATGACATTGGTGGACCAATTATTCATTTACGACCAACTCCTGTCTCAGAATGTAGAGAGGCAGTTCCTTCGTGCCAAGCGTCATCTCTCCATTCGCACCGCGCCTCAGAATAACCCGCTTCAACCAGTTTTTATCATCCCTCTCCGGATGATCCAGGTAATAGTGGTAAAATCCCCAGCGGCTTTCTTTTCTGAAAAGCGATGCCCTTGCCATCATCTCCGCACAATCGACGATGCTGTGCACCTCGAGCGCTCTGCCCAGCTCGTGAGGATCCCTCGCGCCGAGCTGCTTGAGATCGACCTTGCGGAAATGCTCAATCTTCTCCAGAGCCATCTCCATCTTGTTCGTGATCTTGGGCGGCATCAAATACTGGGTGACAATGCGGCGGATTTTCGTCTCCACCTGCTGATGAGGCACTCCACCCGGATTGCCGAGCGGCGCGTAAATCCTCTCCCGCTCCGCTTCGATCTGGGCAGGATCGGGCTCGTATTCCGTTTGGGTCCGCGCGAACCTTGCAGCGTTCTCGCCGGCAATTTTGCCAAAGGTAAGTGCCCCGAGCAGGTATTGATGAGGCACGCACGCCATGTCGCCGGCGGCGTACAAGCCTTTAAGCGACGTCTCCGCTTCATGGTTGACAAGCACCCCCGAGGCGCTGTGCCCGCTGCAAAGCCCCACCTCGGAAAAGTGAAGCTCTACCATTTGGTCGCGGTAATCGAGCCCCCGGTTCTGGTGGAACCGCTCGCGGCTCGGACGTTCATTCTGGTGCAGGATGTCTTCTATTTTCGATATGACACTGTCATCCAGATGGCTCATCCGCAGGAATAACGGCCATTGGCCTTTGTTGGCCATCTTCCACATATTCATGATGAGCTCCCCGCTCCAGTAATCGCAGCCGGTGACGCGTTCCCCTTTGGCATTCGCCGTATAACCGCCGAAGGGTCCGGCCACATAAGCGCAAGCGGGTCCGTTATAATCCTTCATCGTCGGGTTGATCTGATAGCATTCGATGCCTGTCAGTTCGGCCCCCGCATGATAGGCCATCACAAACCCTTCACCTGTATTGGTCGGATTCTCATAGGTGCTGTACAAATAACCGGAATCCGTCGTTCCCATTCGGCCCGCTGCTCCGGTGGTGCAAACGACCGCTTTCGCACGAACGATAATAAAATCTCCGTTCATCACATCTACTCCGAGCGCGCCGATTACCTGGTCGCCCTTGGTAAGCAGCCTTGTCGCCATGACCCGGTTGACGACCTTGCACCGGCTCTTCTTGACGTGCTTGGCAAGGATTTGCTTGAGATCGCTCGCCTTGGGCATAGGAAGCACGTACCTGCCTTTCCGGTGTACCCGGTAAACCTGAAAGTCTCCGTGCTCATCCTTTTCAAAATCCACCCCCCATGAATCGAGCAGCTTGATGATCTCATAGCACTCGGACGCTTGCCGGTAAACGGCGCGTTGATCGATGATACCGTCATTCGAATCGGTAATCTCCTGCGTATACTCTTCCGGCGTCGCCTTGCCCGGCACGATGGCATTGTTCAAACCGTCCATCCCCATGCAGATCGCTCCGCTGCGGCGAATATCCGCTTTATCGAGGACAAGAACTTCAGCATCGGGATTTTCCTGCTTTGCCTTGATTGCCGCCATTGTTCCGGCCGTCCCCCCGCCAATGATAAGGACATCCGTTTCATATTCACGTGTATTGATCATTTCCGCGCCTCCTTGTTTCATAGATGGATTAAGGAAGTTCCTTATTTCGACTGTAGCACCCGCTCATATTTGATGTCAATTAGCATAACATATGATGGTATATATATGATGATCAATGATGAATATCGACGAATATTTCCACATAATGTAATTATAAATGTTATATTTCTTGACATATAATTGACACATAAATCATCGCTAAATTAATATAGATTATAGGAAGTTTGATTTCAGTCTAACGGGGCGATGGACATGTTAGATAAGCGGTTAAACTTATTGACATTGCAGGAAGCAATGGATCTGCTCGAAGTAAGCCGGTCGACGCTTGACCGTTGGCGGAAGCAGCAGCGGATGCCTTTCGTCAAGATCGGAAAAGAAATATACTTTCACAAAGAAGACGTTCAGCTGTGGATTCGTTCCCACTCCCGTATCCTGGATCCGGCTGCTCAAAGAGCCGGCCAGGAGCCGTGCAACGAAACGATTACGATCGGCTACCAAAGCGGCACGGCGCATATGTGGAGCGCACTGATCGTGAAGGAAATGCGTTTGTTCGAGGAAGAAATCGCCGCTGCCGAGCCTTCCCGCCCGTATACGGTTCGGTGGCACGATGCCGCAAACGGTCTGGAGCTTGTCGAGGGCATGATCGCCGGCAGCATTCAGCTTGCCTCTCTAGGCGACTACCCTATTATTGTCAGTCTGCAGCTTGCCCAAATGCTACCAAATTTCAGACCGGTTCTCCTTGCTTTCGATGGAAAAACAACCTGCAGCAAAGGGATTTCGATCGTCGTGCCCAGAGGTTCCTCCATCCGCACTTCAACCGATCTCTCCGATCAGACCATATCCACTGTTGTAAACTCGAGCGCAGGGCATCGTTTAAAGCGCCTGCTCACTTCATTGGAAACTCAGCACATCCACATTATTCACCGGGAGATGAACGACAGCCTTGACAGCATTACACTGCAGCATGTAGGCGCGAGCGCTATGTGGGAGCCTTATGTCAGCTTGGCTCGTCTGCAGGGTGCGGAATCGATTTACTTTGACCAAGAATGGAATGACGATTATTTGACCGGGCTGGTCGCTCAAGACCGCTGGATGCAAGCCAACGACTGGGCAGTAACCGCGTATTTAAAGGCGCATTTGCGGGCCCATCAGGTCATGCGCTGCTTTCCCGTCAAGGCCGCGAAAATCATTTCCCGCTCGACCGGCTTCCCGCTCGAGATGGTTGCCAATCTGTGTTCTGAGGTCCGATGGGACGCAGCCGCTTATACAAAGGATTTGAAGACGCTCTGCAACCTGGCGGAAAACAATGTTACGAGCACCTTGAATTTTCGGGGGGACTATCTGGAGGAGGCCGCGAAGCAGCTCAAGCTCCCCTCCTTGCTCAATAAGCCCATGGAGGGGAATTGGTCCTTTTCTTTACTGTACTAACAATCGAGGTATATCACCTTCTGTCAAAACAAAACTTACCTCAGCGCCGGCTGAGGTAAGTTTAAACGTGCTGCATATTTGCTTACTGGTTTTCCATTGTCAGAAAATCGTTATCATAACCACGGACATAGGAGGAAGAACGACGGCAAACCCTTCGTCAGTCAAAGCCACTCCGGTAAAATCAGACGGCTTAACAGTATCAGGCTGTTCAAAAGTATTGTGCGCACGCATATCCCCAGCCGTTAAAATTACTCCGGAGACGGCGGCTCTTGCCGGCCTTCCGCGCAATTCCACATTCACATCGGCTTCATCCCGGGGACTGATATTGCACAAGCTTACATGAATTTCCCCTGCCGGATTCCTCGACGCCGACACACTTACCTGAGGCAGCTGCTCTCCATGATGCGCGTACTTGGCGCTCTCTAGACGGATATCGAGCCGCTGCGCATCCTGATGCACTTTATACATTTCAAACACATAATAAGTCGGGGTGACAATCATCTTCTCTCCTTCGGTTAGAATCATTGCCTGAAGCACATTTACCGTTTGGGCGATGTTGGCCATCTGTACCCGGTCATTATGATTATTAAATATATTCAGAGTAATGCCGGCCACCAGTGCATCACGCAGAGTGTTTTGCTGATATAAAAATAAGGGGTTCGTTCCGGGCTCCGGGTCATACCAGGTTCCCCACTCATCTACGATCATCCCTACTCGCTTATCCGGATCATATTGATCCATAATCGCTGCATGCCTTGTGATGAGTTCATCCATCAGCAGAGCCTTTTTCATGGTAATAAACCATTCATCTTCCGAGAATTCAGTTGCCGAACCTTTCTGCTCCCATGTACCGGTAACCGTATAATAATGCAAGCTCAAGCCTTGCATGAGATTCGCTGCTTCACGCATTAGCACCTCGGTGAATCGATAGTCGGTGTCATGGGCTCCGCTGGCAATCTTATAGATGACATTATCCCCATAATTATGGATGAACGTTTGGTATCGCCGATAAAGATCCGCGGAATACTCCGGCCGCATATTCCCCCCGCAGCCCCACGTTTCATTGCCCACTGCAACGTATTTCACCCGCCACGGCAGAGCTCTGCCGTTAGCTCTCCGCAGCAGCGCAATCGAAGATTCCTCCGGGCATGTCATATACTCGATCCATTCCTGCATTTCTTGTACCGTACCGCTTCCCACATTAGCGCTGATATAAGGCTCGCATTCCAGCATCTCGCATAACCGCATAAATTCATGCGTCCCGAATTGATTGGTTTCAATAACCTGACCCCAGAAAACGTTAATCGTTCGTTTACGATACTCCCGCGGCCCGATACCATCCTTCCAATGGTAAGAATCCGCAAAGCATCCGCCAGGCCAGCGCAAAACCGGAATATTGATTCTTCTCAGCGCTTCCACCACATCGTTTCGAATGCCGTACGTGTTGGGAATCGGTGAATTTTCGCCTACCCAGATTCCCTCATATATACCTCTGCCCAGATGCTCGGCGAAATGACCGTAAATATTTCTATTAATTTGGCCTGCCTCAATATCAGTGTTAATGACCAAAGTATGATCTGATGATCTCGCAGCTGTTGATGCCGGCAGCGGGATATTCACTTGTCTCCCGGCGATATTCCGATCGGGGTCAGCTATATGCGGATTCGAAGAAATAAGCTCCTCAATACGGAGATGGTGTCTACTTGCGATTGATTGCAGCGTATCTTCATGATCCGCGATATAGATTCTTATCATCGTATCCCACCATTCGTTGAAATAATGTAGAAGTTTCAGAATTCCTTACTTTAATGGGTATGACCGCGTATGGAAAATCAGAATTTTTATTGAGAAGGCCGCGCCTACATGAAGCATGGATAAAACGCACATAATAGGGCTATCTCGCCCACCATGACAATGCATTGCCAACGCAACAGTAAAAAAATTAAAGTAAAACGCTTGATTTTTACTAAAAAAAGAGTAAAATATTAATCAGCAACCGAAAACGCTTTCATTAATTGCAGGTAAAATGTGAAACTTTTACCTGCAGCCATGACCAATAAGGGGGAACCAATCCATGTTCAAAGTTTCAAAATTGCTTGTCCTGCTTCTTGGCATCACGATCGCCATCTCCGCTTGCGGCCAGGCCAATGAAAAGAAAGGCGAAGCTGGCGCCGACCAGAAAGTACAGCTGACCGCGTGGGCTTGGAACGTTAACGTCGGCGCGCTGAACAGCGCTCTCGAGCTCTACAAGAAAGACCATCCGAACGTTGATCTGAAGGTCGAAGACATCGGTCGTTTGGACGTATACGACAAGCTGTCTACCGGCCTGGCTGCCGGCGGGGCAGGTCTGCCGGATATCGTCCTCGTCGAGGACGACCGGATTCAAGGTTATCTTGACGCTTTTCCAAAAGGTTTCCTGAATCTGTCGGATAAAGGCTTTGACAGCAAAGCCGATCAATTCCCGGCCTTCAAGAAGGAACTGGCTTCCAAAGACGGCAAATTCTATGCGTTCCCATTCGATGCGGGCCCAACGGGCATGTTCTACCGCAGAGATATTTTCGAGAAGGCGGGCGTGAACCCGGATACGATCGAAACATGGGATCAATTCATTGAAGCCGGCAAAACGATTAAGCAAAAAACCGGCTCCTTCGCCCTCCCGGCGGACAAATTCAAAGACGACGCGCTGTTCCGCATGATGATGAATGAGCAAGGCGTCTTCTACTTCGACAAAGACGGCAACATCGATTTCAACAACCCGAAAGTGGTTAAAGCGCTCGAAACGATCAAGGCTATGGGCGACGCCGGCCTTGTCAAAGACGTCAACGGCTGGGACGGCACCGTATCCGCGACGGTCGACGGCTCCGTTGCGACCATACCGTTCGGCGCATGGTACTACGGCACCATCACCGACCAAGCAAAGGATACGAGCGGCAAATGGGGCGTCTTCCAGCTGCCGGCTTTCGAAGCAGGCGGCAACCGCGCGGCCAACCTTGGCGGAAGCAGCTGGATGATTCCATCGTCCTCGAAAAACGCCGATGCAGCCTATGCATTCGCCGAATACTTCGCAACGACAGACGCGGTTCAGGAAATCGCCATGGATAAGCACGGCCTGTTCCCTTCCCTGCAGTCCGTTTACAGCTCCAAGCTGTTCACAAGCGACGTTGCCTTCTTCGGCAACCAGAAAATTTGGCAGCTGTTCAGCGACGAGATGAAGAATATTCCAACGCCGTATTATACAAAAGACTATGCGCTCGGCCTGGACGAAGCTGTTAAGGCGCAAGCCGACGCGTTCAACGGCAAGAACCCGGCAGACGCGCTCAAAGAAGCGGCTAAACGTCTTGCCGACCGCACAAAGCGCACTGTTAACAACGGCTAGATTAACAAAATTGCACACCCACAACGCGGGAGGTTTAGGTGAAGCCTAAATCTCTCGCTCTTTTCCAAGCAAGGTGAAGGAGGCGCATTATGCGGACGAAGGCTTATGTCCCCTATCTGTTTCTGACCCCCGCACTCGTGCTGTTTGCGGTATTTATGGGTTACCCGATTATTTATTCTTTTCTGCTCAGCTTCCAGACCAGCGTCGGCGGCGAGCTGACTTTCGCCGGAATAAGCAACTATACCCGGCTGTTCGGCGACGAGATTTTCTTTACGGCGCTCAAGAATACGTTTGTGATCATGGTTACGCAGGTGCCGCTGATGCTGTTCCTCGGCATCGTGCTGGCGGCGCTGCTTAATGCGGTTAAAGGCTTGAAGGGCGTTTTCCGCGTATCTTTCTTTATGCCGGCTGTCACCTCGCTTGTGGCGTACTCCATCATCTTCTCGATCATGCTGATGGGTGACGGCATTATCAATCAATTTCTGGCGCAGGTCGGCATCGGCGCGGTGCCCTGGCTTTCCGACCCGATTTGGGCCAAAGCGGCGCTCATTCTAGCCATGACCTGGCGCTGGACCGGATATAACATGGTCATTTATTTGGCTGCAATGCAAAATATTTCAGAGTCCTTGTACGAGGCCGCCAGCATCGATGGCGCCAGCCGCATCAAGCAATTTTTCAGTATAACAGTTCCGCAGCTGAAGCCGGTTATTCTCTTTACTGCCATCCTCTCGACGATCGGAACGCTGCAGCTGTTCGATGAGCCATATACACTGACGAAAGGCGGACCCAGCGACGCAACGCTCACGATCGGGATGTACCTGTACCAAACGGGCTTCCGTTATTTTGATTTCGGCTACGCTTCGACGCTTGCCTATGTAATCGTCGTGCTCATCGCGGTTCTGTCGTTTATCCAATTTAAAGTAACGGGGGATAAATAATGAGAACATTAAATATCCGTTCGATGCTGCTGTATGCCGCGCTCACCCTCGGCGCGTTGGTCTCGCTCTTCCCCTTCTATTGGGCGGCGGTAGCCGCAACTAACGAAAGCGGCAAGGTGTTCGCCAAACCGCCTGTGCTGCTGCCGGGCGGCAAGCTCATCGAAAATATCGTCAATCTGAACAATGCGATCGGTATTGGACGCGTCATGTTCAATTCCCTGGTAGTAGTCGTCATTTACACGGCGCTCAGCTTAACTATATGTACGATGGCTGGCTACGCTTTTGCCAAATTCCGCTTCAAGGGCCGCGATATCATCTTTGGCATCTTTCTCCTCTCGATGATGGTGCCGTTCCATGCGCTTGTCATTCCGCTGTTCAAAATGATGGCGGCATGGGGCTGGCTGGATACGTATCAAGCTCTTATCCTGCCAAATCTGGCTTATCCTTTCGCTATATTCCTGATGCGGCAGAACATGCTCGCCGTCCCGGACGGCATCATGGAGGCAGGCCGTATCGACGGCATTTCCGAATGGGGGCTTTTCTCCCGGATCATTATGCCTTCCGTAAAGCCGGCGCTGGCTGCAACGGCCATTTTCTTATTCATGTATCAATGGAACAGCTTCCTGTGGCCGCTCATCGCCGCCCAGTCGAAAGAAATGTACACGCTGCCTGTCGCGCTGTCGAGCTTGTTCGGCTTGTCGCGGATCGACTACGGTCAGGTGATGGCGGGCGTTACGCTTGCAACCGGTCCGATTATAATTTTCTTCCTGCTCCTGCAGCGGCATTTCATATCTGGAATGCTTGGTACGGCGGTCAAAGAATAGGATGATGAAAAATAGATAAAGACGCGGGCTCATGCGTCAACGGGTGAAGGAGAGACAGCATTATGTTTGTAGGCGTTGATTATTATCCGGAGTATTGGCCTGCCGAACTGATGGATGAGGATATCGACGGGATCGTGAAGCTGGGCAGCAATATGGTGCGGATCGGCGAGTTTTCCTGGCATCTGATGGAGAAAGAAGAAGGAGCGTTTGATTTCTCATTCTTCGACGGGGTCATCGCCAAGCTGAAGAATAATGGTTTGTCTGTCATGTTCGGCACTCCCACCGCGACCTTTCCGGCGTGGCTGGCGAAGAAGCACCCCTCCATTCTGTCCAAGGATGAGACGGGCGGCGTACGAGCTTTCGGCGGAAGGCGGCAGTACTGCTTCAACTCGGATATTTACTTCCGCTACAGCTCGCTCATTACGCGAAAGCTGGTGGCGCATTACAGCGATGAACCGGCGGTCGTCTCCTGGCAGATCGATAACGAATTCGGCCACGAAGGCAGCGACATGTGCTTCTGCGATCAGTGCCATTCGGGATTTCAGCAGTTTCTGGAGCGGAAATTCGGCGGCGATATCGCTTTGCTGAACGAGACTTACGGTACGATTTTCTGGGGGCAGACCTATAACGCCTTCAGCGAAATTCCGCTTCCGACAAAGACGATTACCGTTCACAACCCCGCCCTTCAGCTTGACTGGGCAAGGTTTCGATCCTATTCCGTGAACCGTTTCGGCGCCCGTATGGCGGCCATTGTGCGGGAAGAAAAAGGCCAGAATCAAAGCGTGACCACCAATCTGCCGGGCGGATTTTTTGACAAATGGTACGATCATGCCGAGCACGCCGAAGCGCTGGATTTCGTCTCTTACGACAATTATCCGGTCTGGGGCGGGCTCGCCGAACCGATCACGCCTGCGGCCATCGCGCTCGGGCACGATTTCAACCGGGGGCTGAAAGGGGCGAATTTCTGGATCGTGGAGGAGCTGATGGGCGCGCAGGGGCATGATGTAATCGGGTATCTGCCGCGTCCCAATCAGGCGCGAATGTGGTCGATGCAGGCGTTCGCTCATGGCTGCTCGGACCTTCTCTATTTCAGCTGGCGCGCCATGACGCGCGGAGCTGAGCAGTTCTGCATGGGTATCGTCGATCACGACAACCGCCGCGGACGTAAATACGAGGAAGTCCAGTCCGTCTTCAGGGACATCCGGCCTTACGCGGACGTACTGCAATCGGAAATTAAGGCGGACGTCGCCGTTCTGTACGATTACGACAACATTTGGTCGTGGCGCATTCAGCGGCAGAGCGGGGCTTTTGATTTTCGGAACGAACTGCTGCGGCTCTATACACCTTTTCACAGCTTGAACTGCCGCATCGATGTGATTCCGGTCTCGCGGGATTTTGGCGGCTATAAAGTGCTCGTGGTACCCGCCCTGCAGATGATTGACAAGGCGCTGGGCGAACGGCTGGCCACTTTCGCTAGAGACGGCGGGACGGTCGTGTTCTCTTTCCGCACCGGCATTCGGGACAAGGACAATAACGTGTACTTCGGCATGGAGCTGCCCGGGTACGCGGCGGAGATGAGCGGCGTTGTCATACGCGGCTCGGAGGCGATTCCGGCAGGCTGCAGCGTCCCTGTCGTACCCGCGGCAGCGGGCTGGGAAGCAGCGCAGGATTCCGCTTCGGCCTGCGAGGTATGGCGCGATTTACTGACCCCGACTACGGCTGAAGTTCTGTACCGATACGATGATCCGTTCTTCCCGGAGGCGGCGGTGACCCGTAACCGGTTCGGCAGTGGAACCGTCTATTACATCGGTGGTGGCATGGGCGAGGAGATTCTTGACCGAATCACGCGTTCTATTGTCAACGAACGGGATATCTGGCATATTAAGAGTGATAAAGGCGTCGAAGTGGTGCTTCGGGAATCGGGAGAGCGCAAAGTCTGGTTCGTGCTGAACCATACCGGAGACACTCAAAGTTTTCAAGGCCAACGGCTGAATCCTTATGAGAGCAGGATTGTAGAGGCCGGACGGCCTTTATTCTAGTGCCGCACGCCGCTCGCGTGCTTACGGCTCGCAGGAAGGATATATAGCATGGCTACAATAAAAGATATCGCCCAGAAGGCGAGCGTTTCCATAGCCACCGTATCGCGGGTGCTGAACTATGATCCCAATATATCGGTAGCGGACGATACGCGCAAACGGATTTTTGAAATCGCGCAGGAGCTGAATTACAAGACATTGCGGGAGCGAAGCGGGCAAACCGGCAAGGAACGCTACCGCATAGGCTTGGTGAACTGGTACTCCGAGCAGGAGGAAATGCTCGATCCATATTATTTGGCGATCCGGCTGGGCGTGGAGAAGGAATGCTTCCAACGCCAGATGGAGCTGGTTAAGCTGTTCGTTACCGCCGGCGGCTTCGGCCTCACCGA
The DNA here is from genome assembly GCF_019550795.1 of Paenibacillus sp. sptzw28. Lineage (NCBI taxonomy): Bacteria > Bacillati > Bacillota > Bacilli > Caryophanales > Paenibacillaceae > Paenibacillus > Paenibacillus sp. sptzw28. Next base: position 6,045,590 of record NZ_CP080545.1, read on the forward strand.
GGGACGCGAAGAGCCGCTTGACGGCATTGTGGCCATCGGACGGTTCGAGCAGGATGATCTGGAACGGTTTCCCCCTCAACTCGAGAACATCGTATTTGTCGACTCTTCTCCGGACGACAACCGGTTCGACTCCGTCGTAATCGACCTTCGGAAATCGGTCGGTGAAGTGCTCGATTACTTAACCCGGGCCGGCCATACGTCCATCGGTTATATCGGGGGCCACAACATCATCAACAACAAGCGGGTTCAGGACGAGCGCGAGCTTGTTTTCGTACAGTGGCTTTCCTCCCGCGGTATTTACGACCCGGAGCTCGTGTATACGGGAGAAAACCTTTACTCCGAGGACGGCTATAAGCTGATGAAATCGGCTCTGGCCGGTGAGAAGCTTCCGACGGCCTTCTTCATCGAGAATGATTCAATGGCTGTCGGCGCACTTCGCGCGCTGCATGAAGCGAGACTTCGCGTACCGCGCGACATCTCGATCGTCGGGTACAACGACATTGCGATCTCGGCTTTTCTGCAGCCGCCGCTTACGACTGTGAAGGTGCATATGGAGCATATGGGCGAGACGGCGGTAGAGCTTCTCGCGGACCGGCTCACTGCCAAGCGCCACATCGCGAAGAAGATCGTGCTGCCGACTAGGCTGACCATCCGGGAGAGCAGCGGAGAACCGCCGAAGCGGGGGTAATCAAGGTGATAGAGATACCGTTCAAAGGACAGCCGATTCTGCCGGCCGTTCATAAATTAAAGGATGTGGAGGCGCTTCTCGCCTCCCCTTATACGTATGTGGTGCTGCTCGGCGGCCATCTCGGCCAATTGAAAAGCATTGTCGATTTGGCGGCAAGCCATGACAAGAAGATACTGCTTCACGCGGATCTTATCGACGGTTTGAAGAACGATGAATATGCCGCGGAATTTTTGTGCCAGTCGATTCGGCCGGCCGGACTTATTTCAACGCGGGCGGCCGTCATTCAGAAGACGAAGCAGAATCGCCTGCTTGCCATTCAGCGCCTGTTTCTGATTGACTCGGACGCGCTGGAGAGAACCTATGCGCTTGTTGAGAAAATCCGGCCCGATTATATTGAAGTACTGCCGGGAGTCATGCCTCATATGATTCAAGAGGTGCGGACCCGCACAGGCATTCCGGTCATAGCAGGCGGGCTCATTCGTACGCCTGCCGACGTGGAGCAGGCCATCGCGGCAGGAGCGTCGGCAATCACGACCTCGCGGCGGGAGCTTTGGAACACCATTTAGACCCTATACAGATGGGAGGGGACGGCATGGAGCGTTACATGCTGGCTCTTGATCAAGGAACAACGAGCACACGCGCCCTGCTGATCAACCGGGAGGGCGCTATCTTCCATATCGCCAGGCAAGAGCTGATGCTGCATTATCCGGAGCCGGGCTGGGTGGAAGCGGATGCCGATGCGATCTGGACTTCGGTAATTTACGTCGTTAAGAAGCTGCTCGAGGACACGGGCATATCCGCAGACCGTATCGACGGCATCGGAATTACGAACCAACGTGAAACCACCGTCGTCTGGGAGAAGGACAGCGGACGCCCCATTCACCGGGCGATTGTATGGCAGTCGCGGCAGACGGCGGAAATATGCGAGAAGCTGCAGGCAGACGGACATGATGACCTGTTTCGTGCACGGACAGGTTTGCTGATCGACCCTTATTTCTCCGGCACAAAGGCTGCCTGGCTGCTCGACAAGATCGATGGAGCAAGGGCAAAGGCGGAACGGGGCGAGCTGCTGTTCGGTACGATCGATACATGGCTGATCTGGAAGCTTACCGGCGGGCGCGTGCATGTAACGGATGCGTCAAACGCTTCGCGTACGCTTATGTATAACATTCACGAGCGTCGCTGGGACGATGACCTGCTCGCTCTCTTGGGAATCCCGCGGGCAATGCTGCCTGATGTACGCTCTTCCTCCGAGCTTTACGGGCATGTGGACCCGGCGCTGTTCGGGCATCCGCTGCCGATTGCCGGAGCGGCCGGCGACCAGCAGGCGGCACTGTTCGGGCAAGCCTGCTTCGAGCAAGGCTGCGTGAAGAACACATACGGCACAGGCTGCTTCATGCTTATGAATACGGGCGACCAAGCGATAGCCTCGAGCCGGGGTCTGCTGACGACAATTGCCTGGGAGCTGGATGGCCGCGTCGAATATGCGCTGGAAGGCAGCGTATTCGTCGCCGGCGCCGCTGTTCAATGGCTGCGCGACGGGCTGGAGATGATCGCCTCGGCGGAGGAATCCGAGCAGCTCGCCTCCGAGGTGGACGGCACGGACGGCGTTTACGTCGTCCCCGCTTTCGTCGGTCTGGGAACGCCGTATTGGAACAGCGATGTTCGCGGCGCGGTTTTCGGCCTGACCAGAGGCACGAGTAAAGCGCATTTTGTGCGCGCCGTGCTGGAATCGCTCGCTTATCAGACGAAAGACGTTCTGTCCGCCATGCAGGAGGAGTCGGGACTTCCGCTCAAGACGCTCTCGGTGGACGGCGGCGCAGTATCCAACAACCTGCTCATGCAGTTCCAGAGCGATCTGCTGGGTGTCCCTGTCGAGCGCCCCGTCATCAATGAATCGACTGCGCTTGGGGCGGCATATCTGGCCGGGCTCGCGGTAGGATTCTGGGAAAGCCGTGAGCAAATCGCCCGGCTGAGGCAGGTGGAGCGTCTGTTCCGGCCCGCCATGGACGAGGGGAAACGTCAAGCGCTCTACGGGGGCTGGCAGCGTGCGGTAAAAGCAGCCATGGCGTTTGTATGACGTTTCGTGTTATAATAACGCCATAAGTTAATATCGGTTGGAGACCAGGAGAAACCACGAAGACCGCTTCCGTCCTCTTTATGAGACGCGAAGCAGCTTTTCGTGGTTTTTTGCTTTGACGGCAGCATCCGGTTCGGCGACCGCAATAATAACAGATTTTACACGCTCAGGAGGCGTATGGATATGATAAATAAAGCAAGCGGCGCATTCGCCGCTCAGAACAGATTGCAGTTGCTGGAAGAGATCGAACGCGAGCCTGTGGATGTACTCATCATCGGGGGCGGAATTACCGGTGCGGGCATCGCGCTCGATGCCGCGAGCCGCGGTCTGCGCACCGCGCTGGTGGAAATGCAGGACTTCGCGGCAGGGACATCCAGCCGTTCCACCAAGCTGGTGCACGGCGGACTGCGGTATTTAAAACAGCTGGACATCGGGGTAGTCGCGGAGGTCGGCAAAGAGCGGGCGATCGTATTTGAGAACGGGCCGCATGTCACGACGCCGGAATGGATGCTTCTGCCGCTATACGCAGGCGGCACCTTCGGTAAGTGGTCCACTTCGATCGGCCTCCGCCTATATGATTTTCTCGCGGGCGTAAAGCGGAGCGAGCGGCGCAAGATGCTGAGCGCGCGGGAAACGCTCGCCAAAGAGCCGCTCCTGAGGCGCGACGGGCTGAAGGGCGGCGGCTACTATGTCGAATACCGGACTGACGATGCCCGGCTGACGATTGAAGTAATGAAGGAAGCGGTGAAGCTAGGCGCGTTGGCCGTCAATTACGCCCGCGTCGAGGAGTTCCGGTACGACGATAATAACCGGGTTACAGGCGCTGTCATTCGCGATACGCTCAGCGGAAGGCAGTTTACCGTAAGCGCCGCGAAGATAGTCAACGCAACGGGGCCGTGGGTCGATGAACTGCGCGATATGGACGGTTCCAAGAACGGGAAGACTCTCCGGCTGACCAAGGGCGTCCATCTGGTGTTCGACGGTTCTCGTTTCCCGCTGCGTCAAGCAGTTTACTTTGATACTCCTGACGGCAGGATGGTGTTCGCCATTCCGCGGAACGGAAAAACGTATTTCGGAACCACGGATACGAATTACAAGTCCGATACGGCAAATCCGCATATGACGGCCGAAGACCGCAGCTACTTGCTGCAAGCTGCCAATTTTATGTTCCCGGAGCAGAAGCTGACGGAAGCGGATGTCGAGTCCAGCTGGGCCGGACTGCGGCCGCTCATCCAGCAGGAGGGCAAGTCGCCGTCCGAGATATCCCGGAGGGACGAAATTTTCGTCTCACCTTCCGGACTCCTCTCCATCGCGGGCGGGAAGCTGACCGGCTACCGCAAAATGGCCGAGACAGTAGTCGACAAACTTGCGGAACTTCTACTGCAGGAAGGAAACGCGGTTTCACAGCCCGGCTGCATGACCAGGACGATCCCGATTTCCGGGGGCGACGTTGGCGGTTCGAGCGGCTTCCCCCGCTTCGTCAGCGGCAGGATTAGGGAAGGCGTGAAACGCGGCTTCTCCGAGGCGGAAGCGAAATTCCTGACGGAGCGCTATGGCTCTAACGTCGATGCACTCTTCCAACTGGCAGAGGAGGCGCGTGAACGGATCGGTAAGTACGGGCTGCCGCTACCGGTGGCGGTACAGCTTATGTACGCCATCGCCAATGAGATGGCAGTAAAGCCAGTCGATTTCTTTATCCGCCGGACCGGCGACCTGTTCTTCAATATTGAAGGGGTCCGCAAGTGGAAGGAACCGGTCACCGCTGCGATGGCGGAAATTCTGGGCTGGTCGGAAGACGAACGGAAAACAAATGCGGCCGAGCTGGAGAGACAGTTGGCCGAGGCGGTAGAACCGCAGCCGGAATAACGAGTCCGGTCAGTGTAAAACCTTGGCCGCGTGCGATTGCATACGTATAGGGCTTACCCTCAAGTCATATCGGATGACGGAGGATAAGCCCTATTTAAGTTACTGCATGATTTGTCTTTTGATATAGCTGCCGGGATGTGTGCCGTTACGCAAGTTCATTCCATTTATACGTTTGCTCCGGGGGCATATAGTTAATGAGCTTGTCAATAAGAAGCTCCGGGTCTTCCTCAAAGATGATTAACCCGAGGTTTGTTTGCTGCATGAAGCCGGCAAGAACCGCCTGCCTGAACATTTCCGCCATAGGCTGATAGAAGCCGGCTACATTCAATACACCCACCGGTTTCTTGTGAATGCCGAGCTGCGACCAGCTGACCACCTCGAACAATTCTTCATAAGTGCCCAGCCCGCCCGGCAATGCGATATAGGAATCCGCCATCTCCGACATTAACGCTTTTCTTTCATGCATGCTGTCCACTTCGTGCAATTCGGTCAACCCGGGGTGAATCATTTCCCCTTTGAACAGATTTCGCGGCATTACCCCGATCACTTTTCCTCCTGCTGCCAATACCGAGTCGGCGACGCGCCCCATTAGTCCGATTCTGGAGCCTCCGTAAACGAGTTCAAAATCTTTGTCGGCAATAACCTCTCCCAGCTGTACCGCTTTCTGTGCATACTCGGGGCTTGCCCCGACATTCGAACCCGCAAAGACACATACCCGTTTCATAGACCACTTTCCTTCGCCTTATATATTGTTTAGATTGCCCTTATGGACTTGTTTTCTCGATTGTTTGTTGTTGTTGGGTTCCCCATTTTTGCACCCATTTGTCCATTTCCTTTAAGGCGGCCTGGAAATCGCTGCCTTTCTCGGTCAAGGAATACTCAACACTTACAGGTACTGTAGGAAATACTTGACGGTTTACAAGTCCGTTTTGTTCCAAGTGGCGAAGCGTGTCCGTGAGCGACTGCGTCTTTACGATGGACACTTTTCTTTTGAGCTGGCTAAAACGCATCGGTCCGCTAAGCAGTTCGTCGAGCACCAGGAAAGCCCACTTCGCCCCGAGTATTTTCAAGACTTCACAGATGCTGGAGTTCCCTGACTCCGTACAGTTGGAGTTTCTTGTGTCCGTATCATTATTGGAGTGTATCGTTTCCGCCATATTTTCTCACCCTTACAATTAGTAAGTTAGTCCAATTGAATTGCCAATATCCATTTGTTTTTCCTTCTTACATTGCTGCAGCGGCATCCTTATAATAACAGTTAAGTGAAGCAATGTGAACCGAATTGATTATTACTTTGCTGCTCGCCACAGCCGAACACGGCAGTGACAAGGGACATTGGATTCACGGTAACAGCCTGATGTATGATAAAAGCCCGTCATCGGCATAAGATGACAGGCTTGGTATTCGCAGACTATTACGCATATAAACGTGAGAAAGGAATTATCCCAGTAATTCGTCGATCTCGCTCTTCAGCAGGAGATATCTGTGGACGCTTCTCATAATGGGGACCTTGGTAAGCTTGTGTTTATCGACGAAAATTTTCATTTGGTCCTTGGAGAGACCGATCAGGCTTCCTGCTTCGGTCACCGTCAATACGACCTCATTACTCGTTGCGTTAAATGTTTTCTTAACCTTCTGGTTCCAGTCTTGAAAGACTTCCATCTGCCACTCAACCTTCCTTTGTTTTAGCCGATATTCAGCTACCGGCCAGTTATACTTCTATTATAGCACGTACAGAAATTTAATGTTGGCTTAAGCTTGACACCTGCAGCGGTTTTCATGTATATTGGACGAAAATAATTGTGAACCTTACGACGGAAGCACCCGTAAGAACAGGCTTAACTGCCTTTCTTGCCGGTGCTTTTTTTGCGTCAGGCCGCCCGGGAGGAACAGAATGAACAAAGCAATTGCGGGGCTGCTGATTGTAATCATGCTCGCCGCTGCCGTTCCAGCCGCTGCAGCCGCCGCTGCACTGGAATTAACGCCGACGGCCAAGTCCGCTTACGACAAGATGCTCGCAGCCGCGGACCCTGCATTAAGCGGTCAAATAAGAAGCCTATACAACGAGCATCTCGATCTGCAGCGACAAGCGGCCGAACGGGATAACCGGATTCAATCGCTTCATAAGGTTAACGAAGAGACGTTAACCGCGCTTCGCAAACAAATCAAACTAATCGACACCGATAAACTGAATCGGCTCGACCAGCAGGCGAAGCAGGCGCGGGAGCGGTACAAGCCTTTGTTCGCCCTTTACACTTCGCTGAATCAACAAATTGCGGCCGCCAAGCCGCTGAAAAACAAAGAGCTCAATGCCGTGCTTCGCATGCAGGCTGACAGCGTCCAAAGCGCCATCCAGCTGGCAAGGGCGGACATTCGCCTTAAAGAGGCTGCGTTGAAGACCGCCAAGGAAAGTGCGGCTAAAACAATCAAACTCATTCGCGGCACACTTGCGGAGATCGATCCGGTGAAGGCACGAATTAAAGCGGAAAAAAGCTCGGTCAGCTCTATACAGAAAAGCGTCTCCCCCGTATGGAAAGGATTTACCCAAGCGGTCAAAAAAAATGACGTGAAGGGTGCATGTAACATGCTTGCATCGGTTGTCTCCCAATCGCGTCAAATCGTCGTCCTGAAGCAAAGAGTTCATACGCTCGAGTCCAAAATAAGCGAAATTATCAATAAGGCGAAGGCCCAAATACCGCCGCATGCAAAATGAACATAATGTCGGAAACAGAAAAAAGACTCTGGCGGTCAAGCCGGAATCTTCATGTAAGTATGTGAGGTTGATTGTTTATACCCTTTCATTCCTGTTTTCACGCAAACTAATCGAGCGCTTATGCGGGGAACCGAATACCCAGTACCGGCTCCCCGCATAATTGACGGTGACACTTCCGGCCGTTGCAATCAGCTTGCAAACGAACAGTGTAAGCCGCGTGTGCTCATGCAGTAATTCCAGAATGATAGAGGCGACGGCCAGCGACAGAAGGCTTACGGCAATGTACCGGCTGATCTCCCTTCGATTCCGCTTCCCGGTGCCGCGGAAAGTCCAGCTGCTGTTCAATAGGTAGCTGTTGCAAATTCCGGCGCCGTAAGAAATATATTGTGCAGGCATATACATCACGCCTCCAGCGGTAAGAAGCATAAATACGATCAGGTCTACTCCCGTATTCAGAGCCCCCACGAAACAGAACTTGAGCAGCGGAGCCAGCCGGTTTTTCATATCAGATAACACCCTTCTTGACAGGCTTCTCCTTCTTCTTCAAACCGTAACATTCACGAACAATATATAGAGGACGGGCTTTGGTCTCATCGTAAATACGGCCAACGTACTCGCCGAGAATTCCGAGCATAATGAGAACGAACCCGTTGAATATAAGCATAATGCTGACGACTGACGGCCATCCTTTCATTGTGGCATTCGTAAATAACGCCAAATACAGCACATGAATCAAATAAAAGAAACCGGCCAGCGACAGAAGCGCTCCCGCGTAACCCGCCAGCTTCAGCGGTTTATAGGAGAATGAGGTTATGCCGTCCAGACAGAGCTTGATCATCCTTCTGAGCGGATACTTCGTCTCTCCCGCCAGCCGCTCATCACGTTCATATTCGACCGCAATCTGACGAAAACCTACCCAGCTGACCAGCCCCCGCACAAAACGGTTACTCTCCGGGAGGCGCCTCATCTCCTCGCATACCTTCCGGTCGATCAGGCGGAAGTCTCCCGTATCGACAGGAATCGAGATTTCAGTCGATGCGCGCAGCACCCGGTAGAACAAGCTGGCCGACCATTTCTTGAACCAGCTTTCGCCATTTCGTTTCACCCGCTGCGCGTAAACGACCTCATAGCCTTCCTTCCACTTTTCGATCATTTGCAAAATCAGCTCCGGAGGGTCCTGAAGATCGGCGTCGATTATGATGACAGCATCCCCTGAAGCGTAGTCCATGCCGGCGGTAATAGCGACCTGATGTCCGAAATTGCGGGAGAAATCGATTAAATTAACCGTCCCGTCCCAGCAGCTGTATTCCTTGATGATATCGGCGCATCGATCCTTGCTGCCGTCGTTGACGAACAGAAGCTCATATGTTTCTCCCGTTATGCCCATTACCTTCTTCAGCCTTCTGTAGGTTTCCTCTATAACGGCTTCCTCGTTGTACATCGGGACGACAATGGAATAACGCACGTTCGCTTTCATTCGCGGTTCCTCCTTCGCGCGGGTGTCACTTGTTCACTTCATACAGTGTCATGCCGCCTCTGCCAAATCCGCCGGAATCGCCGGTGCTGCCGGCAGACCGCCACTCACTCGTCGGTATGACCGTTCCGTGCGACTCAATCCATGCCGTCAGCTCCGAATTGCCTCCCCGGCCTCCCCCGAAACCGCCTCCGGAAATCATAAAAAATTTCAATTGTCCGGACGTAACCAAACTTTCAAGCTGCTTCAGCGTTAATACGGGATCCGAGCCGGAGAAGCCGCCCATAGCGATAACCGCTTCTCCTTTATCGATAATGTAAGGGGTCGCCGTGTTATAGTTCGTCGTGGCGAACAAGTTTTTTTCACCCGTATTATGATTCTTTAAGTACGAGTATGTTTTCTGGTCTATCCCTTGGCTATCCGCTCCGGGTGCGAAGCCTCCGCCCCGGCCTTCGGCCGCAGCTCTCGGTCCGGCGGCCGGCATCATGCTGCTCTGCCCGTATGTGATCGGCGTGGCGGCCCAGTAAAGCGGACCGATCAACAAGACCAGGAATCCGGTGATCCCGGCTGCGCGTGCAAGCTTTCCCTCTTTCCCTGCGAATGCGAACAACATCAGTATCGATAGTACACACGCTACCGCAATCCCGACTGACCATCCCGCACCGATTGTATCGTCGTAAGGGTGTACGATGTACCATTCAAAGGCGGTTGTCACCGCAATAGCCGCCGGCAGCAGCCATGAGCGCCAACCCGATCCGTTGTGAAAATAATGCCAAAGCTCCTTCCAGCCGGCCCCGGCAAGTGCCGCAACCGCTGGAGCGAGCATGATGAGATAATATTGGTGGAAGAAGCCGGCTATACTGAAAAACGCCATTCCCGGCAGTAACCAAGCTGCCCAGAATAAGCCTTCTTTATGCTTCTGTGTGAAATTCCTTCTCCTAAGGCTGCCGAACAAGCCGATGCAGCCGAACGCAGCGAAAGGAATCAGCCAGCTGGCTTGACCGGATAACGCCGCTTGGAACAATCGGAGCGGTCCCTTCTCTCCTGTGCCGAACATGCCTCCCGAGCCTCCGCCAAATCCGCCATTGCCTCTGAAATTAAACCGCTCACCCTGAGCGTTCCCGAAAGTCGGTATGCCCCCGGGAAAATTACCGCCGCCCTGTGCCGGCGCGGGTTGAACGATGCCTGTGTTCGGCTGGTTTTGCCGGTTCGTCTGGTTCGTCTGGTTCGTCTGGTTCGTCTGGTTCGTCTGGCTCGTCTGGTTCGTCTGGTTCGTCTGGTTCGTCTGGTTCGTCTGGCTCGTCTGGTTCGTCTGGTTCGTCTGGTTCGTCTGGCTCGTCTGGCTCGTCTGGTTTTGGTATTGCCGGTTCCGGCCGCCGTCTTCCCTCAAGCCTCTACCCCGGTTAAAGTCTCCTTCAAAGCCCCCGGCACCGCCTCCGAATCCGCCTCCTCTGTTGCCGGTCAACCGGGAAACTCCGTTGTATCCCAGCGCAAGCTCCAGTTCGGAATTGGTCTTGCTGCTCCCCACATACGGCCGCTTATCAGCCGGGATGGAATCGACTATTACCGCCCACGATAGGGATACGACGATCAATACCGCCGTCGCGCCTGCAAGCACGCTTGCTTTCTTCTTCCAGCCGAGCCGCGGGGCAATAAGATAAAACAGATAGAATGCGGGCAGTACCATGTACGCTTCAAGCATTTTCACATTGAATCCGACCCCAATCATCGCAAAGGCTCCGAGGACGCTCCACACGCTGTTCCTCTTAACTCCTCTGAACAATAACCATGTTCCGATCAGCAGCGTGAACACAAGCATGCTGTCGATGTTGTTCGTACGGCTAACGGCCGCGACGATCGGCGTGCAGGCATATGCCAGTGCGCCAATCCGCGCCGCAGTTATACCGAAGGTCGGTTTGACCAGCAAATAAATGAGCAGTACGGAACCGACACCCCCAAGCGCCTGCGGCAGGATGACGCTCCACCCGTGCAGACCGAACACATAGGCGAATAAGGTCTGTATCCAGAATGCAACCGGCGGCTTATCGATTGTCACGAAGCCTCCCGGGTCGAAGGAAGCGAAGAAGAAATTGTGAAAGCTTTGCAGCATGCTTGCCACTGCGGATGTGTAGTAAGCATTCACGTATTTATCTGTCCAAATGTTGTAGATGTTCAGAAATGCGGATAGAAGCATAGTGAGTACAAGCGCAATATCGACCGAGCGGCGCGGCTTTGCAGTGTTAGCTGTATTCATTTGTTCATCCACTCCTTGTCATTTCCGAAACCATCGGTTCATGTTGAATGGCCATCCTCATTTCCCGCAGCAGTTCCCATAACATCCCGGCCAGTATTATGACGTTCACAATGGAGATCCACAGCCCGGTCGCGGGATGCACGTCGTTGTTCAATACAATGACAAGGTTAAAAAATACCGTCACGGTCAATCCGCCCGCAGCAGCGATCCATCGCTTATCTGTCATGGCGGCCATTATGGCGAATACAAGCGCCGGTATGCTGTACCTCTCATGAATCTCGGTTGGAAGCATGAAGAAAGCAAAGCTGACCGCTGCAGAGGCTTTGAGCAGAATACCGCTGGTGCTTGCTTCCCGGGAAACGAAAACATAAATGCATATAAAGACAACAGCCGCCAGCAGCAGCAATAAACCAAAATTCCGCATCGTCAATCCTGGAAGCAGGAATTCTGTATCGTTAGTATTCGGGTTGACGCCGATGAGGTAAAACCATATGTTCATCGCATTCAAGGTGGCCGACGTAAAGTAGCCGACGGCACTAGTGTAAGCTTGACTGATCATTCTGCCCAAGCTGCCGGCTGCCTCGAAATACGCGGCGGTTACCAGCCAGGGTGCAATAAAGCCGAGCGCCCAGTACAGAAAAGGCTTCACCCTGCGCTCCCGGACCAGCGTCACCAGCAGCCATACACCGATAACCGGCAGCACCGTCACCGCCTGAAACTTGGTGAGAAGCGCCACCGCGAAGAGCAAGCCGCTCAGCCACGGACGGCGGGCCAGCTGCAGCACCGCGATAACCATAAGCATGCTGTGCAGCATATCGACCTGCCCCCAGGCGGCGCTGTCGGTTATAAGCGCCGGGTTAAGGGCAAAGAGCAGAAGAATTAAAGCTCGCCAATTCATGCTCTTGATGCTTGCCGTCAGTTTGACGGCAGCCAGTATAGCGGCGAAATCGATAAGAAGCAGAATAAATTTGAAAGAGAGCGCGCCTGCCTGAGGCGAAATGCCGAATACATTCGCAATATCTCCGTAAGCACCAAGCAGCAGCAGGAACAACGGCGGGTAATTGATGCTTCCGTTACTTGCATAAGCGCCGCTCAGACCGTTCTGCTGAACCGCCTCCATCCAACGCACGAACAGCATCTGGTCGGACCAAAACCCTGTAAACGAAGAGGCGACTATGAGCCGCACAATCCATGCGGCCGCAAGAAGCATGACCACATACATGATAAATGCAGATCTATCCGTTTTACCCGCTATTTCCATAAGTTCGCCTCCTTTCAAGGAACGAATTTTGATAAGCACACAACCAGTATGGCAAAGCCATGTGAAAATCGCGTGAAGCCGCCGTTCCGTTTTTTTCGTGGCTGCCCTCTTTAATTGCCATTAGCCTCCTAACAGTTCCCATCCTTCTTTGTGTTATACTGGTAGAAAGAGAACATCAGTTCCCGTTACATGGAAGGGAGTGTTTGAATGGCAAAACAAACGTTCGAGCCGGCGACAACCAAACAGACCCTTAACCGGGTCACCGCCAAATCAATGCCGTTCGACTGGTCGATCAATCCATATCGCGGCTGCACTCACGGCTGCAGCTTCTGTTATGCCCGGGCATTTCAAAGCTTTCTCGGAAGAGATGCCGAGGACGAATTTCAAAACCGGATTATTGTGAAGGAAAATGCGGCCGAAGCTCTGGAAGCCCAGCTGTCCAAGAACGCAAAAAAATACAGCGGCGATCTGGATGCAGCCGCAAGACATATCGGGTGGGTTGCGCTCGGCACCGCCACTGACCCTTATCAGCCGGTCGAAGGAAAAGCGAGGATTACGAGAGAATGCCTTAAGGTCCTTGCAAAATACCGCATAATGACCAGCATTACGACTCGGTCGCCGCTGATCCTTCGGGACCGGGATATTCTGGCCGGAATGAACTACCTTACCGTAAACATCAGCATCGGCACGCTTCGCGCCGACATAACACGGAAGCTCGAGCCCGGTTCTCCTCTTCCGGCCAAACGGCTCGAGGCCGTTGAAGGTCTTACGCGGCATGGAATCAGTGCAGGGGCTATCATAGCTCCGATACTCCCCTGCCTAACCGATGCCGGCAAAGATTTGGAGCTGGTGGTTGCCGCCATCAAGAACCGCGGGGCTTCGTTCGCGTATGCCGGCCTGCTGCGCCTTACCCCGGATGTGAAGGCATGGTATTTGCGGACGCTCGAGACTCACTTCCCCCATTTGCTCCCGGCTTACAACAATCTTTATTCAGGCGCTTACGCGAGCCGCGCATATTCGGATCACCTGATGGAAAAAGTGAGCAGACTCCTCGAACGATATGAATTGAGCTCCAGGCCCACCTGGCGTGCTGAACCGAGAGAATCCCAGCCGCCTGCCCATGCGGAGCAGCTTGAATTTTCTTTTTAGCTCAGTTAAGAAGAACCGGCTGTCACCTCACGAAGCATTCGCCTGGCTGCTCCTCCGCACTTGGCTCGGTCCCTTCGTTTGCCGCAGCACAAAAAGAGCACCCTTACGCGGTGCTCCGGTATTGGTCGAGCTGAATTGGGCGGCAGATAGGCCGGCAGGATCGTGCATAATCTCACTATGTTGATGCACTCGGCGCCCACTCCAGACATACGATGGGATAATACCTTTGTCACGCTGGAGGAGATACCTTACTATGGCAACGGAAATCAAGCTGGCAGCCGTCGGAGACATCTTGATGATAGGCCCCCTCCTGAAATCGGCCAGAACCAATGATAATAACTACGCTTTTACATCCATATTCAAGAACGTTGCCCCGCTCTTGAGGCAAGCCGATCTGGTAATCGGCAACCTGGAGACGCCGCTCGCCGGAAGGGAAGCGGCTTATACGAAGGGAAACGCGCGCACAGGCTTCTCCATGTTCAACTGTCCGGATGAACTAGCTTCCGCTTTGAAGGAAACAGGCTTCAACGTGTTATCCACCGCGAACAATCACTGCATGGACCGGGGAGCGAAGGGGCTGGTCAGGACCCTGAAAGTACTGGATGAGCACGAGCTGGCTCATACCGGTACGTATTCGTCCGACCCAGGCGAGGATAACCATCTCATACTTGATGTAAAAGGAATAAAAATCGGGGTAGTCAGCTACTCGAAAGGAACCAATAATATCCTTCTCCCTGATGGCAGGGCGTGGATGGTTAATATAATCGATCCGAATAATCACGGGAAAATCGCCGAACATATACGGAGGCTGGCGGACAAGGTCGATCTCGTCGTCGTCTGCCTTCATATCGGCAAGGAATGCCGCCATATTCCTCTGCCCAAATCACGACAGCTCGTTAATTTGCTGCTGGATAGCGGCGCTCATGTTATCTTGGGCAATCATCCGCACGTCATTCAACCGGCCTTCCTTACCAAAGGCGGCAGTTTTGCCATCTACTCGCTCGGTAATTTTATATCGACCCGGCTGTACCGCAATCCAGCTACCAACTGCGGCGTGATAGTCCAGCTGACGATAAGGAAAGAAACGGATGGAACCGTTAACGTGACGGATGCCGCTTTCGTCCCGACTTGGTCCACCCGGCTCAAGACGGCGAACGGGATAAAGTACCGGATTCTGCCGATTCGCGCAGCGATGCTGAGGCCCGAACCCGGCCAAACCGCATCCGACCGACAGCTGATGATTAAAATATGGAAGCGAACGAGACCGTTTCTATCCGACGGCCGCTCCTGATCCATGCGTGGACCATAGCTGAAGATTCATAGTGACGACGTAATAAAACATTTGGTGGATAAAGGTGACGACTATCCAAATAAATATACGTTCAAACCAATGAAGCTTAAATGCCGAGACCCCGGTAAATATCAATAAAAGCAGATTGAGTTGACAGAACAATAGACAAAACCATCAACAAGCTCCTTATACTTTGACGACATACACAGCATTATCTTATCCATATAACGACAAGGAAAAACATACAAAAAAGCCGCCAAACGAAGGCGGCTTATGCTCTTGGTGAGTCCTAAGGCTCGATGATTTCATCGAGCTTCGGAATCCCGGTTTCTGCTTGCTGCTTCAACGTCTTGATCCAGCTCGCTCTCTCCTTGAATTGTCACAGCTGCCGCCGCCTGTTGCTCAAGCTGCTTTTCAATCTGCCCTATTCCATGCGCTTCCTGGTGCTGTCTGCTGCTGGCCATATCTCGTTCCCTCCCTCTATCCGCCTTATACTTCTTATGGCTTCACTGACTTTTTGCCGAAAGTGCAATATCTATACTCACTGACAGAAGCGTAGAAATACGTGAATTCTCGTAAAAAAACCACTTTGTTTATCGAATGGACACTACCTTTGTCACCCAGGCAGGGAGTGGGAAAGAGAATCGCGAATAACCTTAACATAAAATTCCGAACGGAGTGATCGAAATGAGTGCTTTGAAAACGAGGGATGCCGCCGAGGCGCTTGGAGTAAGCCAAACAACCATTAAACGCTGGGTCTTCAATTTCTCGCATACCTTTCAGAAGGATCGCTTTGGGCACTACATATTCACTGAACAGGATATAAGCCGGCTGCATTATATCAAGAGCAGAGTTGAACTTGGGGACAGTATCGATCAGATTACGCTCCCCTCCGAAATTCCCGCCGAATCTGCGAAGAATGATACGGACGGGGACGAGGATACGGAAGAAATGATCTCCCGCATCCGGCAGATTGAACGCTCGCTTGCGCAGAAAGCCGACGAGGTCGTTTCGATGCAGATTCTTCAGCATCGTAAAGAGCTGGAAGAGCTTCGGCTTGTCGTCGAACAGCTGGCCGCCTCAGTCGAGAGTATGCAGGGACAGGCCGCCAAACATACCGCCCCGCAGGAAGAGATTCATAATTCGGCCATGCGCCAGGTTCACAATAAGAAACGAAGTCTATTTCGCTCTTTATTCCAATTTCTGTAATCAAATCCCGATGACTTACGGCGAGCTTCTTCACTATGAAACTTATTCACCAAACTTTAAACGATCTTTCATCTCATTTTAAGGTCTATCAACTACAATAAGATTCATAACACACTGAAATGAGGAAATACCCATGAATCCGAAACGCATTATTATTATCGGCTCGATGGTATTCGCTCTTACTATGGGCACTGGGCTGTGGTCTGACGATGCGAACGCAAGCCCGCTTGAAGAATACGGCGCTTATGATATCAAAGAACCGGAACCGCCGGCCCCAACCGTGAACGTAGTCATGAATGACGATTTAATCGAGGTGCTCGGGGTATCGTCCGATGAAGAAATATATGATGCCCTGTACAGCGGCAAATCGCTTGCCGAAATCGCCTCAGCTAACCATATGGATGTTCAGAGCGTAATCGATCTGCAGATTGCCCAATTGACGGAGCAATTAAATACACGCCTGGCCAATGGAAGCCTTTCATTCCATCAATATCAGGCACAGAAATCGGAACTGATGGAAATCATCACGAAGAGCGCTTACGGTCATAAGAATATGAACTGAAAAAAACAGGCTGCCCCCCGGCAGCCCGTTTACACCTCTGCAAACATTTTAACCGTTCTCGTAATAAATCTTCCAGGCTGACACCGAGGGAGTTGCTTACTGTTCCATCATAATGACCGGCGAAGTCATATGACCAGTGATTGCAGTCACCCTAATTGTCATTAAAAGTAATGGGGAGATTCTGAAGAGCAAGCGGTTCAGCATAGGTGCCTCCGGTTCATCGGGAAGCCGCCCGGCAAAGGGGATTGATTCAAGTGTAACCAGCCCTGCAAATGGGGTATTCCGATCTTTATCTCGTGGGCTTCTCATTGTTTGGTGTCGGTTTGGAGTGGATATCCGTTATGGCAGGTGTTTATACTTACAAAGGCTGGAATCTAATGTATTCTTTCACAGTCTACTTCTATAGCCTAGCCTTCCTGCTGCTTCTATTCAAGATGGCGATGAGGCACTACAAGAAAACAAAGCTGCCCGGCCGTTGAAACCCCGGGCTAGCTTTGCCATGTGCTATTACATCAAGCATTCCGCCGGTGCGGAGTAAGAAAGCGCGCATTTACGATATTCTGAAAATCCCCGCGAACACAGCCTTTAATGTTATGAATCAATTCGGAAATATTGGCCTCTCGCGCAGTATCGGTATACCACGCCGTTCCCGGTGTAAATACAACATTATCAAGCGTATATAACGGGTTGTGGCTAACCTGAATCAGGTCGTCGAGTCCCGCTCCCGCAATTCTCCTCTCCCGCAGTATTGTATATAACGCTTCCTCATCGATCAGATTGCCCCGGCTGGTGTTAATCAATAAAGCCCCCGGCTTCATGCTAGCCAGAAGTTCGGCCGTCAGCAGCCCTTTCGTCGATTTATTGGCCGGCACGTGCAGTGAGAGGACATCGCTTTCCCTCACTACGGCATCAATATCCTTCGTTTCAATTCCCGGGACTGTTTGACCGGAACGGTTCGTGCCGATTACTTTCATCCCGAAGCCTTGGGCGATGCGCGCGACAGCCCTCCCGATACGGCCGGTTCCGACAATTCCCATCGTGCGTCCGGACAATTCAGCCGCCAGAAAAGGGCCGTAAACATGGCTTTGCCCTTCTCTGACAAGGGTATCCGCCCTGATAATGCGCCGGTTTACCGCCATTAACAGGGCAAATACATGCTCGGCCACCGACTGGGCGGAATATTCGGGGCAGTTCGACACCGCAATACCGGCCGCTCCGGCCGCCTCGATATCGATTAAATCATATCCCGTCATGACAAGGCTGATGTATTTCAACCTTTGAACACGGCGCAAAACGCCGGCGCGCAGCGGCGTCCATTCCACAATGGCTATGTCAGCCTCTGATAAACGCCGGAGCGCGGTTGCTTCATCCGGCCGATCTTCATAAACCTCGAACTCTCCGAGCTCTTCCATCTCCCGCACGAAATAATCCGGCAAGTAGGTTGGTTCATCCAGGTAGACGATTCTCATGCCTGATGGATCCTGGGGAGCGCCGACTTTAAAAGCGTGCAGGCTTGCGCAAACATCTGCGGGTTGCGGGCGAGGGCGATGCGGATAAAGCGCTCTCCCTGTTCCTTGGCACCCCAATAAAAATGGTCGCCGGGCAGTACTCCAAGTCCGACGCCGTGAAGACGGTCAACCAGATCCACACTGCGGATATTTCCGCTTTGAATTCTGAGCCACTCAACGCTGATGGTCGAATCCGGATTATTAACGAGCAGCCCCGACGAGGAATGGATGGTTTCCCGCAGTTTTATGCGATTCCGGTCGATCGGATCCCAGATGGCGGTCTCCAGTCCCTCCCGCTTGGTATCTTTCAAATACTCGATCAGAAGCTTAAGGATGAAAGGCGATACGTTGAGCAGAATGTCGTTGTGAAGCTCAAGCACATCCTCAGCCAAATCCTCGCTCATTGCAAGGATGCTGCATTTTAGATCCTGGGTCGGCCACGTTTTTCCCGTATCCTCTACCATTAAATAGGAGACTTTCGAATTTTCCAGAAGCTCATATTGATCCCATGACGGATTTCTGGAGAAGAATCGGAAGGTGCAATCCACGATCAATATTTTTTCATGCTTTTTACAAAGGTAAACAAGCCGTTCCCACTCATCCCGTGACATTTCAAACCCTGTCGGATTATTGGGCAGCGTTACGAATACAGCATCCGTGGTTAGACCTGCGAAGGTGTCCTCAAGCCGCTCAAGTCTGAGATCCTCTTCATGAACAGGCATCAGCTTCACACGTCTTCTCTGCAGAATTGTCGCGAGATTATCGAAACAAGGATGCAGTAAAGTGACAGATAGATCCCTTGAAGCCAGGAAGGTCGCGATCAAATCTGTCGATAATGAAGCGGAATAGCAGAACAGGGTCCGACTGAGACGAACGGCGGAATACTGTCCGGCGAGCGAATAGAAAAGATAGCGGAACTCCTCTTCAAGGTCGGATTGCTTCGAGAGTTCGGTGTAATCGAACAGTTCAGGCAGTTTCCGGATTATTTGCTGCTGCGTCGTTGTTTGCGGTTGATGGGCGTGGCCATCTGCAACATTAAACAGCTGATTAATGCCGATCGATTCATATCTTGTAAGGTTAGGCAACCGCTCTAAGGACTTCAATAGCCTCCTCCTCCCCTAATATCTGTAAATCGTTTCCATACACTATATGGGCCAATACCGTGCGATGACCTCGTCATAAGCCTATTTTCCATGAAAACGCCGCCCACTCGATTCGCAGCCTCCGAACATAGACTAACGCATATACCGTTTAATAAAGGTGGAATCGTTATGTCTGAGAGCAGGCCTATAATCGCAGTGACGGGCAGTGCCGGAAAAACAACAACGAAAGAGATGATTGCCTCCGTTCTGCGGAGACAATGGAATATTTTCAAATCCCGTTCAAATTGGAACACACCTTCGGCAACCCGTAAGAATGCCCGGCTAATCAAAGGCAGCCATCAAGCTGTCGTCCTGGAGTTCGGCATGCTGCGCAAGGGTCAAATTCGAAAGCACTGCAGCCTTATAAAACCGACGATCGGCATTATTACGAACGTGGGAACGGCGCATATCGGCAATGTGGGAAACCGGGTGGAAGGCATAGCCCGCGCCAAATCGGAGCTCATCCGGTATATGGACCCGGCGGGCACCATTGTTCTGAATGCGGATGACAGGGGCTCCCGTTTGATATCGACCAAGGGGTTTAAGGGAACGGTTATCAAAATCGGCATCCGCAGCGCCGCGGATTACAAGGCGGAGGATGTGCAGCCATCGGAGAAAGGCATATCGTTTCGAGTAAAGCTGGACGAGAAAGAGGAGGATACGGAGTTCTTCATTCCATGCCTGGGGATCCATAATGTATATAACGCCCTGAATGCGATCGCCGTTACGCACCGTGCGGGCTTCTCCGCAAGTGAAATCAAAGAAGGATTGGCCCGTTATCCGATACCGTACAGAAGACTGGTCAGAACGGAGCTTCCGGGAGGCATCACATTAATCGACGACACGTTCAGCTCAAATCCCGATGCGACAAAAGCCGCTCTGGACGTCTTGGCCGCGGTTCCCAATAAGCATAAGGTCGCAGTCATCGGATATATGAAGGATCTAGGCAAGCGTGCGCGGAAAAGCCACCTGGAAGTCGGAAAATATGCCGCAAAGAAGGAAATCACCCGCTTGTATACGATAGGGGCGCTCGCGAAGCACATCGCAGCAGGCGCAAAGGATGCCGGATTTCCGGCGGGGCGCATCCGCAGCTTCTCAACCAGGCCGGGACTTCATAAAGCCTTGTCTTCAGCGGTCCGTCCGGATACCGCCATACTTGTCAAAGGCACTCATCTGTTAAAGCTGGAGCGGACGGTCAAGTATCTGAAGCGGCATTTCTCCGGGAAAACCAAGTCGCAATGACCCCTGATAAAGACGAGGTGCCACTGATTTCAAATGAAAGACCCCTACCTTGGGAATTGACGCATCACCGGTGAGTTTCAACAAAGGCGAGAACCTCGTCCAAATTTTGATTTAGCCGATCCGGCCCTTGTAATACCGGGAGAAAGGGATCCTTTATTTTCCGAAGGCGCTCCGGAACAGTCCCGATTGTGAAATCGGCGGGAGTTACGCCCCGCTCCGCCTCCATCCACATGAGCGGCGTCGATACCGTAGCGAGCGGCTGGGCGCGCACCGAATAAGGTGCAGCCATCGTCCGGCCGCGCCATAGCTGCAAATAATCGAAATATAATTTGTTGCCCCGCCGAAGGGTGACTCGCTCCAGCGTAATTTGATCCGGCATTTGGCCAAGCATGTATTCGGCTATGAACCGGTTAATCCGCCTGGTCTGTTCAAATGTGTATCTCGGCTCGATCGGTACGAATATCTGCATCCCTGTTGCGCCCGAGGTCTTCGGGAAGCTGTACAAGGATAACGAATTCAGCACTTCTCTGAGCTTCAGCGCAACCTCCAGCACGAGGCCGAAGCTCTCGCCGTCCGGCGGGTCCAGGTCAAAGACAAGCTCTGTCGGATAGTCCTTTC
The DNA here is from genome assembly GCF_019550795.1 of Paenibacillus sp. sptzw28. Lineage (NCBI taxonomy): Bacteria > Bacillati > Bacillota > Bacilli > Caryophanales > Paenibacillaceae > Paenibacillus > Paenibacillus sp. sptzw28. Next base: position 6,066,647 of record NZ_CP080545.1, read on the forward strand.
TGTAGTGCATGTCAAACGGCACATGAAGCTCGCAGCCCCCGAGATTGGCCACATATACAAGCGTAGCCGGGTCATTGAGCAGTATTCGTTCCTTTCCGCTGTACATGACCCGGGGCACCCATTCCGGAGCCTGGCCGTGTATGGACCGCTCTTCAATACGCCGCCCTGTGATACCGCCTGGATAACGCCAGATCATAAGCATCCGGTCCTTCGTGTATGCAAGCAGACGCGGCGCAACCGAGGCCAGATAGGTGATATATTGAAGCTTGGTAATGCCCGGCTGAGGCCATAACACCCTCTCCGCATGGGTGATCAGAATGTCCTTGCCGTCTATCGTCAGGATAGTATCCGTCACGGGCCCGCTCCTTCTTGCCAATTTTGTTATTATTTTGAACCTGCAGGTGTAAACTATGTATCAACTATGAAATGCAGAGGTGACCCGCTTGGAGACTGTCATTCCGTTCGAACCCGTTGTGAGTGACGCGGTACCGCAGGAGGACTATTGGAGATATGAAATCAAATGGGACGGCACACGGATTCTGACTTACCACGACAGGGCGGGAACACGGCTGTTCAACCGCAAAGAGCGGGAGAGAACTCACCACTATCCCGAGCTGTTAGACGTCCGTTCTTACTGCAAGGCCGAGTCTGTTATCCTTGACGGCGAGGTGATCGCTTTCGCGGAGGATGGGAAGCCTTCCTTTCACGAGGTGATGCGCCGCGACCTGCTGCAGCGTCTGGAGAGAGTGAAGACGGTGCAAACGGCCGTCCCCATCACCTATATGATCTTCGATATCCTCTATCTGAACGGACAAAGCGTAACCGGCAGGCCTCTATCCGAGAGGCTGGAGCTGCTGCACAGCATCGTTGCACCCAGCGGGAGCATTCAGTTAGTGAGTGGTCATGATAACGGCGGGTCGCTGTTTCAGGTCATGCGGCAGCAGGACATGGAGGGTATCGTTTGCAAGGATTTGCGCAGTACATATGTGGAGGGCGGGAAAGACGCGCGGTGGCGAAAGGTCAAAAATTACGGCGATGTAACTGCTGTTATCGGCGGATTTACTTTAAACGGAGGCATAGTCAATGCCGTCCTGCTCGGACAGTATGACAATGAGGGGAGACTCTGGTATATCGGCCATACCGGAACCGGTAAGCTGACGAGAGCGGAATGGCGCAATCTCACCGATCTGCTTAAGCCTATTGCTGTAAGTGAACGCCCTTTCATCAAACAGCCCGAGCGCCACAAAGACGCCTACTGGGTGACTCCTACATACACCGTAAAAGTTCAGTACAGCGAATGGAGATGGCGGGAAGGCCGCTCGCTGAGGCAGCCTTCCATCCAATCCCTGATTAGCATTCCGCCTCAGGAGTGCAAGCTTCCGTGGATTTAATCTAACAGTGCGAGCGGTAAAAGACACGCAATTTGCACGGCGCCCGCCAATTTGCTCCGCCGGCGAGCTTCATAAAAGCAGGGACCAGTACAGATCTGATCAAGGTTGCGTCAACCAGCACGGCCAATGTCATCCCGACGCCGAGCATTTTCAGAAAAACGACTTCGCCCGTGCCGTAGGCTGCGAACGTAAATCAAGGGAGTCGACCTGAACCGTTCCCGGAATGCGCGACAACTCGGCCGCGAACCGGCCAATTTCCTCGATCCTTGCTGCGGGAGCTTAACGGAAGCTTGATTGCTTCGCTCAAGCAAGTTTAATTAACCTAAAAGAAATAAAGAAGGTAGATCCAAAACAACATGGATCTGCCTTCTTTCTCAATAGCAAAAAAATTTTTATTGGTAATCGGGAAGTGGCTGAATGATATCGGAATATACATTTATTTTGGTTTTCAATTCTACCCTTTTGCCGTTTTCGTCATTGTAAGCTGCCTTAGCTGTACCGTCTCGATTTTCCATAAAGAGAACGCTACCTTTATTGTACGGCTTCATGATAGGATCGGTGTCGTAAACCATATTTGGAGGAACTTTACCAGCTGTACGCGAGCGATCAGTATCGTCATATTGGCCGATTGCTATTGCTTTTCCTTCTTTTATTTCTACAAATGTACAATGACGACCGTCCAATAAAAAGTACGCATCTGCCCGGCCAACAGGAAAGGAATATTCGTGATAAGTACCTTGTAAACCAAGCAGTTTAAAATCTGTCGTGATGGGCAAGGAAATTGCTGCTCTGCGTGCAGAAAGAAGATCGTCTTGTGTTATCATATTCATGTCGAATTCATAATCATCCGAGTTCACAAAGACGATCTTGCGTATCGCTTCGTAATTAACATGATAGCCCAGTGCCTCCGATACAAACCGGATAGGGACGAGCACACGCCCACCTTTACTTATAGCGGCTTGATCCATTTTTAGCGGTTGATCGGCTTTATAAGCGGTCGTACTACCTACCGTTATCTTCAAGTATTCCCCGTTCTTGTTTTTTAGAGTAGTCACCTTGGTAGTAGCATTCCAACTGTAATGAATCCCCATAGATGCTAAGGATCTAATGGGAATAAACAAGCGATTATTATCCATGATCGGGTGTACATCCGTGGATATGAATTTCCCATTTACATTGAGCTCGACAGGTCTTTCTTCATATCCTTTTGGCGCTGCATGGGAAATATGAGGATAACTCATTAAAATCAAGCTAAGTACTGTAATTAAGGCTACAATAATTTTCTTCAATTTTCATTCTCCTTTAGTAAAAATTTTCCTCCACCTTCTCCAGTAGACGTATTAGGTTGCAATAAAGTTGCGCTTTTTGCCCGAGAGTTCTATATTCTTTCCAGCAGCTAATCCGTTAATCATCTTTGCAGGGAGTCTTACTTCTTACGATGATTGCCCGGGCAGGAATTCCTTGTCAAAATCACGCGACTCGGCGTAATCTTAGAGGAAACAGCCCGGTCAGACACCCGAATTTGAGCGATCTTCCGCCGAATTCATACGGTTCGGAAGGAATGATCGCGCCAGGAGATGAGTGCATTGAAGCCGATCCGCGTCATGATTGTGGATGATGAAATTCTCGCAATCGAACATATCCGCCGGCTGGTCCCTTGGGAGGAGCTCGGATATCAGATCGTAAGTACCGCCACCCAACCAATGAAAGCGCGGCGGCATATTGGCCGGATCTCAGTTCCCGTGCAAGAGCTCGGCGTTTCCGTTCGGCGCCTTCTTCATGATTCAATTCATGCGGGATTCCGTTCCCGCCGATCTGATCGAATGCGCCCGCATCGACGGCTGCTCGGAGCCGGGCATTCTGCTCCGGATCGTTATGCCGATCATCAAGCCGGGACTTGCGACCCTGGCTACGCTCGTGTTTCTCTAGTCGTGGAACAACTACCTGCTGCCTCTTGTCACGATCAACAAGGCCGATTGGTTCACTTTGCCGTTATTTATCTCCAACCTCGGCATGGTGCACCGGACCGATTATGCCGCTCGGATGGCGGCTCTCGCAATGACGACCGTGCCGGTGCTGATCGTCTTTATCCTGGGCTCCCGCACGTTCATGAAAGGCCTGACCGCCGGTGCGGTCAAAGGATAATTCGGCCAGGACAAACAAAAAAACTTTTATCAAAGCCAACAAAAAAAAGCCCGGTTCATCAACCGGGCTTCATGCGGCAAAAAATACTGTTAATGGTTTCTTAGATGCAGGGTCCACTGCTCATGCAGCGCGGACTCGGAGCGCCCAAAGATTCCATTGAAATCGCCAGGATTTCTAATTAATTTATTTAACGCTCCTAATCCATACTTATCAACAATGAATTCTACGATCAAATACGAAAATTGAAAGCCTTTCATTGGCCCGAAATCCCAAGTATCGTTATTTAATTGTTCAAAAGTCGGGACAGCACCATTGGTGATTTCATCTGCAGTCGAGCTTTTAATGTATTCCTTGGTCATTTGCTTCGCTTCATAACCTCCAATGCCCTGACGCAGCCATTTGGGTGCAAGGGGGTTAATGTCCGTAATTAACCACATCGCAAACAAGTGAACTGTCGATTTAAGAATGGATTGATACGTATGCTCCGGTCCCGGATTCAAAGGAGAAACGATCTTTAATTTATTTTCCTTGAAAGTTCCCATGAACCAGTTAGGCGCATCTGCTTCCCCGACAGCTTGATGGAAAGTCGGAAGGTCCGGGTAAATTTCAATGACAATTTTTGTAGATGGATGGTGATTAAATTTGGACGAGATTGTTTCAACATTGTCCTTAAGCTCATTAAATAAATCATGGTGAACCTTCTTCGAACTGTCGTTCGTGTCGTTCGTTTCACTTTTGCTTACAATTGATATCATATCTTGAATAGACATTATGGCAATGTCACCCCATTCTTTTAATTCTCTTCTGAGTTTCTCAAGCGACCGGTATAACCTGTTCTTTACCGCACTCTCCCGCATTCCAACGATCTCGGAAATTTCCGATAATGTACAGTCAACAAAATAACGCAATGAAATAATCTGTTGGTCCAGCTCATTCAGTTTCTTCAATGCCGAACCTATATCAATACGAATTTCAACATACTTGGCAAAATCCACGGAAACAGACTGCGATTCGTAGCTTGTAAAATCATCACAGGGGGTTTCTTTTTTTCGTGATAAGCTTCGAAATTCGTTTTTGACTGTATTCTGGGCAATTTTGAAAATCCAAGTGAATAAACTGGCATTCTCTTTGAAAGTATGAATGTTTTCCATCACCTTTAAGAAGACCTTTTGCGTTAGATCATCCACCGCCATAGGATTTACTTTCAGCGAGAGATATTTGCGGATTCTATCGCGGTATTGATTATAGATAACTTCAAAATGATTGCTGCTTCCCTGTTTATCCGGATAAACAGGGCTTTCGTCGTGAGCTCCAGACATTGTAAGAACCTCCTGTTGACCTTACATACAATTAGACACCGCAGGGAAGTAAAAAGCCACATGCAGGCAGAAAATTTGTTTCAGTGAAAGGATTGCCGGCAGTAATCTTTTATGTAGAAATGGAAGCATTTTCAGCCAATTTTCAGATAGAATTCAGATCATTTTCAGGACCCGGATTTACACTACGTAGTGTCGATTGTTGTCGACAGAGAGAAAATACATACATATGACGGGGTGCTGCTGATGCGATTTACGATTGGAAGAAAGCTGTCGTTCGGATTTTTGGCCATTTTTATACTCATGGGTGCAGTCGGATCGATCTCGATAGCAAAAATGACCGTGATGGGGGAACAGGCCAAGGTTATTAATAACACATTTATGCCGGGCGTAAAGCTTCTCGGCAGTATAGAAGCGAATTTTCTGGATATACAGCGGCTTGCACTAGGGCTAGTCCTCGTGAAGGACACTTCGGAGGCGGCAGGGCTCGAGACCCGAATCAATACCGCTATGGACGAGTTACATAAAAATCAGCAAGCTTATGAGGCTCTTATCTCTACTGACGAGGAACGGAATCTCTATCAAAATTTTGTCACCAGCGGGAAGGAATCGTTAGATATGCTCGCCCCGCTGATGAAAGCCGGTAAGGCCATTGACTTAACAACCGCCCAGACAATCATCGGCGAAATGAAGACACCTCTTAACAATGCCCTCGACAGCCTCACCAAGAGCATAAATTATTTGGCGCAGAAGTCTGCAGAAGCGACAGATACTTCCGTACAGCTGTATGAATCAGGCAGACGTGACGGCATCATTTGGAGCTTATTCGCTCTAGCCGTTGGGATCGTGATTGCCTTTATTCTAACGCGGTTGATCGCTGGACCAATGGTAATAATGGCCGGAGCAGCCCGGCGGATCGCCTCGGGGGATTTGACAGCAGATGAGATCCAGGTCGGAAACCGGGATGAAATCGGGGAGCTCGCGGGTTCTTTTAATGAAATGAAGAGAAGTCTTCGCAGCTTGATTAGCGAGGTGGGGGTAAGTGCGCAGCAGGTGGCCGCTTCCTCAGAGGAATTGACAGCCGGCTCCGAGCAAATCAGAGGCGCAACCGAGCAGATTGCTCTGACAATGGAGAAGGTCGCCGCCGGGACGGAGAAACAGTCGCGCAGTGTAGAAGAGAATGTGCATGCGATTAACGAGCTGTCTGCCGGCATTCACCATATTGCCGCCAATGCTGAGAGCGTTACATCCGCTGCGGTTCTGGCAGCTGCAATAGCTTCGGAGGGGAATCTGACGATCCGGAAGACCGTTGACCAGATGAATTCCATTAACAGCACCGTAGGCGGCTTGGCCCAAGCGGTGAAAGGGCTCGGTGAACGTTCGCTGGAAATCGGCAAAATCGTAGAGGTAATTGCAGGGATTGCGACTCAGACCAATCTCCTCGCTTTGAATGCCTCGATTGAAGCGGCAAGAGCGGGAGAGCATGGAAGTGGTTTCGCCGTAGTGGCGAGTGAAGTGCGTAAGCTGGCGGAACAATCCAGGATGTCCTCCGGGCAGATTGCGCAATTGATCGCGGCCATTCAAGACGAGACGATCCACACTGCAAGGTTAATGGAAGCCGGACAGCAAGAAGTTGAAGAAGGTATCCATGCGGTAATAGTTGCCGGAAGTACATTTGAACGTATTCAGCAGTCCGTAAACAACGTGACGAATCAGATTCAGGAGGTTTCGGCCGCCTCCGAGCAAATGTCCGCCAGTACGGCTCAAGTGGTCCATTCAACCGATATTATTTGGGATATCGCGGAAACGACATCATCCGGAACGCAGCAAGTATCGACCGCCGTGGAGGAACAATTGGCATCGATGGAGGAGATTACCGCCTCCGCGGCAGCTCTCGCCGAAATGTCGGAAGAACTGCAGTCTCTCATTAGAAGGTTTAAAGTTTAACCGGGTGATGAAAAACACAAACCCCGACCTCATACGGTCGGGGTTTCGCCTTCCCCTGACACATGCAGATAATCATTCAGCATACGTTCAAACGCTTCAGGCGAAAAACCTAAATACTCTCTCGCTCCTTGGCATCGGTAATTACTATTTCCCATTGTCGAACCCGGGCGTCACGACGGCCTCCCCCTTCATGATGCCAAGCAGCCAGCCTGTGCCCACCCTATATTCTGGCCGGGGGAAGAAAAAAAGACGCCCGAAGGCGTCCGAACTGCGAAAAAACATTATCTCTCCCAAATATCGTGGTATTCCTTGCGCCGTCTGAACAGCGCGTGCGCATACGAACACGCCGGTACGATCTTCTTATTCGTTTCCCTGGCATATTCCACCACCCGCTGAACCAGGTCCTCGGCCAGTTTTCGTCCGCGCATCGCCTCCAAAACGAAGGTATGATCGATAATCAGCGTATCCTCCCCGCTGGTCACGAAAGTGATTTCGGCGACTGCTACACCGTCCTCCCACGTAATAAAGCCGTTTCCTTCCTTCACCGTTTCACCCATTATTGGTTACCTCCTCATCGATTTCCGGCTCCAGACTCTTTATAAGGGCGTACAAGTGATCAACCGAGCGCATCGTGTATTCAACATGGACCGGCTGGCCGTCCGTAATCAGAACTAGGCACGGTACGCTCGATATTCGCCAGGCATCCCGCAGTACCGGGGCGTAGTTGATATTTATTTTGTGAATGGGAACGCCAACTCCGGCAGCCTGAACAATTTCGAGCATTCTCTCCGTCAACTGGCATGTACCGCAGAAAACGGTGTGAAACAATACCGCTTCGTTACCGCCTTTCTTACGCAGTCGTTTAAGGAGCTCTTCCTCCTGTAGCTCTTCTATGGCCATCTGACTTGTTCCTTTCGTATTCAGCGAGACAGGCAGCAGATTTAATCCGCTCTCTTTTCGGTATATATCTAAGTTTACCATAAACGTTTATATACATAAGCAATTACTAAACTGAAGGTAGTAGGAAGAATTAGACCGGCATGGCGGTCGCCGCCTCCTCTACCAGTTCTTAAATAAACAACCCGCCGGGGCCATAAGCCCCGGCGGGTTGTTTGTATTCCCGGAAAAGAATCCGGTATTCGGTGCCGTTGTTACGGCTTCTCTTGCATTACTTCCTGGATTCTGATCAGCACGACGACCGCTTCCGCTCTTGTTGCCGTACTTCCCGGCTCAAAGCGGCTGCTCGAGCGGCCATTCACAATGCCTTTCAGGGCGGCTTCCGTTACGTAGCCTTTCGCCCACTTCGGAATTTGCGAATCGTCCGCAAACGATGTCTTGGTACTCGACGCGGCTGACATTCCCCAGCCTCTCATCAGCATCGCAATCATTTCCGTCCTGCTGAGCTTGACGTTCGGACGAAGTGTTCCGTCGGTGTAGCCTTTGATAACACCGGCTGCGATCGCGCCGGCCAATTCATCAACTGCCGAACCCGGCACTTGTCTGCGGTCCTTGAAAGCTTCCAAGGAAGATGCGTCTCCTTGCAGCTTGAACGCCCGCGATACCATCAATGCGAACTGCAGCCTTGTTACCTCTCCGTTCGGTACGAAAATCTGATTCGTAAAACCTTGGACGATACACTGCTGGGCAGCCTTCTCGATGTACGTCTTCGCCCAATGGTTCTGTGTATCAATCCAGTTTGTTTGCGTGCAAACGGATCCGGCTGATCCATTCTTATTCTGCTCATCAGCCAGCTTGGCCAGTACCACAACGGAAGCCGATGCGGAAAGTGTCCCGCGTTTGACGGTAATGCGGGTTGTTCCTTCCGCTATCCCCGTCACCAGGCCGCTTCCGTTCACCTCCGCTATCGACGCAGATGCGGATTCAAAAGTCGCATCCGTTATCGTTTCGACTTTACCGCTTGCATACACGGCATGTACCGTTATTTGGCGTTTCTCGCCGATTCGCATTTGATAGTCCGTCGCATTTAAATATATGGCCGTCAGTTCGTAACCGGTATATCCTCCGAAGAAGTTGCCGCTTCCGGGAGTCGATAACTTGTCCGTTCTGATGACGATCACGGTATACGTTTTAACGCCGTCGGCCGGAGACGTGACCTCGACCGAAATCGGATTGTTTCCGACCTGCAGCGCAATCGGCGCGCTGGCCGTACCGTTTGCTGCGGCTTGGCCGTTGACTTTGATCGCCGCGCCGGCTTTCGCCGTCGGCGTCACGGTGACGCTGGTCACTTCATTGGCTACCGCCGCGGCATAGTTCATGATGCCGCCGCTGAAGGCCGGGCTAAGCGTGCCGTTTGACAGCGTCAGGTTGATCAGGTCTGCGCCGTTATCCGTTTCGCGGGTGATAATAATGGTGTAGCGTTTCGTGGTCGAACTGTCCTGCGCCTTCACCAGGACCGTAATCTGATTCTCACCGGCCTTCAGTGCGATCGGCTGCGAAGGGGTTGCGCTTGCCACCACGGCGCCGTTCACCGTTACTATTGCATTGGCGTTCGCCGTTGTCGGCGTTACGCTTACCTGATACACGCTGCTGGTCACCGTTGCCGTATAATCCAACATCCCGCTGCTGAACGAGGGGCCGAGCGTTCCGCTTGACAGCGCCAGATCGACAAGGTCGGCTGCGTTCGAGCTCACTTCGCGGTACACCTTGACGGAATAGGTTTTCGTCGTTCCATCCTGCGCCCAGACGGCCACGTTAATGAGGTTGTCTCCCTCATTGAGCGGCAGCGGCCGGGATGTCGTTCCGCTCGCCACGATGGTTCCGTTCACCGTGATGACCGCTCCGTTGTCGGCCGCCGTCGGCGTTACCGACACGGCGTATACGTCATTGGTCACCGTCGCCGTGTAGGTCTGCGTCCCGCTGCTGAACGATGGGCTTAGCGTTCCGCTCGACAGCGCCAGATTGATCAGGTCCGCATTAGGGCCCGCCTCCTTGCGTACCGTCACGCGATACGTCATTTGGGTCGTGCCGTCCTGCGCCTTTACCACTACCGTAATCGGATTGTCGCCCGGATTCAGGGCGATGGCCGACGATGGCGTTCCGCTCGCGACCAGCTTCCCGTTCACGGTGATGCTGGCATTCGGATCGGCAGCCGTCGGGGTGACCGTAATGCTGTAGACACTGCTCACTACAGTGGCCGAGTATTCGGCCGTCGTGCTGCTGAACGCCGGGCTGAGCGTGCCTTCCGATAAAGTAAGGCCGCTGAGCTCCGCGCCAGTGCTTGCGGCACGGGTGACGACCAGATTGTACGTTTTCACGGTCGCTCTGTCCTGTGCTGTCACCGTTACCGCGATCGGATTTTGTCCCACCTTCAGAGCAATCGGAGGCGAGGCCGTGCCGCTGGAAACGATTGTCCCGTCTACCGTGATGATGGCGTTCGGATCCACCGCTGCAGCCGTTACGGTCACACTTGCAATCTCATTGGCGACGGTCGCCGAATATGCGGTTACCGCGCTGCTGAACGCCGGGCTAAGCGTGCCTTCCGATAAGGCCAGACTGCTCAGGTCCGTGCTGTTGCTTGCGCTTCGGGTCACAATGACGGTATAGGTCTTCGCCGTCGTGCCGTCTTCCGCCGTCACCAGTACATCGATCCGGTTGTCCCCCACATTCAGCGGGATCGCCGCCGAAGCCGCTCCGCTCGCCACGGCTTTTCCGTTCACCGTCAGCGTCGCGTTCAGATCCGACGCGGTCGGGGTAACCGTCACGCTTGTCACCGTACTGGCCACGGTCGCGCTGTAGCTCTGCACGCCGCTCGCAAATACCGGGCTCAAGCTTCCGCTCGACAAGGCCAGATTGCTCAAATCCGCATTCGTGCGTGCCGCGCGGGTAACGTTCAGGCTGTACGTTTTCGTCGTCGTTCCATCCTGCGCCGTGACCGTCACCGTAATCGGGTTATCCCCCGGATTCAGCGGAATCGGGCCGGACGGTGCGCCGCTGGCTACCAGTTTGCCGTTCACCGTGACCGTCGCGTTCGGGTCGGCCGTCGTCGGCGTTACCTTCACGCTGACCACGCTGTTCCCTACCCCCGCCGTATAGCTCGTCACGCCGCTTGCAAACGCCGGGTTCAAGCTTCCCTCGGACAACGCCAGATAGCTTAGGTCCGCGCTGCCCGATGCTGCGCGGGTCACCACGACGTTATAGGTCATCTGCGTCGTTCCGTCCTGCGCCGTCACCGTCACGGCGATCGGGTTGTCTCCGGCATTCAGCGAAATGGCCTGCGATGCCGTACCGCTATTCACCAGCGTTCCGTTCACCGTGACCGTCGCGTTCGGATCGGCCGTCGTCGGCGTCACGGTCAGGCTGTAGACGCTGTTCGCCACCGTGGACGTATAATCCGTCGCTCCCATGCTGAACGCCGGACTTAACGTCCCGTCCGACAGAGCCAAATCAGTCAATCCCGCACTGTTGCTCGGCGCTCGGGTGACCGTCACGGTGTACGTCTTCGTCGTCGTGCCGTCTTGGGCGGTGACCGTCACATCGATCGGGTTGTCCCCAATGCTGAGCGGAATCTCCCCCGATGCCGAACCGCTTGGTACCAGCGTTCCGTTCACCTTCACCGTTGCATTCGCATCCGTTACCGTCGGCGTAACGCTCACGCTGCTGACACTATTGGCCACCGCCGCCGTATAGCTCGTCACGCCGCTGCCGAACGCCGGGCTCAAGGTGCCCTGCGACAGCGCCAGGTTGTTCAGGCTTGCGATCGCGCTCGCTGCGCGTTTCACCGTCACGGTGTACGTCTTCGTCGTCGTGCCGTCCTGCGCCGTCACCGTTACGTTGATCGGGTTGTCCCCGACGTTCAGCGGAATGCTTGGGGATGCCGAACCGCTCGCTACCAGGGTCCCGTTCACCTTCACCGTCGCGTTCGGATCCGCCAGGGTCGGGGTGACCGTGATGCCGGTCACATTGTTCGCTACGCTCACCGTGTACTGCTGCACGCCGCTGCCGAACGCCGGCGCCAGGCTTCCCTCGGACACCGACAGGTAGGTCAAGTCCGCGCTGTTGCTCGGCGCGCGGGTGACCGTCAACGTATACGTTTTCTTCGTCGTCCCGTCCTGCGCCGTCACCGTCACGTTGATCAGGTTGTCGCCGACGCTAAGCGGGATCGCCGCAGACGCGGTGCCGCTCGCCACGGTTTGCCCGTTCACCGTGACAGTCGCGTTCGGTTCCGCCGACGTCGGCGTCACCGTCACGCTTGTTGTGCTGTTGGCCACGGTTGCGCCGTAGCTCTGCGTGCCGCTGCTGAACGCGGGGCTAAGCGTTCCCTGCGACAGCGACAACCCGCTTAATTCGGCGTTGCTGCTCGGCGGACGGGTGACCGTCACCGTATACAGCTTCTGCGTCGTCCCGTCTTCCGCCGTGACGATTACCTTGACAATATTGTCCCCCACGTTTAAGGGAACGGTTGACGGGGTGCCGCTGGCGACAACCTTGCCGTTCACCGTTATCGTCGCACCCGGGTCCGCCGCCGTCGGCGTCACGTCCACGCTGGTGATGCTATTGGCCACGGTGGCCGAATAGCCTGTCACCCCGCTGCTGAACGCCGGGCTTAACGTCCCCTGCGACAGTGCCAAATTGCTCAAATTGGCGTTGGTGCTCGCCTGCCGGTACACAATGACGGAGTACGTCTTGCGCATCGTCCCCGCCGCCGATGTTACGACCACCTTAATGGTATTGGCCCCCACATTGAGGGAAACCGGCGAGGAGGCGCTGCCGCTCGCCACGCTCTGTCCGTTGACCATCACCGTCGCGTTCGGGTCGGAGGTCGTCGGGGTAAGCTGCATGCTCGTCACGCTATGGGCCACCGTCGCGGAATAGTCCGTCGTTGCGGGGTCGAATGCCGGCGTCATTGCCCCTTGCGACAACGTCAAATTGCTTAGATTCACGTCCTGCTCCGACACGGTAACCGTACTCGAGTCCGTATAGTGCCCGTCGTCCGTCGTCGCGGTAATGACTGCCGTTCCCGGACCGACCGGCGTGACGACGCCGTTCTGGTCTACTGTCGCCACCGCAGGCGTATCCGATACCCAGCGCACATTCTTGTTGCTTGCCGTGCTCGGCAGCACTGCCGCGCTTAGCTGCCCCGTGCTTCCGCCCTGTACCAGCGAAAGGGCCGACGGCGTCACGTCGACGCCTGTCGCGGGGATATAGTAATTGATCCGCAGAATCGGTCGCTTCGTGGAGTCGGAATATTCAGAGGAAGCGAATATTTTATAGTTCGCTACATTCGTAGCTTCGTCTTGATCGACAATTTCCACGCCGTAGTTCGGCTTGCCGCCTTCGACCCACTGCCGCACCGTACCGGTCAACGTAAAGGTTTTCCAGGTGTTAGGCGTGTAGCTGACCGATTGGATGTCGACCGTCGCGGCGTCGTATAAGGGCTGGTTGTTCCATGTTGTTTCGCCAGCCGATGCAGCAGTCCCGCTCTTGTTCCCTTCCACCCAAGGCTCGAGAATCTCCCGCGCGCCCATGGAGACGGTATTGTTGGCTGCGTCGAGGAGATAAAGCTCCAGCGTCGCGCTTGTAATAATGGCATTGGCGGGGATGGACGACATGTCGAATTTGTGCAACGCCCTCTTTCTGTCATTCACATAAGCCGCAACACGGCCAACATATGTCCGGTCGTAAGCGCCCCAGTTGGTATCAGGATAGGTATTATATTCGTGGACACTGGTATCGTCTGTACCGACATACCCGTTCAGCCCTTGCTGCAGCACGACCTGCGTCGTAGTGACCGGCTTGTCGCTCGCAGCGGGGGCTCTGACGGTTACCGTGCTTGTCGCCGTTAACCCGTCCGCCGTCGTCGCTGTGATCGTGGCATTCCCGAGGTTGGCGCCCGGCGTCACGTATCCATTCGCGTCCACCGCCGCGACCGAAGAATCGCTGGACGTCCACGTCACACTCTGATCCGTGGCATTATCCGGTGTAAAGTCGGCTTTCAGCCTGGTGCCGCTTCCTCCCTGGATTAGGGTAAGCTCCGCAGGCGCAACGGTGAAGTCCGTAGCCGGTACGCTATATGTGATCGTTAATTTGGGACGGGTGGTTCCTTCGCTGGAATCGAATCCCTTGTTGAAATCTGACGCATCCGTGGAATTATCTCTCTTAAGCATGATTCCGTAGTTCGCTGCCGTTCCAGACACCCACTGCTGCGTCAGACCCAGCACATCGAATGCATTCCAGGAACCGTTCGCAACGCTTGTCGTCATCTGGCTTGAAATTGGCGTCGTGTTATAGATTGGGGTGCTTACCGCGTTGTTCCAGGTAAGCGTATTCTCCTGCCAATCCTTTGTCACTTGATGGATAGCGATTGGCACATTGGTGGTTCCTATGTTGCTGCTCACCCTGGCATCATTTAAGTACAGCTCCAGCTTCGCGCTCGTAATCTCGGCGTTCTGCGGGATGGACGCAAGATCGAATTGGAGAAACGTATATCTCTGCCCGGTCGCCAAATTACCAATGATAAGCGCTGCTGAATTGCCAAAGTTCGTTGTTCCCTGTTCTTGCGCGACGAGCGCATCCTTCATAGCGGTATACCCGTTAGTCCAGTACTGCAACACCCTCGTCACAGGCGTTGCCGCCGCAGCTGCGGAGGTGGGGGACAAAAGTAAGGATGCAACCGCTGAAAATACCATGAGTCCGCTGAGTGTTGCGGAAACGATGCGTCTGAATAACCCGATTCGTTTTCGTTGAGTAAATTGCATGATGGAAACCCTCCGTAATTTTTTTGTTATCCCCAAGCCGGAAACAGACAGGCGTTATGATTCGAGGAGAAGATTTTCAAATCCCCGTATCACGGCTATGCCTGCCCGCATTCCGTTATCGTAATAATGCCTCCTTCATATCTCCGGATCGCTTGGCCGATAATCAGCATATCCCGTCCATCCGTTAGCGGATAAATAACTCCGGCGTTGACGTGAAGCGGCATAAATAAGTGTGCTGGTAACCTTATCTTTCAGCTGCATCACCCCTTTCAAATAACAGAAACCCCCGTCTACTGTTGCTAAATAGACGGGGGTTTCCGCCGTATTCGGTAACTGGCTGGCATGTTGGATGCATTCGATCCACTTAAGCCCCTATAGCTTTGCGTCACCACCTTTCAGTGGCTTTGCCGTTGTCGTACGAAGTATTTAATTGTCGTTTACTGCGTTGGTTGACTGTCGAATACGAATTAGTTAACTTGAACCGTGTATATACGTTTTACCATGATCTTCTTTTTTTTTGGATGGCTTTTTTTAAAATCATGAGATGGATTTTTTGGATTTTCAGTTGAGCGAAACGTTTCAATCGGACTTTTCCGGACAGAAAAAAACCGGTCACATTCAGTGTGGACCGGGTCTATCATTAACGCGGCAACTGGGCCGGCCTGTCGAACAGTAATCCGACGAGAGGCTTTAGTGCCTTGACTCGTCCCTAAATAGAGTTGCAGGACGAGAACGGACTTGTTCATTTCTGTAACGAAATGAGAAAACAGCGCACCACGCTGCTGTCAAATTGCGTTCCGCAATTTTTAACAAGCTCGAACCTCGCCTCTTCCTCCGTCATGACGGTAGGGCCGCTTGGAAATCATACTGTCATAGGCCTCGATAACGGCGCATATGCGGGCAAGATAGGGGATTTCTTCGCCGGACAAGCCTTCCGGATACCCTTTACCGTCCCATCTCTCATGATGGTAACGAACGACCGCGATAACTTCGGGGTCCTGTATCGAGAGATTTTCAAGCAGTTCGGCACCCAATTGCGGATGCAGCCGCATTAAGTTTAACCGCATTGGGTTAAGCGGTTTCCTATTGCGGAGCACTTCGCCCGGAATCATGGTTTTGCCCACATCATGCAGGAAACAACCGCGTATCAGAGCAGTCGTGTCTCGGGAGTCAAGTCCGAAAGATGCAGCCGCATTCCCGGCTAAAAGGGCGACTCTTTCCGAATGTCGAAAGGTGTCCGGGCATTTTCTTTGCAAGAATCCCATCCATTTGTCCACGGTTAACGATTGAGCTTTGCTGCTTAAGGTTCGAATAGCAGTGCCGGTTTCACTGATCATTCGTCCTTCCCCTTTCTCGTAAGAAACCGCATTGAATATAAAGAGGAACCTGACTTATCAATTGTTCCATTCATTAATTTGTACCATGCTCAATCCGTTTTTTGGATGGATTTTTTAAAACTAGTGGGATGGATTTTTTGTCTGCCACCAATCAAAACCCCGGCTGATGCTTCCGGGTCATATACTCGGCGTACACGATTTGCCAGGATGGGATTATTTGCTCCGGCGTTACATATCCATCAGACCATGATTTCTCCTTTTTGTTCCCGATACTGGGATGGATACATTCCTGTTTCACGTTTGAAAATCCGGCTGAAATAGTTTGGGTCAGGATACCCGACGAGTTCTGCAATATCTTTGGCGAGCCAACCCGGATGTTCCACCAATAGTTTCTTGGCCGTCTCGATTCGGAGCCTCACGATATATTTGGCGGGCGAGAGCCCTTTGTATTTGATGAAAACTTTACTCAGGTAAGAAGGCACAAGACCGAATCTCTCAGACAGCGTTTGATGATTAATTTGCTCTGTGTAATGTTCCAGCAGAAACTGTTCGATTTTTTCCGCCAATTTATCGTTCTCCCTCTCGCCTTTATCGTTCTTGTTATAAAAGGAGAGGAAGTCAATAATTGTGCACGTATAATTGAAAATTGCTTGGTAATCCTTTGATTGCAGGACCATCTGGTTCACATCGATTTCGAGCATTTCGCCGGTGTAATAAGCAGCTTTCCCCGTATGCTGGGATAGGAGCGTTAAAATTCGCTGCAGCTTTCTTTCCAGAATGTTCTGCCTCAGAGGTCTTTGCTTCCATTTTGCAAGCAGTAATTGAATCTCTGCCTTGAACAGATTGATGTTTTCCCGCTCCAAAGCCGCTGCGAGCTTCCGTTCCATAGACGGATCGGATTCCACTTCGAAGACCGGCGGCTGGGCATCCTTTATAAATAAACGGACTGGAGCGCCGAATAAAATATGTTTATACAGCATGGAACGGGCAGTTTGCGAAATCGACGCCGTATCTTCCAGGTTGGAATAATATCCGCTGGAGACGACGGATACATGCAGCTGAGTTCCCAAACGAGCCGTAATGGCAGCCAACCATTCCTCTTCGCTTCCCGTCTGTCTGTTTTGAAAAAAAGACAGTATAACGATTCGCTCCGAAACGGTTTTCCCATTGATAACGGCAAAATCGCCGTTCCCCCTCATAGTCTCACGCAAAATCGGCTGCAAATCGTTTTGTTCCCAGTATACTTTTCCGGGAATATCGTCTTCGAACGAAAAAGTAGGAAACGGCCCTGCGCAGCATAAGAAGAAAATATGCGACTCATAAAGTTCCTGCTGCTGGAAAGGGATCACCGATAACAATTTGCCATAGACAAGAGAAGCGGCATACTGTGCGTATAATTCCCTTCGTTTCCCTAACATTTCAAAACAAACGGCATCGAGCAGTTCTTTTATTTGCGTGCGGGATACCGGCTTCAAGAGATAGTGTCTCACGCCAAGCGTCATCGCTTTCCTGGCATAGTCGAATTCCTCGTATCCGCTTAACAAAATCATTTCAATTTGAGGATTCGTTGCCCGGACAATCTCTGTCAAAGCGATGCCGTCCATCACCGGCATCCGTATATCCGAAATAATAATATCCGGCTTCTCATTCTGCAAAAGGTCAAGCGCTTCTTGAGCATTATATGCCGTCGCAATTACTTTGAAATTGCCGCCTGAGGCTTCGACCGCCGATTTAATACTGCGTTGAATAGGCGCTTCGTCTTCGACTATCATGATGTTAATCATTTCGCGTCACTCCAATTCGAACGATTGTCCCGGCCGGTTCGTTAGAAGCAATCTCGTAAAATGCACGTCCGCCGTAAAAAAGCCTTGTACGGATCAATGTATTCAGAAGACCTACTCCCCCGGCATTCCCTTGTAATTGTTTCTCTGTTTCTAAAGCAGCTTCGCCGGATATTAGATCGGATTCCACTCTCAGCTGCAGCCGCTTCAAAATTTCCGGGTCAAAACCGTCACCCCAATCCTTCACTTCGAACAGCCACTCGTATTCGCTTGTCTGCTTGACCGAAACATGAAGAACCCACGGCGGACAGCTTTTCTGAAAAGCATGACGAAAACAGTTTTCAATGAGAGGTTGAAAAATCAAGCGGGGCACCTTGAAAGGCAGCGCTTCCTCCTCCATTTCAAGCCGGTATTGAAAGTGATCTTCGTATCTTTCTTTCATTAAATCCAAATAATGCTGGGCATAGTTCATTTCATCACGCACTAAAGTGTCACCGTCAAGATTTCTCGAACTATATCTCAGCATTCCCGAGAGTTTTCCGCACAAGTCCATTACTTTATCCACACCTGCCTGCTCGCCGGCTGCGCCGATTACCGCCAGAACGTTATATAAAAAGTGCGGATCCATTTGTGTGTCCAGGGACTTCAAACGCGCTCTCATTTCCCTCGTACGCGCTTGATCAATCTGTTCCATCGATTCTTTCAATCGTTCGAACATGCTGTTGAATGTCCTGTTCATGAGAATGATTTCGTTTGAAGTGTCCTCGACTTCAATTAAAAGATTGTTTAAACTCACATTCCTGATCGAAGAATGCAGCTTCCGAAAAGGCTTGGTAAGCTGTTTGCTGGTCAGAAAGATCATGATAATGTTGAGGGCAGTGACCGTTATCGTTACTGCTGCGATTAGTTTTCCTATCGCTGTTATTGGTGAGAGAAATTCGCTCTTTGGCTCTACCAGGACAATACTCCATTGGCTTAAAGAAGCCTTCCGGTAACTGAAAATATAATCCTGCCGGGCAAGAAATCCATGATCCAAGACGGCGGATTTGCCGCCAATCATTTGACTCATGGTCATCAGTTGCCCGGAATGCGCTTTAGCGTTTTCTAAAACCAACAAGCCGTCCTTGTCGAACACGAACACTTCCTTGTTTCCCATATTGGGGAACTGTAAAATATCTTCAAATTTCGAAGCGTTTTGCTGCACTTCGATTATTCCATATGATTTCGAAACATCGCGAATCTCCCGATAGAACGACACAAACCGTCGACCGTCCCCGGACCACACATCGGCATGAGGGCCGGTTAGTCGAATGTTTTCGTTTCCGGGTAATACATCGGCCTTGGACGATTTTCTTTGGAGCCGTGCACGGATATCGCTTGAATTATCAGGAAGTAACCCCAAGCTTACATAATCGCCATGGTTATTATACATACTGATGCGGGATACCTTTAAATCCGGGCCGTTAAAGGAGTCCAGATAACCCTTTGCAATTCGCGCCGTTTCCGTGTGCTCTGCAAAGTAATTTTCATTGTCTTTAGACTGGCTTGCTTTTCTCATAGTGTTCATAAGCTGGGGTGTGTGAATGATTTGGAGCGAAATGTGATTCATTTCACTATACAAATAATCAATTTGCTCCGCGATCTTAACCGTCAATTGTTCCAGGGTTTTGGCCGACTGGTTCTCCAAATAGCTGGACATGTATAAATAGAACCCGGCAAATGTGATGATCATACCGACTAAAGAAAACAAAGAGAAGACTAGGAACATGATTCCCTGGTAACTGATCTTAATCGGATCGCCCCCTTTGGTGTCTGCAGTGCCACAAGAAGATAAGAGATAACGTTTTTTCGCTCCTTTTCGATCAGTTTCGACAAAAAATTCCATCAGTATAATTATAAATTGTATAAAAAATCAGTTACTTTTTGCAAATTTTTTTCTGTGCTTGCATTTATCCCCGCTATAATGACTATTTTCCCCTGCCTTTTATACGATTCGTTTGCCCTGTCTCCTTAAAGTGGTAATTGTTAACATTTTGATAGTAAATAGCCCTGAGACTTGAACACGGCGCTATCCGAGGAACCAGCGGCCCTATAACCCCCAATCTCTTCATCCTTACCAACTGACTATTCCTGTAAAAGAGAGCCCCTGTCCAATAGGGACAGG
This sequence comes from Paenibacillus sp. sptzw28, assembly GCF_019550795.1. Lineage (NCBI taxonomy): Bacteria > Bacillati > Bacillota > Bacilli > Caryophanales > Paenibacillaceae > Paenibacillus > Paenibacillus sp. sptzw28. The sequence goes on from NZ_CP080545.1 coordinate 6,086,443, forward strand.
GGCTCTTGATGTGTATTGGAACACTATGCGTAGTGGCACGCAGCCCAGTGTCCTGAGCCGACTTCACGGAACGCCGGCGTCTCTTCCGCGCACCGCTGCGCTGCCGCAGGACAGCGGGTACGGAATGCGCAGCCGCTGGGCGGATCGACCGGACTCGGCATCTCTCCCTTAAGGGTGACCCGTTCCCTGCTTGCTTCCACGTCAGGATCGGGAATCGGAATGGACGCGAGCAGCGCGATCGTATAAGGATGCCGTGGGTTCGCATACAATTCGTCACTCTCGGCGAGCTCCACCATTTTACCGAGGTACATGACCGCCACCCGGTCGCTGATATGCTTGACCATTGCAAGATTATGAGCAATGAACAGGTAAGTGAGCTTATTTGAACGCTGTAAATCTTTAAGCAGATTAACAATCTGCGCCTGTATGGAAACGTCGAGCGCGGAGATCGGCTCATCGCAGACGATGAATCGCGGATCAACCGCCAGCGCCCGGGCAATGCCGATCCGCTGCCGCTGACCGCCCGAGAATTCGTGAGGGTAGCGCTTTACATGGGAGGCGCTGAGCCCTACCCGCTCCAGCAGCCTCTCGACTTTCAGACGCCGCTCCTTGCTGCTGCCCGCCAAACCGTGAATGTCCAGCGGCTCGGCTATAAGGTTCTCTACAGTCCAACGGGGATTCAGAGAAGCGTAGGGATCCTGAAACACCATCTGAATGTCCCGACGAAGCGCCTTCAGCTTGTTTCCGCGCAAATCGTATATATTCCGTCCTTCGAAACGGACTTGACCTGCCGTAGGCTCATACAGCCGGACCATCGTTCGTCCCGCCGTCGATTTACCGCAGCCGGATTCGCCGACCATACCGAGCATCTCCCCCTGCCGGATGGTGAACGATAGATCATCGACCGCTTTAAGCGTTCTCCCTTTGCCTACGCTAAAAAATTTACTTAAGTGCTCGATTTCTACAAGCGGAGTTCCGCCATTTGTCATGTCTATCCCTCCCTTATTCCGGCCGAAAATGAAGCCAGCACTTGGATTCGTGCGAATCGCTGTGTGCATACATAGCCGCATCCTGCTCGGCGCATATTTCCATCGCATAGCCGCAGCGGTCGCAGAATGCGCACCCCGCAGGCGGATTGGCCATATTAGGCGGAGCACCCTCAATAGGTACCAAAGCCTCGTCTTTGCTGCGGTCAAGCCGGGGGAGCGAACGCATCAGCCCCTTCGTATAAGGATGCTGCGGATTTCGGAAGATCTCGCGTTTCTCTCCAACCTCGACCACTTTACCGGCGTACATCACAATGATGCGGTCGCATAAATCGGCTACAATTCCAAGATCATGCGTGATGAGAATAATGGAGGTGCCGAACCGGTGCTGCAAATCTCTCATCAGGCTCAGTATTTGCGCCTGAATCGTGACATCCAGCGCCGTCGTCGGTTCATCCGCAATAAGCAGGGCGGGATCGCATGCGAGCGCAATGGCAATCATCGCCCGCTGCCGCATTCCTCCCGAGAACTCGTGCGGATACTGATCATATCTGGATTCAGGGTTCGACAGACCGACAAGCCCGAGCATTTCGACCGCACGCTTCCGGGCATCGTTCTTGCTTAGTCCCCGGTGCCGGATGAGCACCTCGGCAATTTGACGCCCGATCGTCATCGTCGGATTCAGGGAAGTCATGGGATCCTGGAATATCATCCCGATATCCTTCCCGCGAACGGCTTCCATCTCTTTCTCCGATTTCATCAGCAGCTGTTCGCCTTTGAACGTAATCGAGCCTTGTTTAATGAATCCGGGCGGTGAAGGAATGAGCCGCATGATGGACTGCGCCGTTACGCTTTTCCCGCTGCCTGACTCACCGACGATCGCGACCGCCTCACCCCTATTGACATGAAAGCCAACGCCGCGTACCGCCTGAACCTCTCCGCCCCCTTTACGGAAGGAGATGTGCAAATCGTTTATCTGAAGAATCGGTTCCATCCGTTTTCACCTCTATTAGTCTTTATTTGCTTTCGGATCGAATGCGTCCCTCAGTTCATCGCCGAATATGTTAAACGCCAGCATCGCCACAGTGAGCAGTCCTGCCGGAAACAGCATCTGCCACGGGAACAACGACCAGCTGGACATTGCATCATTGATCATGACACCCCAGGATGCCGCCGGAGACTGCACCCCAAGACCGAGAAAGCTGAGAAAGGCCTCTGTGAATATTGCTGTCGGAACGGATAAGGTAACCGTTACGATAATAGGACCAAGCGAGTTTGGAATGAGATGGCGCAGCATGATGCGGAATCCGCCGGCACCCATCACACGAGCGGCAAGCACGTACTCCTGGTTCTTCAGCTGCATCATTTGACCCCGCAGGATCCAGGACATATTGATCCATCCGGTCGCCGACAAAGCCACGATAATCGTCAGCATGCTGGAACCCATGACGACACTTAGCAAAATGACTGTGAGCAAATACGGAATGGCATACAAAATTTCAGTCATTTTATTGAGAATCTCATCCACACGCCCGCCGAAATAACCCATTATCCCTCCAATGATCACACCGATCAGCAGGTCAACCAAAGCCGCCGTCACTCCGACGGTCAGTGAGATGCGCGCTCCCATCCACGTGCGCTCGAACATATCGCGTCCCAGAGTATCAGTACCGAACCAATGCGTACTCGAAGGCGCTTCGTTGATATGGTTCAAGTCATTGGAGTAATAGTTGAACGGGGTCAGCATCGGGCCAATGATGGCCAATATAAACAACAAAACAAGGATAACAAGGCAAATCATTGCCGAGCGGCTTCTGCGGATCCGCAGCCAAACGTCATACCATGCGGAGCGGCCCTGCGGAGTTGCCAACTCCGCCAAATTTCTTTTTCTCCCTAAACGTACAAATTTCCCCGGGTCCGCTACCTGGCGACTCATATCTGCCGGCTGCATGCTGTCAACCTCCTTCACGGGCCTGAAGCTTAATTCTCGGATCAATGAACGCATACGCCACATCGGTCAGGAAACGGGCCAGCATCAGAATGATCGCATAGAACAAGGTAATCCCCATAATAAGCGTGTAATCACGGTTCAGAACGCTGTCGGTAAAAAACTTTCCAAGACCCGGTATTCCGAAGATCTCCTCGACGACAACCGAACCGGTAATAATGTTGGCGGTCATCGGACCAATATAGGTGACGACGGGAAGAATACCGTTTCGCAGTCCGTGACGCACAATAATGGCGTATCCCGGCATGCCCTTGGCCTTGGCTGTCCGGATATAATCCGCCGTCAGTACCTCAAGCATCGAAGAGCGGGTCAGCCGGGCGATGAAAGCGATCGGCAGTGCCGATAAAGAGATAACCGGGAGAACAAAATCGAGCGGGCCGTCTAAGCCCTGTACAGCGAACAAGGGAATTCTCACCCCTAGAAAATATTGGAGCATGGAAGCGATCACGAAGTTAGGAACCGAAATACCGAGAACGGCCAATATAATGGCCGCTTTATCGATTAGCCTGCGGTGATACATCGCTGCCGCCATGCCGAGCCCTACACCAACAACAACCGAAACGACGATTGCGACAATGCCGAGCTGGAGGGAATACACGAACGAGTCGGAGATGATGCCCGTAACGCTTTGGTATTGGCTTTTCATTGAGGTACCAAGGTTGAAATGAATCAGATTGTTTAAATAAACCAAGTACTGCTCCCAGATCGGCTTATTAAGGCCATAGTAGGCCATCAGGCTCTCACGGATTCGGACAGGCATTTTCTCACTGAGAAAAGGGTTGCCCGGAACGATCTTCATTAGCCAGAAGGTTGCAGTGGCAAGCACAAAGAGGGATAGCAGAATATTAATGAATTTACGGGCTATAAATCGAGCCACGGCTTACCGCCTCCTCTTCAACTAGAAGGAGAGGGATATCAGCCTGTGTTCTGCAGCCGATTCACCGGCTTCCGAATACAGGCCTATCCCCTCGAATCACATCTGTCTATCTAAGCCCGTTCCCTATTTTTTCTCGATGTAAGCCCGGGTGTAGTCAATGTCGCCTTTATAGTCGATCAGTACATTTTTAACATAAGGTTTAATCAATTCATCGCTGGTATAATAATAAAGCGGCATAATCACCATGTCGTCTTGGATGAGAATCTTCTCGGCTTTACTCATCGCTTCGACGCGCGCTTTCTGGTCGTTGGTCGAATAGGCCTCTTTGACAAGCGCATCGTACTGCGGATTCTTAAAGCCTGCGTCGTTGTTTCCGCTTGTGGAGGTGAACAAATCGATAAAGGTCATCGGGTCATTATAGTCGGCCCCCCAGCCGGCGCGGGCTATGTCGTAGTTCAGGCTCGTCCGGTTCTGCAGGAATACCGCCCACTCCTGGGTTTCCGTCTTCACAGTGAAGCCGAGATTCGTCTTCCACATATCCGCAATGGCTTCCGCGACTTGCTGATGAAGCCCTTCATTGAACGTTAGCGTCACCGACGGCATAGACTTCATACCCTCTTCCGCAAGCCCTTCGGCAAGCAGCTTCTTGGCCTCCGGGATATCTTCCTTAAAGTACGTATCCGGCACCTCGGAGCGGTAGTCTCCATTCACGCCGTGAATACCAGGCGGTACAAAGCCGTAAGCCGGAGTCTCACCGCCTTTGGTCACCTTCTCTACGAGAGCTTTCCGGTCGATGGCCATAGCCAGCGCCTTGCGCACTTTCACGTTATTGAACGGCTTCTTGGTATTGTTGAATAAGTAATAGTACGTGCTGGCAACCCCTTTGACATGGAGCTCAGGATCTTTATCTGCAATAAACTTCGCGAGCTGCTCGGTCGGTATCAGCCCGACAGGTTTGCCGGCCCAATCCAGATCCCCTCTCTGATACATGCTCAGTTCCGTATTCGCATCCTTGATCATGGAAAATTCCACTTTGTCGAGCTTAATTTGAGCCTTATCATAGTAGTACGGATTGCGGTCGAGCTCAATGCTGGCATTATGCTTCCATGAAGCCATTTTGAATGGGCCGTCTGATATCATCGTCTTCGCTTCCGAAGCCCAAGCCGGATTGTCTTTCACCGACTTGTGAACGGGATAATAGGTGTAGAATGACGTCAGACTGAGGAAATAAGGAGTCGGGTTTTCCAGCTCGACTTCAAGCGTATTGTCATCGGTCGCCTTAACGCCAACCATATTGGGGTCGGAGATGTGCTTGGAGTTTCCTTTCTCAATGTTATAGTTCTGCGCATTCTTTATGTAATACAGCTGGTATGCGTAAGGAGCGGGAGGTGTTAGCGCCGGATCCAGAGTTCGTTTCCAGGAGTATTCAAAATCGTGTGCCGTGACTGGGTCGCCATTCGACCATTTGGCATCCTTGCGAATGTGGAAGATATATTTCTTGCCCCCATCAGAGATTTCCCATTTGTCGGCAATCGCCGGAACGACAGCTCCCTTATCGTCAAGCCTGGTTAAACCTTCGAACAATCCGGTCATAACCGTGGAAGAAACCTGATCCTGCATTTGAGCGGGATCAAGCGAAGGGGGTTCCGCCGTGATATTCATCCGAAACACCTGCTCTACCCCACTATTCCCGCTCTTCTGGGAACACGCCGCAAGTAAACTCCCCGTTACGATCAAAACAACTAATAAGATTCCGGTTCTCTTCCTCAATACCTTACACCTCTCTCACATTAGTGCGTTAATTTGTAAAGAAATTTGGCACTTAAAACTCATTATATTCGAAATATATTAAAATTTCATTAAGTTTATTCCCTTTAAATCACACAATTATGTTAGTTTATATAACATCTATTGAAATTTGTTAAATGAAATAATCATTTCCTTTGCTCAGTGCCGGAGAAGAAAAAAGACGCCCGAAGGCATCATCGATTTTCAAAATATCTATTTGCTCCGTGGCGATTTTGGCGGGAGATTCTCAAGTTATCGGTGAACGATTATAATCAATAGCGAATACTAAGGAGAGAAGAGGGATTATTTGATCAGTCTAATTTTAGTCGGTCTCGTTGCGGCGGAGCACATCTACATCCTCGTCTTGGAAATGTTTATGTGGACCACTCCAAGGGTGATAAAGACGTTCGGGACAACGAAGGAATTTGCGGAAGCTTCCAAATCGCTCGCGGCCAATCAGGGGCTCTATAACGGTTTTCTGGCAGCAGGTTTAGTGTGGGGTATGGTTCATCCGGATCCGGCGATAGGCCGTCAGATCGAAATTTTCTTCTTGATATGTGTTTTGGTTGCAGCCGTGTACGGCGGGGCGACTGCGAAGAAGTCTATATTATTGATGCAGGGACTGCCTGCGCTGATCGCTCTGTCAGCGGTGGTATGGACATCCCCAACCATATAAGGTTGGGGAAGGTCCACAACGATTATTAATATTATTAACCAATTCGCTCTACAAACCAATAGAATCCAACTATGGCAATCAGGCTTGATATGCTGTATGTTGCTGCACGATACCAGCGTAAGCTCCCCGCAAGCACGAGAAGCGGCAGCAAAACGGCAAGCACCGCAATCTGCCCGGTCTCTACTCCCAAGTTAAAGGAGAACAGGGAGAGCAGATACTGATCTCCGAGGGCACCTCTTAACACCTGCGCAAAGCCGAATCCATGAATCAAACCGAATAGCAGTGCGACGATCCATCTCCATTCCAGCTTCTTTATCCATATATTTTCCACAGCGACATACGTGATACTAAGAGCAATGACCGGTTCAATAATATTGGTCGGTATGTTAACAATATCCAGCGCCGAAAGAGCAATCGTTACGCTATGACCAACCGTAAACGCCGTTAATATTTTAAGATAGTCCCTCTTTCGCTGCTTTAATAATACAAGCGCGATAATGAACAGCAAATGATCAATGCCTGTCCAAATATGCCCGACGCCCAGTTTCGTATATTCGACCATGGTCGCTGCCCATACTGGCATCGTAACTTTGTTGGCCGCAAGCATACTAATCCGGTCGGATGCGACACGATGGTCTTTATGAAAAACGGTATTAACCGCTGCTTCTCCCGAACGGATAATCGTTATATTCTGATGGAGCGGATCCAAATCATCAAAAAAGAAATGATAGTCGATTTTATACGTCTCGATGGGCTCAGAAAACTCGTATTCCAAATTCATGAACAAATAGGGGCGCTCCGCCCTTTCTTTGATGGATATATCATCAATCGTCGGTGTGGTTTCTACACCATTGTTTTCCACCGCAAGCGAGTATTCGATTAAAGGCAGTAATTCCTCCTCCGTCCATGTCACTTGTTCACCGGATGCGCTTTTTGAATTGGAAGCCCCCTCGATCACAAATACGCCGTCAGACCGGGAGTCAATCCACTGTCCGACTTCACCAGGATCCAGGTAAAGCTGATATTTAAGCTTATTGCCGGCAATGGAAATTTCCGAGTAGCCGGTCGTAGACATATGGGCTTGCGCCGACGGAGCGGCTATTCCGAGAATAACGATAACTGCTAATATTGAGAAAGCGATTTTACCGTCTGTAAGTTTCAGCTGTCTGAACATGATAAGGGTTCCTCCAATGCATACGAAGAAACGGCTCCAGGCCGCCTTTATGAGGTGGTAAGAGATATTTCAAGGGAACCGGAACAGCGAAAGAGTCCGCCCTAAGGGACTCTTTCACCCGTTCCTATGAACAGTTTCTACTTTATCGTCTGGTCGTGAACTTCCAAATATCCGATACCGCCTTGCCTCCAAACAGATCGGTCACGCTGGTATACCAATAATAGGTTGTATTGCCGGCCAACTTATTCCATTTGGCAGCCGCAGTCGAACCGCTTTTGGCATTTTTCCTGCTATCGATTATAGCTTTCGTGTACACATTGACACCGATGTAATCGGTAGCGACCTGCTTTTTCACCTGCCTCACCGGATATTCGATATCGAATTCGTCCTTGCCGGGTTCATCATAGTAATTTTCGTCCTTCATATAAGGCGAGTACGTATTGACGTGGATTTTGTGGTTGTCCAGATCAAATTGCAGGAACCGGATATAGCCTTGCCCGCCTTCGCGACCTGATTGATAATCCGACAGCAGCTCAACCACGGTCCGTTCGCCTACATGCTTGACGTTATATGCAACGCCGTGATGATGCCCGCAAAGCACCATGTAGACGTTCTTGTTCGGGGCTACCACTTCCGTCCAGATTTTCTCACCGTCTCCCGCATATGCGCCGCTTGGCGAAATATATTGGTGCGTCGCAATGATCGCATATCGGTCCGGGTACTTCTTCAGCACGTCGTTAGCCCATTTGATCGTATCTTCTTCCACATCCCATCCCAAATACATAATGATAAAATCGTGTCCGTTCGAAGAAACAAGGTCATAGTGGTCACGGTTGTTATTGAGGTCTCCGCCGAACGTCGGCTGCTTCTCAAACCGGTCACGGCCGAAATATTTATAGTACTCTTTGTAGTCGGCTTCTTCATGGTTGACGTCGTGATTACCCGCCACAACACCGTATGCCATGCCCGCGTCGTCCAAATATTTCATGCTCTTATCAGCGACGGCCCATTCATCCGGCCTGTCCCAATCGTCGACAAGGTCCCCGGTGTGGATGGAGTAAATAATTTTCTTCTCTTCTTTCTCTTCTACCAGGTACTTCATCATAGTCTCGTAAATATTCGGATAGGAATCGGAATAATATTGCGTATCGCTTACCCATGCGAAGGTAAAGTCTACATCGCCTGGAGAAGGAACCAAATCCTGAACAAGCACGTTAACCACATTGTTGCGGACCATATCTCCCGCATTCACTTTCGCTTTCAATTGGAAATCCTCCGCTCCCATACCCCGTGCAGCGGCTTCCCATTTGGCCGTATTATGATTCCACGTGTACAGGGTTACCTGGCGGTCGGGAAGCGAGTGCCCTTCCCATACGATTTCCACCTCGTCGGCCGCGGCCAGTTCATGGCTCACCGTAAAGTCAAACCGATGATAAGGGAACTTCATGTCGGATTCGGTTACGAGATACTTCCCGTCATTCGCCATTACTTTGGCTTTATCTTCAGCCGTGAATTCCGTTTCTCCTGCCGGTACAAGCTCCAGAGGAGGTTCGCGGTCGGTCGAGTTCGAAAATCCTTTGATCACGGATTTACCCGTAAAGTCATACTGGTAGGCTTTATAGAATGTAACATTGAGCGGATCCCCATTCGGATCGGTCACTTTCACGCTGAGATTTGCGTTCCGGCTCACCCCCGTCGCATTAGCGGCAGGCTGCGGATCGGACGGCTTCATAGGATTTTCGTCTTGCAGCACGAACGTCACGGTACGGATCGCTTCATTACCTGCTTTATCTTTCGCTTTTACTTGAAATACATGATTCCCCGGCTGAAGCTCCGCACCATATTGCTTGAATGGAATCGTAATAGGCTCGCCGTCCAGAGTGGCTTCCGTCAAGTCAACTCCGGAACCGGTATCGGATACCTTCGCGTCGAAGGTCAACTCGCCCCTGTACGTTTTCCCGTCCTCCAGCGACATTCCCTCCACTGCCGGAGCTGTGTTGTCCACTGCGGCTTTCACGCTCACCTTATCTCCGCTGCCCGATTCGGCCAGGAACGTATGCTCACCGTCAGCCGTCTTGGTTGAATCGAAGGTGTGATAGACGCCCTGGAACAGCTCCGCAGGAATTTCGATCGTATATTCGATTCGCTGCTTGGCGGTCGCATCGCTTGCGCTTCCGTCGCCGATCGTGACCCGCTCTAACGGATCCACGTTTGTGTAGGTACCGTTGGCGTTTTTAATTCGGGCGGAGCTAATCTGCTGATCCGATCCGTTCCACAGCACAATGTGAACGTTTTGAAGCCTGAAGTCGTCATTGTTGCCTTCCTGGGCTGTCGGAGAAACCCCGTTGCCGGCTGCCAGGGTAATGATATTTTGGCCCGGTTTCAGCTTATGCATGGGAATGGCCACGGCTTTTTGACTGTAAGCCCATCCATCCGGCAGAAAACCGACCACTTCCTCGTTGACCAACAGTCCGTTTTTGAACGAACCGGACTGCATATCGTCCGCTTCGAACAAAATGTATCCATCGCCGGGAAGCGTAGGCTGCGACTCCAGCGCCAGACCGTCGACCGATAGTTGAACGGAGTTTCCTGCAGCGGCGCTGTTTGCTTGAATGATACGAGTTCCACGGATGTATTCGCCTTCTTGCACATTAAGCGCAAGCGGCCGCTTATCTTGAATGAAATTCAAACGATACGGTACGCCTCCGTTGTCATCCAATGTGGATCGGCTTTGGAACCCGTCTGACGCGACGAAGTAATAGTCCACATAATTGGCGAGCAGGAAGTTCTGCTGCAACACGGTCTCACTGCGGTACAGATTCGCCTCTGAGGTACGAGGCATATTAACGCTGCGGTAGTTCGTCTCTCCACCCTGTTTGTAGTACAGCTTCACCTGCTTGATCTTCCGGTTATCCGTAATGGAAGCCTCCAGCTTCAAATCAGCGAACGGCTGTTCACCGGATGAAGGCGTATGGGAAATGACCGGCTTCTCCGTATCCTCCGGAATATCGACCGGTTGATCCGGCACCTGCGCGTTTATAATCGTTCCCGGAGTCGCAATTTGGCCGAAAGCCCGCTGGAACATCCGGTTCGTGCCGTTTTTCGGATATTCATAAACGATGCTTTTGCCGTCATCGCTGGCTTGGTCGCTGCTGACACTAAACCATGCTTGCGTAACAATATCGCCGACATGCGATACGGGATATGCGGCATCGGCAGCAATCATGATTCTTCCTTCATCAGCGTTGTTCATACCGTCCGCAAAGATAGGAACGATCCTCGAAGCGTCAAGATTCACGTTATGATGGTTGTTAAAATCGGAAATCGGTTTGTTCTTGCTTGCAGTCGATTGGACCCAAATGAGGACGGTCTGCTGCGGCTCCACAACCGAATCGGTATCGATATCCCAAACTGTGGTACCGCCTGAGCGAACGGCATATACAATACGATAATCCTTCAGATTAATCTTACGGTTCGTATTGTTATAGACCTCCACATATTCATAGGCGTCCCCGCCTCTGTTGTCAGGAAGCAGCTCGGTAATAAGGAGCTCGAGATTAACCGGACCAATCGATTCGAACACTTGAATTTCGTGGTTCTGTTCCGGCTCTTCAGGGGTCCGGTTAGTATTCGTGCCGTCCGTCGCCTCTATGTAATATTGCAGAAGCGACATATTCTCAAGCGCTGTTCCAGGGATAACCGCCGAATATTGGCCTTCGGTGCCGACTTTCATCGGAATGGCGGTATACTCAGCTGCTTCCCGGTTCTTGTAATGCAGCGTGACACCAGCCACCTGCTGGTCGTCTCTGACGGAAGCCGTAATCGCCAAATCCTTCGGCGTAGTTGATCCCATCGGAATCGTATGGCTAATCAACGGCTTCAAGAAATCCTCAGGCAGCGTCATGGCTTGCGCCGGAATCTGTTCCGGAAGAAGCCTTCCCGGCGTCGGGGGTTGTTTGGTCAGCAGCTTCACCATGGCCGGCGAGCCGTCCGGCGCAGCTTTGTAGACGATGCCGGTTTGGTCTTGACTGTCGGAAGCATCATTGGCGTTATAACCGTTCGCGTTATTGTAAATCACGGTCGCGATCACGGTTCCGGTATCAGTTGCGATTGAAATATTCCGGCCGCCGGTATTGGCGAAGCCGGAGCCTGGATTAAGTGTAATGATTTGATCATCAGTAAAAGACGTTCCATATACTTTGTTGAAATTGGCTAAAGTATCGCTTGTATTCACGACATAATTCCAGATGACGACGGTTTCTCCCGGCTGGAGCACTTTATCATCCGTAATATCCAGCTTGATCGGTGTCGTATTATTCCAATAACCGTACACGATCTGATATTCGTTCATCGGCACAGGCCGATTGCTGTTGTTGTATACCTCCACGTATTCGTAGCTTTCTCCGCCGCCGGTTGCCCCGGCTGCCGTTTTCGCGTTAAATACGATTTCAGATATGAGCAGATAAGGCCCCGCTCCGCCACCCGGCATCGGTACCGTCTCTGCGGGAACCTGTCCGTCCAGAATTTGGCCCGGCGTCGGCGGCTGCTTGGATCCCGCTTTTACCATCAGCGGAGAGCCGTCCTGCGCATAGTTATAAACTACGCTTGTATGATCCAGATCGTCCGATTCATTCGCACTGTCGAAAGTCCCGGTATCATTGTACCTGGCCGTTACAACGATATCGCCTGCATCGGTTGCGATTGAAAGCTTGCGTCCCCCTGTATTGTCAAACTCATAACCCGGTACAAGCTTTACGATATTCTCTTCGGTAAGCGCCGTACCATAAGTTTCATTGAACTTGTCCAATGTGTCGCTGGAATTCTCGAGCCAGTTCCAGAGAACAACCGTTTCGCCCGGCAGAAGTGATTTATTGTCGGTAATATCCAGCTTGACCGGCGGCCGATCGTCATAATAACCATACAGCACGCTGTACTCATTCAAAGGAATCGGTTGATTACTATTATTATGGAGTTCAAAATATTCATAGCTTTCCGCACTGTATGTAGCAGTCGTCGCGGTTTTGGCATCAAAGACGATTTCCGTTATAAGCAGCGGCGGGTAAGCGATCCCTCCTGATTCACCTTCAGCACTTACGGAACCCTTAGGCAAACAAATCACAGCCAATAAGGCGAACACAAGAATAACTGATAATGCCTTTCTGGATTTCTTCTTCCAGTTCCCCATTACTTCGTATCATTCCTTTTCTGATCAAGTTTCGAATCACGTTTGATTCCTCAACTGTTGATTCGCCACGTCCGATCATACAACGGGTATGCATAATCCGAAATTAACGGAACTTTCGATTCTTTCCATTCGTTAAGAAACGATGTTAATTAATACTTTTCATACCTTTCCACGTCCGCTTGAAGTAACATAAAGGTAGTGATCGATTAAAGGGGCATTCATGTTATGAAGCGGTTTATTTCCTCAAGGAACAACCTGTTCGTTAAAATATTTCTCAGCTTTATGTGCATCATCGTTTTGTTTTCTTTGTTCAATGTGCTTCTCTTTATTTTCTTTAAAAGGAACCTGCAAAACGAGATTATTCAATCTAACCGGCAAATTCTGATCAACACGGCCGAGCGGTACGGAACGTATTTTTCTCAGCTTCAAAGGCTGCTTGTCGACGTTTATTCGGATAAAGCCGTGATGAAATTTTCCCGGCTGGCGCAGAACTCCCCGGACAGGAACAACATCGATTATCCTCAAGCGAGGAACGTGACGAACACGATTAGACGGGAAGCGTACAAGCCTCTCTTTTATTTGGAAGCGCTGGTCGTCCATTTCGAGGCGAATGAATTTGCACTTGATCAAGCGGGCAGCAGCGGTGCGGAGGAAATGTTTGTCCGTTCATATGCCAGCAAATCCTATCCCTATGCATTTTGGAAACGACAGTTCGAATCCAAGGGCACCTTTGCGCTGCTGCCGGCCGCTGATTTCGCCCCTTCGACCGAGGTTCCGGGGGGAAAAGAACTGCTCCCCTACGCATTTAAAACGCCGGGCAGCAAGTATCAGGTGATTGCATTTCTGGATATAGCACAAGCTCAGAGGGCATTTTTCGGGGAAGAGGACAGTCGTATCCTCATGATTCTCCACTCGGACGGCACCATGCTTTACCGGTCAAACGACCGTCTCAGTGCGCAGCAAATTCCCGTATTCAAGGAAAATACGGATTACGTTCTTCAAGATGATTTTTATTATTTTTCGGAAAAAGATGCGAACGGCCTTACGTATATCACAGCCGTTCCTTACGGAAGCATCGCATCCCAAATAAGAAGTCTCACATGTGTGTTATTGCTGATTTTCATGCTGTCACTAACAATCGGACTTACGGCCTCGTACTTTTTCAGCAAACGGATCCAAGCTCCGGTCAAGCATATCCTGTCTGCCGTTACAGGCGGTCATCCGGCTCAATTACAGAGCAATATTCAAGAATTCGACCTGATCGAGCGGAACATTCGCGAGCTGCTGAGAGAGAAGGAAGACATTCAACATAAAATGCACCGGCAAAACACGATTCTGACCAGCTATGGTTACATGAGCCAATTGAAGAGCATTAATGACGACATCAGTGAATGGCAGGAATTCCTGACTTTCGACGAAAGCTATACCGTCATTTTGTACGAACTGGGCCTCCGTGCCGCGGCGCTTGCCGACCTGAACATTTCAAGCGACCGCGCAGTCCAATCGATTCGGGAGCATATCAAGCTCATCACAAGCGAACTGTTTCCGGATTCACACACGTTTCAAATTGAAAAAAATCAAATCCTGTCTGTTATTAAAGGGGAAAATAGAGAAGCGCTGTCCGGGATGCTGGCAGAGCTGAAGCAAATCCTGGACCGTGATAAGCACTACTGCCTGGTCACCTGCGCCGTTAGTTCCAGCTTCGAGCATTCGTCACAGTTGAATCATGCATACAAGCAGGTCCAAACCATAAC